>NZ_JBIRZM010000005.1:0-115730 GCF_044390825.1 Streptomyces sp. NPDC018833 | reverse complement strand
CCCCTGTCGCCCGGGGGGGGGGCGGCCCCGCGGGGGGGTGTCTCCGGCGCCGCCCCCCCATAGGCTGCGCCCGCGCGCGCCGGCCCGGGGGGGGCCCCCCCGGGGGGGCGCCCCCGGACCTGGCCGTTCCGGGGCCGCCTGCTCCTCCGGGCCGGCCCGGCAGGGCGCTGCGCGCCGCAGTGGCCTCGGGCCGTTGCGCCATGGGGACGACCGTCGCCCGCCGGTCCGGCGGGCACACCCGATCCGGTCGGGCCGGTGTGCCAGTGTGCAGCCATGCGGCTTGCAAGCATGATCCCTGTGGCGGTCGCCGCCCTGGTCGGCGGATTGCTCGTCGGCTCGTGCGACACGGGCGACGGAGCCGTGGATCACGAACGGAGCATGCCCGGGCAGACAGCTGTACAGGTCGAGCGGTTGACGGTCCGGGTCGTCGAGACCCTGCCTCATGATCCGACGGCGTTCACCCAGGGCCTGGAGATGGCTCACGGCATGCTCTACGAGAGCACGGGCGTGCCTGGCCGCTCGACGATCAGGGCCGGTCGGCCCGGCACCCCGCCGGCGCGGCGCGCCAAGCTGCCACCACCGTTGTTCGGCGAGGGAATCACCGTCATGGGGCCGACGCTCTGGCAGCTCACCTGGCGGAACGGCATCGCTATCGAGAGGGACGCCGGGACGCTGGCCGAACTGCGCCGGGTGCCGTACGAGGGGGAAGGCTGGGGAGTATGCCACCAGCGGCACCGCGGCCGGCTCGTGACGACAGACGGCACCTCCCGGCTCGTCTTCCGGGACCCCCGAACTCTCAAGAAGCGTGGCGAGGCCGCCGTCACCACCCAGGGGCGGCCGGTCGGACGGCTGAACGAGCTGGAATGCGTCGGCGACGTCGTGTACGCGAACGTCTGGCCCACCGATCGGGTCGTACGCATCGACTCCCGCTCCGGTGCGGTGACCGGTGACATCGCCGTTCCGTCACTGCTGAACGAAGCCGAGAGACGGCACGCGGACGTCCTGAACGGCATTGCCGCGGTTCCGGGGACCGAGCAGTTCCTGCTGACGGGCAAGTGGTGGCCCAGGATGTTCCGGGTCGTATTCGTCCCGGCGGGCGGTGACAGTTAGTCATGATGCCTCGCCAGGCCGTGACGCTGAGTATCTGATGCGCTCAGAGCCTGCCGGCGGGCAATGCCAGGGTGGCCGGCGCAGGTCCTGTCCTAGGCTCTGGGAGAGCGCCTTTTCCGTTGCGCCGGCCGCGGCTCAGACGTCGGTGGGTGTCACCGGGATCTCCGCCCAGACCTGCTTGCCGCCGCTGAGCGGCACCGAGCCCCAGTCCGTGCTCATCGCCTCGACGATGAGCAGGCCCCGGCCGCCGGTCGCCTCCCAGTCCACGTTGGCCGGCTTGACCGGGCTGCGCGGTGACGCGTCGTTCACCGCGATCCTCAGCCGGTCCGCCGACAGGGTCAGATTGAGCCGGACCTCGCCCCTGGTGTGCGTGATGGCGTTCGTGACCAGCTCGGACACCACCAGCAGGGCCACGTCCGCCATGTCCGGCACGCCCCACGCACGCAGCGTCCGCGCCGTGAAGCGGCGTGCGTGCATCACGGCGTCCGGCAGCCGCCACACCGTCCAGTGGGTCCGTTCGGGGCGGGCCCGGCTGCCGTCGTAGCGCAGCAGCAGTACGGCCACGTCGTCGTCGCGGCCGTCGGCGCTGCCCAGCAGTGCGTCGGCGACCCGGCCCGTGTCTGCCGGGTCGGCCGCCGCGAGGACCTCGCGGACGCGGCGCATGCCGTCATCGAGCGCGAGATGCGCGGACTCGACGAGACCGTCCGTGAGCATCGTGAGCAGCGTTCCTGGGGCCAGGCCGGCCTCCGTCATGGGGAACTCGGCATCTTCCAGCACACCCAGCGGCGGCCCGCCCTCGACCCCCAGTTCCTGCGTCGTCCCGTCGGGGTGGCGCAGGACGGGCGGCAGGTGTCCGGCCCGTACGAACCTCGCGTTGCCCTCCTCCATGTCCAGCTCGCAGTAGAGGCAGGTGGCGAACAGGTCCGTCTCCATGCCCATGAGCAGCCGGTTGGCGCGCGCGACCACCACGTCCGGCGGATGGCCCTCCACCGCGTACGCGCGCACCGCCGTGCGCATCTGGCCCATGATCGTCGCGGCCGCGGCGCTGTGGCCCTGGACGTCGCCGATGACGAACGCCACATGGCCGTCGCTCAGCGGGATCACGTCGTACCAGTCGCCGCCCACCTCCAGGCCCACCGTCGCCGGCAGATAGCGGGCGACGGCGACCCCGCCGGGCAGCGCCGGGAGCTTGCGGGGCAGCAGGCTGCGCTGGAGCATCGTCGCCAGCTCGTGGCCGGCGTCCAGCGCGTGCGCGCGGGTCAGGGCCTGGCCCACCAGGCCCGCCACCGCGGTCAGCAGCGAGCGCTCCTCCGGGCCGAACCCGTGGGACTCCTCCCAGCCCACCAGGCACACGCCGACCATGCGGCCGTCGGCGGGCAGCGGCAGCACCGCAAGGCCGCCCGGCCCGATCCCGGCCAGGCCCGCTTCGAGACCGGCACCCGAGGGCCACAGGCTCAGGTGGCCCTCGCGCAGTGAGCTCTGCAGCGTCGGCAGGGCGTTGCACGACGCGTCCGGCCATTCGGAACGCCATTCGGATTGCCACAGCTGCGGCCAGGACTGGTGGTCCGGCGGGTCCAGAGCCGTGACGAAGAGCCGGTCGGCCTCCAGCTCCGCCACCGCGATCCGGTCGGCGTCCAGCCGGCCGCGCAGGGTGGAGACGACCAGCCGGCTGACCTCCCGTACGGTCGTGGCCCCGGCCAGCTTCGCGGACAGCTCCTGCACGACCGCGACCTCGTCGGCGGTGGGACGCAAGTAGGCGGCGTCGGCGACGACGCCGAGTATGCGCTCCGGTGTCCCATCGGCGCCGAACCGCAGCCGGCACCGCAGCCCGAGCCAGCGCAGCTCACCGCCTGGACGCCGGACGCGGAACGCCAACTGGCCTCCCGCCGCCGCCAGTCGGCCGGGCTCCACGATCTCCATGAGTGCCGGGACGTCGTCCGGCACCGCGCAGGCGAGCAGGGTCTCCGCCCGGCCGTCGAACCGCTCGGGCGGCATGCCGAGCAGCGTCAGCATCTGCGGGTCGGCGTCCATCGCGCCGGTGCTCAGCGTCAGCGTGAACGCGCCGCCCTGCGGCGGCACCAGGGACGGGCCGTGCGACCGCGGCTCCGCCCGGCCGGGGGAGCGGGCCGCGGCCGCTTCGAGCCCGGCCGCGACCTGATCGGCGTACAGCTCCAGCAGTGTGCGGCGGTCGGTGTCGAATCCGTCGCCGACCTCGCCCGCGACCAGGAGGCAGCCCAGTTCCCGCGCGCCGCGGCCCAGCGGCAGCGCGCCCAGGGACAGGGCGCCGTGGGGGAAGCCGGGCCCGGGGCGCAGGAAGGGCGCGTCCGCGCCCGTACCGTACGCCTCGACGTCCGACGGTCGCAGCCACAGCGGCCGGCCCGCGCGGTAGGCCAGCGCGGCGGGGGACCGGCTGGTCAGCGGTACCTGTGCCGGCAGCCCGTGCGTCGCGCCGCGATCCCCGGCCACCTCGGCCAGGCGCAGACCGTGGCGCTCCTCGGCCAGCACGTAGACAGCCGCCAGCTCGGCCCCGCAGAACGCAAAGTCTTGCCTTGTCAAAGTTTGTACCGCCTCCGTGCGCGGACAGGCGTCACCTGTCTTCCATGCTGCCGTTCACCGGACGTCCCCAGCTAGTCGGACGTCAGGACGAGGCAGACGAAGAGAGACGAAGCGAGACGAAGAGAGGGAGCAGGGACTGAATGATGCCCGCGCAGGCGGCCAGGGGAAGCCCTCCTACGACAAGTGGGCGAAATGTCCGCACGGGGAGGCGGTTTCCAGGAGCCGGCGGACGGCGAGGGCGGCGGCGAAATGTTCGGGGAGGCGGTCCCACGAAAGGCGGTGACCCGTGGCTGGAGAGCTTCAGGGGGTCGCCGGGACGACCAGCCGCTCCCGGCCAGGCGGCACCAGCCGCATCGTCCGCTCCAGCCACGCGGTCAGTGCCACGGCGGGCGCGCGCAGCACGGCGTTCCCCTCGGGCGTCGACAGCGAGATGCAGACCGCGCCGCCCTCCCCGTGGACGCCGACGGGCCAGATCCGTACGTCCCCATCGCCGCTCGGCCGGTACACCCCGTCGATGAGCAGGTCCCGCCCGAACGTCCAGGCGATCGGGTCGGGCGTGTCGATGTGGAAGGCGATGTGGACGGCGTACGGGTCGCTGACGCGGTACGTCAGCCGGGTCGGCACGGCCACCGGGGTGCGCGCGGCCGGCTGGGCGGCGAGTACGAGGACGAACTCCAGCTCACGCTCCACGACCGTGCGCGCGTCCGGCGCATCCTCCAGGAAATCGGTCGGGGGCGCAGGCACTTGACGGGCCTCCTCACCCATGCTGTCACGGCGGCTGCCGCTCCCGGTGTCGGCCACCCAGCTCGGCCTGCTGCCACCGCCGACGACGCCGATCCGCTGCCGCCGCCCGGCGAGGGACACGACCCGCTGGAGGCGCTCGACGCGCTCGCCGGGGCGGACATCGAGCGGAGCCGTGGTCCCGCACCGTCCCCTACAGCGTCGCGGCCGCCGGCCTTCCCCTGGACGCCCGCGCGGCCGGTGAGGCGCCACATGGCCGGGTACAGCAGTGCAACGGCACCGCCGGAGAGACGGAAGTGGCGGCCGTACGCGAGATGACGCGGCTGTTCACCGCCGTGGACGAGCGGTTCGGCGGACAGCACGGACGCACCGCACTGGTGCAGTACCTCAGAAGCGACGTGGCCGCGCTGTGCCGTGCCCGCTTCCGGACCGAGGACCTCAGGCGGCAGATGCTGTCCGCCGGGGCGTGCGTGGCCTACCTGGCCGGCTGGAAGGCGTACGACGCGGGTGAAGCGGGCCTCGCCCAGCGCTATTACCTCCAGGCGTACGCCCTGACCCCCGAGGCGGACAACGACCTGCACGGCGCGTTCGTCCTGCGCGTCCTCGCCCACCACGGCATGGAGGTGGGCCGGCCCGAGCACTCGCTCGACCTCATCGACGAAGCGCTCCGCCGTGTGCGGGGCCATACGGACCCCGCGACCGAGTCTCTGTACGTCGTCACCCGCGCCCGAGCGCTCGCCATGGCCGGCCGCGGGCGGGAGGCCGTGGCCGAGGCGGCGCGGGCCGCCCGGATCGTCGAGGGCGCGGACGAGCGGGAGATGCCCTTCTAAGCGGCCCTGTGGGGATCGGCGAGCGCCTGCGTGGGCAACCACACGGCCAAGGCCGCCGAGCACTTGGGCTCCTACGACGTCGCCGAACGGCACTTCAGCCACGCCGTGTGGAACCGCTCCGGCGGTGAACACCGGCGCATCACCGCGCTGAGCGTCGCCCACGCCGGGACGATGCAGTGCCGCCAGGGCCTGGTGGAGCAGGGGGACCGGGGCCGTCCTGCTGGCCGGCGAGCACGCGCCGCCCGGACGCCGCGGGCTGTGGGCCTCGTTCCCGCAGACCGGGCCGGCGATCGGCTTCCTGTGCGCGAACGGCTGCGTCCTGGCACTCTCCGCGGCACTCACCCCCGAGCGGTTCCTCGCCTGGGGCTGGCGCGTGCCCTTCTGGGGCGCGGGGATCCTCACCCTGATCGGCTTCCTGCTGCGGTCCCGCATCGTCGAGACGCCGGTCTTCCAGGGACTCGCGCGCGAGGACGCCCTCGCACGCTCCCCGCTGCGGGCCGTCCTGCGGCGGCACGGGGGGCGCGTGGTGCTTGTGGCGGCGCGGTGATGTGCACGTACGCCGTGCATTACACCGCCACGGTCTGGGCGATGTCCCACATCACCGGCCGGCCGGGCTTCACCCGCGGCGGGACGCTGCTGTGCATCATGGCGGCGATGGCCGTGATGGCCGCCGCCACACCCCTCGCCGCGACGCTCGGTGACCGTTACGGCGGACGCCGGCTCAGCATCGTCGGCTGCGTCGCGATGGGCGTCCTCACCGTGCCGTATCTGGTCCTGCTGCACCGGGGTGGACTGCCGACGGTGTGGGCCTGCACGACCGTGCTGCTCCTCGCCCTCATCACCATGCTCGGCGTGCAGGGCATGTACATCCCGGAGCTGTTCGAGCCGCGGCTGCGCACGTCGGGGACGGCGATCTCGTACAACCTGGGGGCGGTGCTCGGCGGAGCGCTCACGCCCCTGATCAACAGCCGGTTGTCGCAGACGAGGGCGTGCCGTGGGCCGTGGCGGCGTATCTGGTGGGCGTGTGCGCGGTGAGCCTGCTGTGCCTGCTGCGGCTGCCGGCCAGGCATGCATCGTCGGCGTCGGCGTCGGCGTCGGTGTCCGGTTCGGTGTCCGGTTCGGTGTCGGCTCCGGTGTCGGGCCCGGCCTCGGCTTCCGACAGTCCGACGCCCGGCTGACCGACTCAGGCCAGGAGGGCGCGGTGGCCGGTCCTGGCGTCGGAGCACGGCGGGGCGGGAGGGACGGGTAGGCCGTACGGCCCCGTTCCGCTGCACGCCGCGCCGCCGGGCTGTGACGCTGGGGGAATGCAGCGAGGTTCCGACCATGTGAAGGTCCGCCGGGTCTACGACACACCGGACCCGGACGACGGCGTACGCGTACTCGTCGACCGGCTCTGGCCGCGCGGACTGGCCAAGACCGAGGCCCGCGTCGACGAGTGGCCGAAGGCCCTCACGCCGTCGACGGAGCTGCGCCGTTGGTACCACGGCCCGGACGGCACGTACGAGCAGTTCTGCCGGCGCTACGAGGCCGAACTCGCCGAACCCGCAGCGGCCGAGGCCCTTCAGCGGCTCAGGGACCTCGCGGCCGACGGGCCACTGACCCTGCTCACGGCGGCCAAGGATCCCGGCACGAGTCATGCGTCGGTGCTGCTGCGCCTGCTCGGCGCCCGGCGGTAGCTCGCATCCGCTGGCCCTGACGGGTGGATATGGAGTCCCTACCTCCGCCGACGGGCCCTTCACGGCCGCCGCGCGGGTCGTGCACGATGGCCGGACGTACCACCGCGAGTGAACCCACCACTGCGAGCCCGGCGCGACCAGGGCGGATCCGGTCCCGGCGCCGCTCCGGCCATCGCCGATCCCAGGAGGCGCCGCGTGGCGAGCAAGGACCATGCCCGGCTGGACGAGTTGCAGCGCGACCCCTACCCGCTCTACGCCCGCGCCCGTGAGGCCGAGGGCCTCACCTTCGTGCCGGAGCTCCGCGCCTGGCTGGTCGCCCGCGATGCGGACGTTCGCGAAGTGCTGCGCCGCGCCGACGACTTCTCCTCCGAACGCGCCCTGCTGCCGGACGTGCTGCCCTCGCCCGCGGCCCAACAGGTGCTCGCCAAGGGCTACGGCAAGCGGCCCACCGTCGTCTCCACCGACGGAGCCGCGCACCGGCGACACCGCGCCCCGCTCAACCAAGCCCTTTCGGCCGGGCGCGTCGCCGCGCTCGTCCCCTACGCGGCAGAGCAGGCCGAGGCACTCGTCGACGCCTTCGCGGACGACGGCCGGGCCGAGCTGATGTCGGCGTACGCGCGCAGGCTGCCGGGGCAGGTCGCCGGCCGCCTCATCGGCATCGACCCGGCCGATGTGCCCGCCGCGGTCCACGGCGGCTACCGGGCCGAGCAGTTGCTGTTCCGCCCGATGGAGGAGGACGAGCAGGTCGCGGCCGCCGAGGACGTGGTCGCGCTGCAGACCATGCTCGACCGGTACATCCGGGACCGGCGGGCCGCCCCGCGCGACGACCTGCTGTCGGCCATGGTCGCGGCGCTCGCGCCGGGCAGCGGCGAACCTACCCTCGACCAGCGCCACGAACTCGTCTCCAGCTTCCAGAACTTCCTGATCGCCGGGCACCTGACCACCACCGCGCTCATCGGCACGACCCTGCTGCATCTGCTGAGCGACCGCCGCCAGTGGGAGCTCGTCCGCGACGACCCGGGCCTGATCCCCGCGGCGGTCGAGGAGGCCGCCCGCTACGACACCGCCGTCCAGGGCTTCCGCCGCACCACGACCCGGCCCGTCACGGTCGCCGGCACCGAACTGCCCGCCGGGGCGACGGTGTTCGTGGCCTACGGCTCCGCCAACCGGGACGAGCGCAGGCACGACCGCCCCGACACCTTCGACGTCACCCGCCCGCTGTCCCGTCGGCATGTGGCCTTCGGCCACGGCGCGCACGGCTGCCCCGGCTCCCAGCTGGCCCGCGAGCAGCTCGCCCTGACGCTCCGTCTCCTCGTCCGGCGGCTGCCCGGACTGAGGCTGGACGAGGACGGGCCGCGGCCGGTGATGCGCCCGACTCTGATCCACCGCTCGCCGGAGGCGCTGCACGTCCGCTGGTGAAGCGGCCGTACAGGTCAGCCGTGGGACCGCGCCGCCGGGGCGGCCGGACCGGTCAGCCGGGGAGCCTCGGTGGCAGCGTCGACCGGGCCCGTCAGCCGGTCCGCCAGCTGCCGGGCCCACCGGGTCACGCCCGGCACATCGATCCCGTACGGCCCTTGGAACGGGGTGATCCGGTCAGCCCCGCGCAGCAGCAGCCGGGCGCCGCCCGCCGTGTTGCCGCGGGCGGCGTGGGTGAGGCCGACCGCGAGCTGCGCGAGCCCTCGCCACAGCTCGCGCTCGTGCGCCGGGCCGGACTTCCAGGCGTCCTCGAAGACCTCGTGGGCGTGGAAGGGCATGCCCGCGTCCAGCAGTCGCTGCGCCTCGACCACGGTCTCGGGCCCGCTCCGCCGCACCCCCTCGGGCTGCCGCTCCACGCCCGGCGTCCCGTACGGGAGAGGCCGGCCGAGCCCGTCGCGTGGGCGGGCATTGCGGGCCCGCCCTTCTTCGTCGCGATCCCGCCCAGGCCGTGCGCTGCGTACATCGTCCATACCGCGATTGTCCCCTGCCGCGGCGTCGCCCCGCCGGTCCTGGTCCCCAGCAGCCCCTGCCCCGGTGGTCCTGGCGCCTTGGCGCGTCGTGCCCGGCCGGAACTGGCACCACTGCGGTCCTGCGCTCCGGCACCACGCCGTCCGAGCGCCCCGTTGTTTCTCCCACGACGGCCCGCGTTCCAGCGGCTGGGGTTTCTCGGGCCACCGGCGGTCCGGCCGTGCGGCAGCGTGGTGATCCGGCGTTTCCGGCTTACCGAACCCGGCGCGTCCATGCCGCCCTCGGCCCCGGGATTTCTGCGTCGCGCCGGCCCGATCGCGCCCCGTGTCCGGGCGCTGTCCAAGATCCAGCCCTGCCGGAACGCGTCCGCGGCATCGACCCCTCCGTTCCGCCCGTACCGCGGGGTGCGCCCCATGACGCGGGCCGCGCGCCCACGCGACGGGGGGACACCGCTGCGCGAGCGGAGCCGGCGCCCCCGCGCGTCGTACCTGCGCCCCCAACAGGCGACCGGCCGGGAGCTGCCCGGCCGGCCCTGTGGAGTGTTGTATTGTTCTCTTGCGCGTCCGGCCAGGGGGAAACCCCAGGTCACACGGGCACCGGGACGTGGCGCAGCTTGGTAGCGCACTTGACTGGGGGTCAAGGGGTCGCAGGTTCAAATCCTGTCGTCCCGACTCGAAAGAGTCGCAGGTCAGAGGCCGCATCGGAGTCAATCCGATGGGGCCTCTTGATCGTTTCGGGGACCGGTTGGCGACCGGCGCACGTGGCTGTGGCTGAAGCGCACCTCGACCGGATGGAGGTGCGCTTCGGACGTTGGCGACGCGGCAGGGGAAACCGTGCGGCGTGGCGCTGTCGTAGGAGTTCGGCGTGGCGGCCGCTGGGACATGTTGCCCGCACCGCCCGCGTGTGAGCCGACAGCATCGTGAATCAGAATGTGGCGCTTCAGCTGCTCAAGCTGGAAGGGGCCGTCGTCAGCACCTATCTGCAGGGGTTCCACAGCGCCGTCATCTCAGGCAGGGTAACGGTCTGCGCGATGAGGTTCTGCGTCTGACGGGCTGCGGCCCTTGGGCGCTGCCCCCGCTGCCGCCATCAGCCACGTCGCGTTCTGCGTCGTCCCGTCGGCGACAACACATGACAGTGTGACGAAGTGCCGATCCGAACGGATCGGCCCTCTTTTCCGCCACCGTGGCCAGAGGCCGCGGACGTCGCCCGCGTCCCACCCCCGGCCACGCGAGGCGTCTCCGTGCGATGCCCGGGCCGGGCGGTCAGCTGTTGAGCGCCGTCGCCAGCTGGGACCGTGAGCGGACGTCCAGCTTCTGGTAGATACGGGTCAGCCGCGCCTCGACCGTCTTCACGCTCAGGTAAAGCTTCGCCGCGGCCTCCTGGTTGCTCGCCCCCTGGCCCACCAGCCGTGCCAGCCGCAGCTCCGCGTCGGTCAGGGCCGACAGGGCACCCCGCGCGGCAGGCGTCTGCTCGGCCGGGGCCGTGGGGGTCTCCGTCGCCAGGCCCAGCCACGGCACGGCGCCCGCCCGTTCGAAGACGATGGCCGCGGCCTGCAACGCGCTTGCCGCCGCCGACCGCCTGCGGCGGCGGCGTTCCACGCGGGCGAGCGTGATGAGCGACCGACCGCGTTCCAGCGGCAGACCCGCCGTTCCGTACCGTTCGGCGACCTCCGTCAGCAGCGCCGCCGCCTCGTCCGCGCAGCCGCTCGCGGCGAGGAGCACGGCGTGCGCCCGGTCGCAGGCCAGCAGCACCGTCGTGCGGCCGAGGCGCTCGGCGACCGGGCGGACGTCCGCGAGCAGCGCGCCCGCCTCCTCCGGCGCGTCGACAGCCACCAGGGCCTCGGCGAGCTCCTCGTGCCAGCGAAGCATCGACGGGTCGACGGTCGCCTGGGCCCGCTCGCTCACCTGCACCCGGCGCAGCGTCTCCTGGGCGGTGGCGACGTCACCGGAGAGCAACTGGACCCGGCCGAGCGCGTAGAGGCTGCGTGAGAGGAAGACGTGGTCTCCCTCCTCCTCCGAGGCCTGGGCGCTGCGCCGTGCGTAACTCGCCGCCCGCGCGAAACTGCCTCCGGCCGTCTCGGCGAGAGCCAGGGTGTACCAGGCGGGCCCCGGGGAGAGTCCCGCCTCCAGCGTGAGGGCGAGTGAGCGTCCCGCGTGCGCGAGCGCCGCCGCGCACTGGCCCCGCCGGGCCTCGACCTCCGCGAGCGTATGGAGCAGCTCGATCGTGTCCTCCACCGAACCGCGGCGCTCGACGAGCGGCAGCAGCGCACCGAGCTGGTCGCGGGCCTCGGTGAGGCGGTCGTCGAACATGGCGTGACGGATCGTCAGGATCTGGGCGGCGTTGCGGATGCCGAGCGGACGCTCCACCCTTTCGAGCGCGCGCGCCTCGGCGAGCACGCGCTCCGCGTCCGGCGACCCGAGCACCCGGTCCATGCGTGCCTGCACGGTCAGCGCCTTGGCCGCCGTGGCGCGGTCGCCCACGGATGCGGCGAGCTCCGCCGATTCCACGGCCGCCGCGCGTGAGCGCACGGGATCGCCGTCGGCCAGTACGTGCTTGACCGCGAGCCGCAGCTGGACCGCGGCCCGGAGCCCCGTGTCGCCCTCGGAGTCCTCCATGGCATGGACGTAGATCTCGTCGAGGCCCGTGAGGCCCTGGCCGGCGGTGTCCAGCACCGCGAGCCTGGCCCGTACCCGGTCGGCCGGGGACGCGTCCCGTGCCAGCAGGTCCGTCGCCGCGCGCATCGCCAGATCGGCGCGGGCCGCGCGCGCCGCCTCCTCCGCCGCGTCCACGAGCCGGGCGATGCGCTGCGACGCGCCGTGCAGACCGGGAGTGGACTCGGCGGCGAGCAGGGCGAGTTCGGCGGCCAGCGTGCTGTGGCCGCGCCGCCGGGCCGTCTCCGCGGCGGCCGACACCTCGGCGGCCAGGCCCTCGTCGGGGATGTCGGTGGCCAGCGCCCGGTGTCGTACGGCCTCGACCGGGTCGTCGACGACCTCGGCGAGTGCCGCGTGACCCGAGCTGCGCTCCGCCCAGCAGGCGTCGTGGACCAGGGTCGAGGGCAGGACGCCGGCCGAGAACGCGACCGTGCCGTCCTCCGTGAGCCGGATCAGCGACGCCCGTTCCGCGGCCGCGAGATCCGCCTCGGCGGTCGGCCGTCCGGCCCGGCGGATCAGCGACGCCGACGGACGCAGAGCGAGCGCCGCGAGCAGCAGCGTGGCGCGCACGTCGGGGGAGACGGCGCCCAGCAGGCCGCGCGCCAGGTCCCGGGCGCGTCCGGACAGCGACAGGGCCTCGGCGTGGTGCACGGGCGTGCGCGCGTCCGCGAGCGATCGGCCGACGGCCAGCGCGAGCCGCGGATTGCCGCCGCTGGCCTTGTGGATACGGCCCGCCATGCGCGAGGGCAGCCGGTGGTGGATGAGGAGCTCCGCGATCTCGTCGGCCTGCAGCGGCGGCACGTTCAGCACGTCCGCCTCGGACGGCTCCCACAGCGGCTTCGCCGTCACCGGGTCCGGCCGCCCGTCCTTGAACTCGCTGCCCGTGCCGTACGCCGCCGGGGTGTCGACGGCGATCGCCCGCAGCTCGGGCGGCGCCAGACGGAGCGCGAAACGCAGCAGATCGGCACTGGCCGGGTCGATGCACTGGACCCCGTCGAGGACGAGGAGGGCCGGCCCGTCCGCGGCCAGGGTGCGCAGGATGCGGGCGAGCGCCAGGCGCAGGGCGACCGGATCCCAGCCGCCCTCCGGCATGGGCGCCTCACGGCACAGCATCGCGACAGCCGCGCGCTGAGGGCCGGGGAGCCCCTCCAGAACGTGTCCTTCGCCGCCGTCCCCGCCCTGGGCGGTCGGGACGGCAGCCGCCACGGAGGCGATGAGCGCGGCGGCGGTCGTCCCCGGGATGCCACGGTCGGCGGGCAGCGCGGCCAGCCACAGCACGGTCTCGCCCCGCGCCTCGGCGCGCGCGGCGACGGACAGGGCGACCTCCGTCTTGCCGACCCCCGGGGGACCGGTGAGCAGCGCACGTCCGCCGGTGCACAGCACACGGTCCAGGCGGGCGAGCAGTTCCGCGCGGCCGACGGGCTCGGCGCGGTATGCGACCGATGTCATGAGCCCACCACCACCTTCCGGCGTGCGCGGGCCCCCTGCCCGTTCGAGCAGAGGATACGAAGCCTGTCCCCTCAGTCCAGGTCCGTCGTCCGGCATACGGACAGGTCTGGACTTGAAAAGCGGTACGGCGCGCCCCGGGCAGATGCCGGGAACGCGCCCTGACCAGCGGTGATGCGGGTGATCCGGTGGATCAGAAGGTGAGGCTCCAGGAGTCGATGTAGCCGGTGTCACCCGAGGCCACATCGCGGACCTGGAGCTTCCAGGTGCCGCCCGCGATCTCGCTGGAGGCGTCGACGGTGTACGTCGCGAGGACGTTGTCGGCGCTGTCCGAGCCGGCGGACGTCTTCAGGTTGCGCACCGTGCCGTCCGGGGCGATCAGGTCGATCACCAGGTCGCCGCGCCAGGTGTGCTTGATGTCCACGCCGACCTTGAGGGCGGCGGGGGCGTTGCCGGTGCGGTCGGTCACGGCGATCGACGATGTGACGGTCGAGTTGTCCGCAATCGTCACGTTGGTGGTGTTGCTGTAGGTCGCGCCGCCGGGGACGGTGCCCGAGACGGCGTCGACGGTCTTGGCCGCGTCCGCGATACCGGAGCCGCAGCCGCCCGTGCAGGTGCCGGGCAGCGGCCGGGCGTTGGCCTTGATGGCGGACTCGATGTCGGCCGGGGTCAGCGTGGGCTTGGCCGACTCCAGGAGCGCGGCGAGGCCGGCGATGTGCGGGGCGGCCATCGAGGTGCCCTGGTAGGGCTTGTAGTTCTCGGTGGACTGGACGGTGGTGCCCGAGTTGAGCGTCGAGAGGATGCCGTTCTCCGGGGTGGTCACCGTGCCGGGGGTGTCCGTGGCACGGCGGGTCTCGCCGCCGGGAGCGGAGACGTCGATGATGCTGCCGTAGTTCGAGTAGAACGAACGGTTGCCCTCGCGGCTGGTGGACGCCACGTTGATGATGTTGGCGCAGTTGGCGGGCGTGAATCCGGAGGCATTGGTGTTGCTGTTGCCCGCCGCCACGACCACGGTGGTGCCGCGGGACACGGCGCCGTTGATGGCGTTCTGGTACACGCTCGGGCAGCTGCTGCTCGCGCCGCCGAGGCTGAGGTTGATCACCTTCGCCGGGGTCGCGTTGACCGGGACGCCCGGCACGGAGCCGCCGGAGGCCCAGGTGATGGCGTCGGCGATGTCGGAGGAGGAACCACCGCACTTGCCGAGCACACGGACGGGCTGGATCTTCGCGCCGTACGCGATGCCCGCGACGCCCCTGCCGTTGTTCGTCGTCGCCGCGATGGTGCCCGCGACATGCGTGCCGTGCCAGGAGGAGTTGCTCGCCCTGGACCCGGTGCCGCATTCGCCGGCGGTGGCGTTCCAGTCGCCCTCGTCCTTGGCGTTGCTGTCGCGGCCGTTGCCGTCGCGTGCGTCGGCGGAGCTGGAGATGAAGTCGTAGCCGGAGACGACGTTGGAGGCGAGGTCCGTGTGGGCCGCGTAGCCGGTGTCGATGACCGCGACGGTGACGCCGCTGCCGGTGGCCTTGTCCCAGGCGCCGGGCACGTTCATGCCGCCGGTGGCCTCGAAGAGGTCCCACTGCTTGGCGTACTCGGTGTCGTCGGGGGTGACGGCCATTGCGTAGGCGCGGATGTCGGGCTCCACGGAGGCGACCGACGGATCGGCGCGGAAGGCGTCCATGACCTCGGCCACCGTCTTCTTGGACGCCTCGCCACCGAGGTCGACCAGGGCCGAACCGCCGGCGAGCCGGCGTTCGAAGGACAGGCTCTCGCCGGTCGCGGAGCCCTTGGCCGCGGCGTCGGAACGAGCCGCGGTGTTGGAAGTGGCCTCGGCGGCCTTGGACTTGTAGGTGACGATGACCTTCTCCACCGGCGCGGCCGGCGGGGTGGCCATGGTCTGCGACGCCGGGGCGGGCTTCGGCGCGGGGTCCGTGGGCGTTGCGGCAAACGCCACGGAAGTCGTCGCGGCAACGCCGGCGAGCGTGGCGCTCGCTGCCGCGACGGCTATGAGTCTCCGCCTGGAACCGTTCAAGGTGTTCCTCTCGAATGACGGTCTCTTCAGCGCGAGCGGGCGGCGCGGGAACCGCGGTGCGGTGTGGGGGTGCATTCCGCGGTTCCCCGGGCCGGGTTAGCCCGCGCGCCGCCGCCGGCACGACGGCCCCGGGTCGGGGCCGCACCGACAGGCCCCGATCTACATGCACCTGACAGGAGAGCGATGGGGCTCGCGAGTCAGGGGGGCGGGATCTGCCGGTGCGGCAGACAGTAGGAAAAGCTGAGGTGAACGCGATACGGGGAAAACCCTTGTCCCCCTCGTGCACCCCGAGGGTGGGGGAGGGGGACACGCCGACAGGGGTGGGGACTTACCGGGCCCTCGACCGGGGGACGACGTCGGTCCGGCCGGTTCCGCCCCCTACTGACGTCGCCGGCGGGACCGCCTGGATCCCCGGTGTACGTCGCTCGTGGGAGCGCCCGGATCCCGGTGTACGTCGCTGGTGGGACCGTCCGGATTCCGGTGTATGTCGCTGGTGGGGGGACCCGCCCGGAGCCGGGTGACGTCACTGGTGGGAGCTCAGATCCCGGTGTACGTCGCTGGTGGGGGCGCCCGGATTCCGGTGTATGTCGCTGGTGGGGGGACCCGCCCGGAGCCGGGTGACGTCACTGGTGGGAGCTCAGATCCCGGTGTACGTCGCTGGTGGGACCGTCCGGAGCCCGGTGACGTAGCCGGTGGGGAGACCCGCCCAGGGCCCGGTGACGTAGCCGGGCCGGGCGGGCGCCGAACCCGGACGGCACCGGGCTCGTCGACCCCGAAGCCGGCTCAGACTGCGCCGAGGTCGGAGCTCACCCAGCGCTGCGGCCGCATATGGATGACCGTCTGGTCGCCGTGGTTCTTCCAGGCGAACTCGACGTAGGCATCGACCTTGTCGGCCGGAAGGTAGCGCGCGGAGATCTCCACCAACTGCTCCCGTGTGGCGGGCACGGTGTCGATGACGGGGCCTTCGACCGAGACGTACCGGATCGTCGGCTCCACACGGTCGACCATGAGACTGAACCGCCCCGCCTGTGCGATCAGCTGCCCCTTGCGGGACTCGCGGCCGGTCATGATCCAGATGTCGCCGCCCGGCGCGTACTGATACCAGATGGGCACCGTGAGCGGCGCCCGTCCGCCGTCGTCGCCCGCATCGACCGCGAGTGCGGCGACATGGGGCTCGGCGAGGAACTGTTCACGCTCGTGACGGGAGAGGGCCACGGCACACTCACTCCTTCGGTAGGCACACTCGGAAGGCATCGGCTCCGGCGACGGAGCGCACATCGGCCCAACGCCCCGGCTGCGTATGTCATTCCGGCGCACACCGCGGCCGGCCGGTGAGCCGCGACGGCACCAGGGTGAGAGGCCCGTCCACCGCGGACGGGCCCGCCACTGGTGCGGTGACCGGTCAGACGATGTTCTCCGCGAGCTCCGCCTGCTCACGGGCGTTTCCGTACGCGGCCGGTGTGCTGTACGTGCGCCGGGCGACGAACCACCACACCGTGGCCAGCACCAGCACGGCCACCAGGGCGACCGAGGCGTAGTTCATCGAGTCGATCGTCACCGGGTTCGACTGCGGCAGACAGAACAGGACCGTCACACACGCCACCCACACCACGGCCACCCAGCCGATGGGCCTGCTCCAGCGGCCCAGACTCCACGGCCCCGGCCGGAAGCGGTCGCCCGCCCGCAGCCGCAGATAGACCGGGATCGCGTACGCCGGGGTGATGCCGATGACGTTGATCGCCGTGACCGCGCCGTACGCCGTCGCCGAATACAGTGACGGGAGCGCCAGCACGGCGGCGAAGCCCACGGACAGCCACACCGCGGGCACCGGAGTCTGCGTACGGCTGCTGACCCTGCGCCACAGTGCCGAGCCCGGCAGCGCGTTGTCCCGGCTGAACGCGAACACCATGCGGCTCGCCGCCGCCACCTCCGCGTTGCCGCAGAACAACTGCGCGACGATCACCACCAGCAGCAGCGCGGACGCGGCGCCGTCACCGAGCGCGTCGATCAGGATCTGTGCCGGGGGTACACCGGTCGCGGTCTCCTGGGTGCCCGTGTAGTCCTGGATGGCGAAGGTCAGCCCCGCCAGCAGCGCGAAACCGGCGATCCACGACACCCAGATGGAGCGGACTATGCCCTTGGCCGCGCTGACCGAGGCGTTCGACGTCTCCTCCGACAGATGGGCGGAGGCGTCGTAGCCGGAGAAGGTGTACTGGGCCAGCAGCAGACCGATAGCGGCCACATAGAGCGGGTTGTCCCAGCCGGTGTCGTTCACGAACTCGCCGAAGACGAACCCGGGCGACTGGTGGTCGGACGGGACGATCGCCAGCGCGCCGACGATCAGGGCCACACCGGCCAGATGCCACCACACACTGACGGAGTTGAGCAGACTCACCAGCCGCACACCGAACAGGTTCAGCGTGGCGTGCAGCAGCAGGATGCACAGGAAGATGAGCATCGTGGAGCCGGGCGTCGGCTCGAAACCCCACTGCAGGTTGAGGAAGGCGCCCGTGAACAGGGCGCAGCCGTAGTCGATGCCGGCGATGGCGCCCAGCAACCCCAGCAGGTTCAGCCAGCCCGTGTACCAGCCCCACTTGCGGCCGCCGAGCCGGTCGGCCATGTAGTACAGCGCGCCCGACGTCGGGTACGCGCTCGTCACCTCGGCCAGCGCCATGCCGACGCACAGCACGAAGAGACCGACGCCGGCCCAGCCCCACAGCATCACGGCTGGGCCGCCGGTACCCAGGCCGAAGCCGTAGAGCGTCATGCAGCCCGACAGGATCGAGATCACCGAGAAGCTGATCGCGAAGTTGCCGAAACCGCCCATGCGGCGGGCGAGGACCGGCTGGTAGCCGAGTTCCTTCAGCCGCTCCTCCTCGTCCCTTTGCGGGTCCTGGTCGGAGCGGGACCGCTTCGGCGGCGACAGCGGGGACTGCGGGGACGGCCGGGACGTGGACATCGTGGATACCTCCGGGGACAGGCGGTGCACGGTGGGGACGGGGAGGGCCTCGGGCCCGGCCCGGGCGGGCGAGCGGCGGCGAGCGGGACGTACCGGTGCCGCCCGCGCTCGGGCCGGGCTCATGGGCGGGAGCCCCGCCTCCTGGGCCGAAGTGCCCCTCGAGGGTGCGGCTCACGGACCGGAGCGTGCCTCACGGACCGGAGCGTGCCTCACGGGCCGCGGCCAGGCAGCGGGACCGGGCGCGCAGGAACACCTCCTTCGCCAGCGAGGTGTCCTGGGGATCGTGGGTGCGGTACGCCCAAGGCAGCGGCGTGTAGTACGGGCCGAGCGCTTCGAACACCGGGCCGGCGTCCGCGAACTGCTGCGCACCCCACAGCGCGTGTGCCAGGTGGCCGAGATCCAGCAGTGAACGGTGCTCCCGATCCGCGGCAGCGAACCAGCCGAGCGCCAGCCGCGCGTCACGCGCCGCGTCGTCGGTCACCCAGTGCAGGTCGAGAGCCTTCTCCTGGCCGTGCTCACGGCGGTAGCGCTCCACCCGCACGTACAACGGGAGAACCGTCACCGCGGACCCGGCCGGAGCCGAGGACACCGCCCACTGGACGAAGTTGACCGCCTCGGACAGGTGCCCGCCGGCCCGGCGGCCGTACACGAACTGCAGCATCCGGTGGTACGCCTCGCGATTGTGCGGATCGCGCTTGTGCGCCTGGGCCAGCAGGCCCCACGGCCCGGGGAACAGCATCGGGCCCGGCGGGGCCACGCGGTGCTCCTCGAGCCGCTGCCCCTCGTCCAGACGGGCCAGGGCCAGGAGGCACACCCAGGGCACCGGGTCCTCGGGCGCGGCGTGCGCCGCCGTACGGCACGCGTCCCAGCCCTGGTGCCACAACTCGTCGGTGCGGTGGTGTCCCTCGCGATGCGCCCGCAGAGCGCGCTCGACCACCACGCGGCAGTGCATCACGGCTGCGGCGGGACTCGCCGGCTCCTCCGCGCGCCAGGCCTGCACCGTGTCGGATCCGGCGGCCACCGCGGCCAGCACTTGGGTCCGCTGCGTCCACACCGCCCAGTCCACGGTGTCCGCAAGCAGGTTCCGCATCGCCAGCCATCGGCCGGTGCGCAGTTCCTCCAGCGCGGCGCGGAGCTCGCTGTCGTGTCCGGCCGGGTGGTACACGGGCCGTAACTCGCCCTGAGCCATCAGCCCGTCCTCCCGCGCGGGGAAGTGCGGGGCGCGCTCAGCACGACCGTGACGCCCCGGAGGCCGTCTTGATGTGGCAGGGCTCGGTCGGTGAACGGAAGGTCATGGGGCCTCTCGGGAGATAGGAGGTGAGGCGTGCCTGCCCCGCAGGTGGGCATCGGGCACACCGGCGGGCATCGGCGTCCGCCGGACGGCGCGGCCGCGGGATCGGCCGGCCGCCGTCGGGGAGGAACCGGACGCCCGGCAACACACCGGCCGTCCGTCGTGCGGGGGCGGACGTCCGGTGGTCGGCCGGACGCCGTCGGGCGGTGTCACGTCAGGCGGGGAAACGGCGCCGGTCCCCCTCCGCTTTCCGCGACGCGCCGATCTTACTCAACCATGCCGAGGCGGCAAGGAGTTGATGATGTATCAGGGCACAGGTCCGGCCGGGCCTTGACGGGGACGGCGGCCTGCACCACGCTCTTTCCACAGCGATCAAGGTTCCTTCGAGCGAAGAACGGGGTGGCCGTGACAGGCGCTGTGCTCGCCGTCGATCAGGGCACGTCCGGGACGAAGGCGCTGGTCGTCTGCCCGGAGCGGGGCGTCATCGGCAGCGGCTTCGCGTCGGTCGCGCCACGGTACGGCCCCGGCGGCCGTGTCGAGGTGGACCCCCGCGAACTGCTCTCCTCCGTCGTCGACGCCGGCCGCCAGGCGCTCGCCCGGGCCGGCGAACCGGTCATGGCCGTCGGCCTCGCCAACCAGGGCGAGACCGTCCTCGCCTGGGATCCCGCCGACGGCGAACCGCTCACCGACGCGATCGTCTGGCAGGACCGGCGCGCCGCCCCGCTCTGCACCGAACTGGCTTCCCATGCCGATGAGTTGCGGCAGCTGACCGGACTGCCCCTCGATCCGTACTTCGCCGCTCCGAAGATGGCTTGGATCCGCCGCGAGCTCACCCGCGACGGCGTGGTCACCACCAGCGACTCATGGCTGGTGCACCGGCTCACCGGAGCGTTCGTCACCGACGCCGCCACCGCGGGCCGCACCCAGCTCCTCGACCTCGACAGCACCGACTGGTCGCCGCGCGCCCTCGACATCTTCGGCCTCACCGGCGAACGGCTCCCCGAGGTCGTGGACGCCGACGGCCCGGTCGGGGTCACCACCGCGTTCGGCCCGAGGATCGCACTCACCGGCCTGCTCGTCGACCAGCAGGCCGCCCTCCTCGCCCAGAGCGTCACCGAACCGGGCACCGCCAAGTGCACCTTCGGCACCGGCGCGTTCCTGCTGGCGCAGACCGGACCGAGGCCCCGGCGCGCCACGACCGGCCTCGTCAGCTGTGTCGCCTGGCGGCTCGGCGGCAGCACCAGCTACTGCCTCGACGGCCAGGTGTACACGGCGGCGTCCGCCGTGCGCTGGCTCACCGACCTGGGTGTCATCTCCGGCGCGGCCGACCTCGACCCGGTCGGTTCCGCCGTCCCCGACAGCGGCGGCGTCACCTTCGTGCCCGCACTCGCCGGGCTGGCCGCGCCGTGGTGGCGCGGCGATCTGCGCGGCTCGGTCACCGGACTCGGCCTCGACACCGGTCCCGGGCACCTCGTGCGGGCACTGTGCGAGGGCATCGCCGCCCAGGTGTCCGGGCTCACGGACGCCGTGGCCGCCGACCTCGGCAGCCCTGTCACCTCGCTGCGGGTGGACGGCGGGCTCACCCGCTCCGCGCTGCTGATGCAGACCCAGGCCGACCTGCTGCAACGTCCCGTCGAGGTGTCGGCGTTGCCCGACGCGACCGCGCTCGGCGTCGCCGCTGTGGCCCGCCTCGGCGCCGATCCGGGACTGACACTGCGGCAGGCCGTTCCGGAGTGGGCGCCGTCCGCCGTGTACGAGCCGCGGATCGGCGCCGACGAGGCCGCCGAACGGCTCGCGGGCTTCCGCGCCGAGGTGGACGCTCTGCTCGCACGCTCGCCCGCGACGGCACCTGTCGCATGACGGTCACCACCCGCGGCGCACTGCCCGGCGACCTCCATGACGTGGCCGTCGTGGGCGCCGGGGTCGTCGGCACGGCCATCGCCCGTGAACTGGCCCGGTACGGGCTGCGTACCGCACTCGTGGACGCGAGCGACGACGTCGGCAACGGCACCTCCAAGGCCAACACCGCCATTCTCCACACCGGTTTCGACGCCGTCCCCGGTTCCCTCGAGGCCCGGCTCGTACGCGAGGGGCAGCACCGCCTGGCCGCCTACGCCGCCGAGAGCGGCATCCCCATCGAGCCCGTCGGCGCGCTCCTGGTCGCCTGGGACGGGGAGCAGCTCGCCGCCCTGCCCCGGCTCGCCGGCAAAGCCGTACGCAACGGCTGTCATGACACCCGCCTGTTGGACGCCGCCGCGACGTACCGCAGTGAACCTCGGCTCGGGCCCGGCGCGCTCGGCGCTCTGGAGGTCCCCGGCGAGTCGATCATCTGTCCCTGGACGACGACACTCGCCTACGCGACCCAGGCCGTACGCGCGGGAGTCGGGCTCCACCTCAACTGCCGGGTCCGGTCCGTCAGCGAAGGCGCGTACCACGAACTCTCCACCGGCCGCGGTCCGTTACGCGCCCGCTACCTCGTCAACGCGGCCGGGCTGCACGCCGACGAGCTGGACCGGCGGCTCGGCCACGACGACTTCACCGTCACCCCGCGCCGCGGCCAGCTGATCGTCTACGACAAGCTCGCCCGCACCCTCGTCCGCCACATCCTGCTGCCCGTGCCCACCGCATTCGGCAAGGGCGTCCTCGTCGCACCGACCGTGTACGGCAACGTCCTGCTCGGCCCCACCGCGGAGGACCTCGACGACAAGCGGGCGACGGGCTCCACGGCGCAGGGCCTCGACGTGCTGCGCGCGAAGGGCCGGCGCATCCTGCCGGACCTGGTCGACGAGGAGGTCACCGCCCTCTACGCCGGACTGCGCGCCGCCACCGAGCACGAGGACTACCGCATCCAGTCACGTCCCGGGCAGCGGTACGTCACCGTCGGCGGCATCCGCTCCACCGGCCTGACGGCCTCCATGGCCATCGCCGCATACGTCGTCGGACTGCTCCGCGACGCCGGACTCGACCTCGGGCCCGCGCGGCCCCTGGACCCCGTGCGCATGCCCAACATCGGGGAGGCGTCCCCCCGCCCGTACCAGCGGGCCGACCTGATCGCCGCCGACCCCGAATACGGCACGGTCGTGTGCCACTGCGAGCGCGTCACCCGCGGCGAGATCCGCGACGCCCTCGCCGCCACCGTCCCCCCGGCGTCACTCGACGGACTGCGGCGCCGCACCCGCGCCCGCGGCGGCCGCTGCCAGGGCTTCTTCTGCGGGGCGGCGGTCCGCGCCCTGTTCGACGCCCGCCGCACCCCCGACGCCGCGGGCGGAGCAGCCCGATGAGCCGCCGTGATCGGACCGTCGACGTCCTGGTCGTCGGCGCGGGCCCCGCCGGACTCGCCGCGGCCGCGCGGCTCGCCGCTCACGGCGCGGGCCGCGTCGAGGCCGTCGAGCGCGAGGAACATCCCGGAGGCGCCCCCCGCCACTGCCCCCACCGGGGCTTCGGCCCGCCCCACCGGCCGGTCGGTGGACCCTCCTACGCCTGTGACCTCGCCGACGCCGCGACAGCGGCCGGAGCCGTCCTGCGCACCTCCGCCACCGTCACGGACTGGGCAGGTCCGCGCACACTCGACCTCACGACGCCCACCGGGCTGGAACGCGTCACCGCGCGGGCCGTCGTCCTCGCCACCGGCGCCCGTGAACGTCCCCGCAGCGCCCGCCTGATCCCCGGCACCCGGCCCGAGGGCGTTCTCACCACTGGTGAACTCCAGCAGTCCGTGCACCGCTACCGGCGCCGCGTCGGCAGCCGCGCCGTCGTCGTCGGCGCCGACCCCGTCGCGCTGACCGCCGTCCGCACCCTGCGGGTGTCCGGCACCCAGGTCGTCGCGCTGGTCACCGACCGGGCGCACGGCCCGTTGCAGTCGCCGCGCCATCGCGTCCCGGTCCTCACCGGCACCACGGTGGCCGAGCTGACCGGCCACGGCCGGCTCACCGGCGTACGGCTCATCGGCCCGGACGGCGCCCTGCGGCTCGTCGCCTGCGACACGGTGGTCCTCACGGGCGACTGGATCCCCGACCACGAACTGGCCAGGCGCGGCGGCGTGCCGCTCGCCCCCGCCACCCGGGGCCCGGCCGTCGACACCGCCCTGCGCACCGCGCGGCCCGGCGTCTTCGCCGCCGGCAACCTGCTGCGCGGCGTCGAGTCCGCCGCCACGGCCGCCGCCGAGGGACGGCACGCCGCCACGGCCGTGCTGCGGTTCCTCGGAGGTGACAGACCCTGGCCCGACGCCGGCCCGCCCGTCCTGTGCGAGGCACCGCTGCTGCGGATCACCCCGAACCTCGTCACCGCCGCCGGTCCGCCGCCGCCGCACGACCGCTTCCTGGTGCGCACCGCCGAACGGCTGCCCCGCGCGGTCCTCGTCGTCGAACAGGACGGGCGGCTGCTGGACCGGCAGCCGCTGCCCGGCACCGCCGTGCCCGGCCGCGCCATCGGGCTGCGGGCGGGCTGGCTCGCCGAGGTGGACCGCGGCGGCGGCGCGGTGAAGGTCAGCGCCATGTCCGATTTCCGCCAGCCGTAGGGCCGGGGAGCCACTGATACTGGCCGTATGACCCTCGACGTCAGCGGGACCGGACATCCCGCGGAGCGCACCGATGACATCCGGATGGAGGACAGCAGGTACCAGGCGGTCAGCAGCCGTGACGCCCGCTTCGACGGTGTCTTCTTCTTCGCCGTCTCGACGACCGGCATCTACTGCCGCCCCAGCTGCCCTGCGGTCACGCCCAAACGCCGTAACGTGTCGTTCTTCCGCACCGCCGCTGCCGCCCAGCGCGCCGGATACCGGGCCTGCCGCCGCTGCCGCCCCGACGCCGTGCCCGGCTCCGCCGAGTGGAACGTCCGCGCGGATGTCGTCGGCCGCGCCATGCGGCTCATCGGCGACGGCGTCGTGGACCGCGAGGGCGTCGCCGGACTCGCCGCCCGGCTCGGCTACAGCGCCCGCCAGGTCCAGCGCCAGCTCAACGCCGAACTCGGCGCAGGCCCCATCGCTCTGGCCCGCGCACAGCGCGGTCACACCGCGCGTGTCCTGCTCCAGACGACCACGCTGCAGGCCGCGGAGATCGCGTTCGCGGCCGGGTTCGCGAGCGTGCGGCAGTTCAACGACACCATCCGCGAGATCTACGCCGCGACCCCGAGCGAACTGCGCTCCCGACGCCCCGGCCGGACTCTCGCGCCGGGCCGCGGGGCGGGCGTCCCGCTGCGGCTCGCCCACCGGGGCCCGTACGCCGCCGAGGACCTGTTCGACCACCTGGCCGACCGGGCGATCCCCGGTGTCGAGGAGGTCGTCGGCACGAACGGCTCCCGCACCTACCGGCGCACCCTGCGCCTGCCCGGCGGTCCCGCCGTCGCGGAGGTGTCCGAACGGCCGGGTCGGGGAGGCTGGCTGGAGTGCCGCCTGCACCTCGCCGACCCGCGCGACCTGACCACCGCGACGCAGCGCGTGCGCCGCGTGTTCGACCTGGACGCCGATCCGTACGCGGTCGGCGAACGCCTCGGCGCCGACCCGGTCCTCGCCCCGCTGGTCGCGGCCCGGCCCGGGCTGCGCGTCCCCGGCACACCGGACCCGCACGAAGCCGCGCTCCGTGCCGTCGCCGGCGGTTCCGCCGCGGGCCTGGTGGTGGCATACGGCGAGCGGCTGTGCGTCCCCAGCGGGGGACTGACCCATCTCTTCCCCCGCGCCGAGAGCCTCACCGAGGCGGGACCGCCCGCCTTGCGCGCCCTGGCCGGCGCCCTCGCCTCCGGCGTCCTCGCGCTCGATCCGGGCGCGGACCGCGAGGAGACCGAGCGCCGCCTGCTCGCCCTCCCCGGCATCGACGCCACGACCGCCGCCCGCATCCGCACCCATGCCCTCGGCGATCCGGACGTCCTGCTGCCGGACAGCCCGGCGGTCCCGCCCGGTGCCCACCCGGACCGCTGGCGCCCGTGGAGGTCGTACGCGATGCGGTACCTGGCGCTGCGCCGTCCCGCCCAGGCGGCCGCGGCCGCCGGACGCACCGAACGGGAGCCGTGCCCGAAGAGGTGAAGGAGCGTGCCGCGGCCCGGTGTTGAGCGCCGCCTGGCTCCGCCGTGGGCCCGGGGGCGGCAACCGGCCACGGCCGTGCTGTCACCCGTTCGGTTCAGCAACGCAGCGACCCGTGAGCTCGTCGGGCCCAGAGTGGATGACGTCGCCCATGTCGGTCGCCCCATCCCAGTCCCCATGTCATCCGCACCGGGAGCAGCCATGACCCCGTTCAACCGCCGTGACGCCGGACTCTTCGTCCTGCGCGTCGGCACCGGCGCCGTGCTCGCCGCCCACGGCACGCAGAAGCTCTTCGGCTGGTTCGGGGGAGGCGGCCTGGAGAGCACGACCAAGGGAATGGAGGCGATGGGCTTCCACCCGCCCAAGGGGAGCGCACTGGCCGCGGGTCTCGCCGAGACCGGCGGAGGCGTACTGCTGGCCCTCGGTCTCGCCACCCCGGCCGCCGGTGCCGCCGCGGCGGGGAACATGGCCGGAGCCGTCTCCGTGCACGCGCCGGCGGGCTTCTTCGCGCAGTCGGGCGGTTTCGAGTACCCGGCGTTCCTCGGATTCACCGCGGCGAGCATCGGTGTCGTGGGCCCCGGCCGCTACTCCCTCGACCATGTCACGGGCCACCGCTTCGACCGGCCGTGGACGGTCGCCGCCGCTTTCCTCGCCAGCGCACTCGCGGCGGCCGCCGTCGTCGGCAAGCGAGCCAAGGACCAGGCAGCGGCGGTGGCGGACCCGGACGCGGAGGACGAGGACCCCTACGACGAGTGACCCGCTGCGACGAGACCCCTTGCGACGAGACCCCCTGCGACGAGTGACCCGCTGCGGTGAACCTGGGACGAACGAACCGCCGCGCGCGGGCGGTTGCGGCCCGTCGGTCAGGAGAGGCTCGCCACGACGTCCCGTACCCGCGCGGCCAGCGCGTCGGGCAGCGGGGCGTAGTGGATCCCCGCCAGGTGGTTCTGCCCCTCCTCGCTCGCGGTGTACGTGAGGAAGGACTTCAGGGCGGGGAGCACCTCGGCCGGCGTGCCCTTGTCGCACATGACCTCGTAGGTGACCTGGACGATCGGGTACGCCCCGGGTGCCCTGGTCGCGTAGTCGAACTCCACCGTCAGGTCCTTGACGCCTCCGCCACCCACCGCCGCGGCGGCGATACCGGCCGACGCCGCCTTCGCCGAGACGGCGACGGGCTCCGGCGCACCGGTGTCCAGCCGGACCGTGGCGATCTTCTCCGCCGCCGCGGAGGACAGCTCGAAGTACCCGATCGCGCCGTCCGTGCCGTACACGTGCGCAGCCACCCCGTCGGAGCCCGCCGCCGAGTGACCCCCCTTCGCCTGCCACGCCTTCTCCGCCTCGTAAGGCCACTGCTCGGGCGCCGCCGCGCCGAGATAGGCGTTGAAGTTCTGCGTCGTTCCCGATCCGTCGGAACGGTGCACGGCGCTGATCGGGGTCGAGGGCAGTTCGGCCCCGGGGTTCAGGCGGCGGATCGCGGGGGCGTCCCAGGTGGTGATCTCCGAGTCGAAGATCTTGGCGAGCGTCGGCGCGTCGAGGACCAGGTCGTCGACACCGTCGAGGTTGTACCCGATGGCGATGGGCCCGCCGACCATGGGCAGGTCTATGGCCCGGCTGCCCGGGCAGGACCGGCGCGAGGCCTCGACCTCGTCCGGCTTCAGCGCGCTGTCCGTGCCGGCGAGCACCGTGGCCCCGCGCAGGAACTGGGCGACGCCCCCGCCCGAGCCGATGGCCACGTAGCGGATCTGCACACCGGGGCACGCCTGCTGGTACTCACGCATCCAGTGCTTCATCGCGTTCTGCTGCGCCGTGGAGCCCGACGCCGCCAGCTGTCCCTTTCGGGCGCAGACGATGGTGCTCGGTGCCTTGTCGGCGGCCCGGTCGGTGTCACCGGTGGCGTCGGCACCGCACGCGGACAACGACGCGATGGCGGCCAAGGCCGCGACTGCCGCGCCGAGTTGACGTAGCCGGTTGATCCGTCGCTGCGGCACCCGCGTTCCCTCCCCTGAGTCGGAGACACCGATGCTGTCCGACGCCGATGCTCCTTTGGTGACGTGAAGGCGAACAATGGACATCACCCAGGTGTTGATCACTCTCCAGGCCGGCGTGGAGGGGATTGCTCGGCCGGCCGCCGGGTGATGCGGACCGCGGCCGGCGCGGCGACCCGTAGGTGTGCGAAGTACGCCTGTGCGGGCGGATGCACAAGCCGCGCAGCGTCCGGCGCCGGTCGCCGGAAGGCACGAAGCACCCTCCGGCCCGGCCACTTGGCGGCCTGATCGTCCCCGACCGCGTCTCCAGCACCGTCGCTCCGGCACCGTCGACCCGTCCGCGCTCGCCTCGCTGCGCGCCGAGGCCACCTGCGCACGGCGCGGGCGAAGGCCCGGCAGGACGGCCTCCTTGTCGGGGGAGGCCGGGTCCGCCACGATGCCGGGCCTTCGCGCCGCCGTAGAAGAGGTCGACGCTCGCCCACTTCCATGTCATGACGCGGGCCAGGCGGGCGGCCTCCCGGACGGAGACGTCGGGGCCATGCGCGTGCCGCCCTTGCCGACACCGCGGGCGGTGTTGTCGATGACCAGAACGCCCTTCATTCCGGTGCGTCGATGGGAGACGGCGACGATCTTCTCGGGACCCTGGTCGTCGACGAGGGAGAGTGCTCGGTCAGGTAGTCCGCGCGGGCCAGCTCCAGGCCCAGCACCTTGGTGCGGTGGTCGGGGACGTCCACGAAGACGGGCGGCTCGCAGCCGGCCCGGACCGTGGTGGGCAGCCTTGTTGGCGACGTGGACGATGATCAGGCCGGAACCCGACCTGCTGGCCATTCCGATGGCATGGGCGAGCGCCCTCTCGCTGGAGGTCGACCCGTCGAATCCGACGACGACTCCGTGCCGGAAGGCGGGATTGCAGGAACGGCATGTCAGTGGGCGGCAGGAACTCGCGAGTTCGACGGGTGAAACGCCGTCGCGGAGGTCACCGGCCTCCGCGACTTCCGTCATCAAGCGCGGACCAGCTCGACGAGCCTTCCGTGCGGGCTGCGACCGCGCCGGCCGCTCAGACGCCTACGGCCGCGGGCGACTTCTCCGGCTCGGTGGGCGGGCCGTGGCCGATGACCTTCCGGATCCCGTCCACGGTGTCGCTCATGCGGTCTTCTCCGGCGCGATCTCCTCGACCAGGCCCTCGACCAGCTTCTTGATCTCGTCGCGGATGGGGCGGACGGCCTCGACGCCCTGGCCGGCCGGGTCCTCCAGCTGCCAGTCGAGGTAACGCTTTCCGGGGAAGACGGGGCAGGTGTCGCCGCAGCCCATCGTGATGCAGACGTCCGACTCCTTGACCGCGTCGACGGTGAGGATCTTCGGCGTCTCGGCGGAGATGTCGATGCCGACCTCGCGCATCGCCTCGACGGCTGCGGGGTTCACGGCGTCGGCGGGCGCGGAACCGGCCGAGCGGACCTCGACGCGATCTCCGGCCAGGTGAGTCAGCCACGCGGCGGCCATCTGCGAGCGGCCTGCGTTGTGGACACAGACGAACAGCACGGAGGGCTTCTCGGACATCAGGGGTCTGCCTTGTCTCACGAGGAAATCAGGTGCGCGTGATGTCAGCACCTGGTGGTGTCAGCTTCCACTGATGTGACAGTATCAGCCCATGATGACGTCAGTCGACACTGAACTGGTCCGGGTTCTCGCCGACCCGCTCAGGCTCCGGATCGTGACCCTGCTCGCGCGCGAGACCCTGTGCACCACTCACCTGGTGGAGGAGACCGGTGCCAGGCAGACCAACCTCTCCAACCACCTGAGAGTGCTGCGTGAGGCCGGAGTGGTGGAGACCGAGCCGTGCGGCCGCTTCACCTACTACAAGCTGCGTCCGGACGTCATCGCCTCGCTCGCCGGCCAGTTCGCCGAGCTGGCCGAGTCCGCCCGTACCGCTGCCGACAACAAGAGGGCCTGTCCGTGACCCGCACCGAAGCACCCGCGACCACTGAGGATCAGTCGGTCGTCGCGAAGCTGTCGACGCTCGACCGCTTCCTCGCCGTCTGGATCCTGATCGCCATGGGCCTCGGCCTCGGGCTCGGCCGGTTGATCCCCGGCCTCGACGACGCCCTGGCGAAGGTCGAGATCGGCGGCATCTCGCTCCCGATCGCCGTCGGCCTGCTGATCATGATGTACCCGGTCCTGGCCAAGGTCCGCTACGACAAGCTCGACGCCGTCACCGGCGACCGCAAGCTGATGATCTCCTCGCTGGTCATCAACTGGGTCCTCGGCCCCGCGGTGATGTTCGCCCTCGCGTGGATCTTCCTCCCGGACCTGCCCGAGTACCGCACCGGCCTGATCATCGTCGGCCTCGCGCGCTGCATCGCCATGGTCATCATCTGGAACGACCTGGCCTGCGGAGACCGGGAGGCCGCCGCCGTCCTCGTCGCGCTGAACTCCGTCTTCCAGGTCCTCGCCTTCGGTCTCCTGGGCTGGTTCTACCTGGACCTGCTCCCCGGCTGGCTCGGCCTCGGCGACGGCGAATCACTGGACATCTCCATGTGGAAGATCGCGCTGAACGTCGTCATCTTCCTCGGCATCCCGCTCCTCGCCGGGTTCCTGACCCGCCGTATCGGCGAGAAGAGGCTCGGCCGCGAGTCCTACGAGAACACCTTCCTGCCCAGGATCGGCCCATGGGCGCTGTACGGACTGCTCTTCACGATCGTCATCCTCTTCGCCCTCCAGGGGAAGACCATCACCTCCCAGCCCCTCGACGTGGCCCGGATCGCCCTGCCGCTGCTGGTGTACTTCGCGGTGATGTGGTTCGGCACGTTCGCCCTCGGCAAGATGATCGGCCTCGCCTACGACCGCACCGCGACCCTGGCCTTCACGGCCGCGGGCAACAACTTCGAGCTGGCCATCGCGGTCGCCATCGCCACCTTCGGCGTCACCTCCGGCCAGGCCCTGTCCGGTGTCGTCGGCCCGCTGATCGAGGTCCCCGTCCTGGTCGCGCTGGTGTACGTGTCGCTGGCCTGGCGCAACAAGTTCGCGGCAGCGATGCGGTGACGCAGCACGCCGATGTGGTGGTCGTCGGCGGTGGCCAGTCAGGGCTCGCCGCCGGCTACCACCTGCGCCGCCTCGGCGTCGACTTCGTCGTCCTCGACGAGCAGTCCACGCCGGGCGGCGCCTGGCAGCACACCTGGGACTCCCTGCGCCTGTTCTCCCCGGCCGCCTACTCCTCGCTGCCCGGCCGCCTCATGCCGCCGCAGCCCGGCGAGACCTACCCCGACGCACAGCACGTCGTCGACTACCTCGCCGACTACGAGAAGCGGTACGAACTCCCGGTGCAGCGCGGTGTGCGGGTCCAAGGCGTCCACCGTCACGGCCGGTTCCTGCGCGTCGAGACCGACACCGGCACCTGGCACGCACGGGCGGTCATCAGTGCCACGGGAAGCTGGACGCGCCCCTTCCTGCCCGCCGTCCCCGGCAGTGCGGACTTCCGGGGCCGCCAACTGCACACCGTCGCCTACCGCTGCCCGCGCGACTTCGCGGGTCTGGGGGTCCCCCAGGACGAAGCCCCAGGGGGAGGGTGATCGTGGTCGGCGGGGGCAACTCCGGTGCACAGATCGCGGCCGATCTCGCCCTTGCCGGGGTGGAGTCGACGTGGGTGACCCGGCGTGAACCGCGGTTCCTGGCCGACGACATCGACGGACGCGTCCTCTTCGACGTCGCCACCGCCCGCCGCCGCGCCCTGGACGAAGGCCGCACCGACACCGGCGGCGTCGCCTCGCTCGGCGACATCGTCGCCGTCCCGTCCGTACGCGCGGCACGCGACGCCGGACTCCTCACCGCGCGGCCGATGTTCACCCACCTGACCCCGACCGGCGTCGTGTGGGCCGACGGCAGCCGCGCCCAGGCGGACGCGATCATCTGGTGCACCGGCTTCCGCCCCGCCCTGTCCCACCTCGCGCCCCTCGGACTGCGGGGCACGCGCGGGCACATCCCGACCACCGGTACCCAGGCCATCGGCGAACCGCGCCTGCACCTGCTGGGCTACGGAGACTGGACCGGACCCGCCTCTGCCACCCTGATCGCCGTCGGCCGCACCGCACGGGACGCGGCACGGCAGCTCGCCGTACTCCTGGCCGACGCAATCGTCTGATTCAGGACAGCGTTCCACGACGCGCCCGACCCGGGCGGCCACCGCCTCCGGCAACGCTTGAAGCGGCCGAGAGCGACGCCATCGAGAGCCGCTGGTGCGTTCAGCCACGATAGGTTAACTTAGGTAAGCCTAAGTTAACCTGAAAGGGGATCCGGGATGGGTGCTGCCGACGTCTGCACGGCTCGGCCCACCAATGGTGAGCGCGTTCGCAGCGTGGTGGCTGCAGCGGGGTCCCTGATGGTGGTCACGGACCGGCACTCCTGCGAGCCGGCCGGGCTGCACAGCCTGGACGAGCGCGGGCGTCTGTGCCTGCGGGTGCCGGACGACTGTGCGTTGGCAGCCGAGGTCGCCCTCGCGCCCCGCGGCATCGTGGCGGCACGGCTGAAGTTCACCGACATCGCACCCACTACCGCGCGCGACCGTGTGCGTGCCCGTGTGACGCTCTCCGGATGGCTGGGTCCCGCCGGCCCCGTTTCCGAGACGCCTGGCGTCGACGTACGTATGGACATCGCGCATGCCGAGCTGGTGACAGCGGAGGGAACGGTCACCGTCGGGCTCGACGAACTCACCCTTGCCGACGCGGACCCGCTTGCCGTGCACGAGGCCGACATGCTCACCCACCTCGTCGACGTCCACAGCGACGAAGTCGCCCTGCTCACCCGGCTCGTGGACCCGAGGCTCATGCAGGGCGTACTGCGCGTGCTTCCTCTCGCCATGGACCGGTACGGGATCACGCTGCGACTCGAGCACGCACACGCGCAACACGATGTACGGCTGCCGTTCGCGGCGCCGCTGGATGATGCGGCGGAGGCCGGTGACCGGGTGCGCACGTTGCTGGCGGCGGCACGCGCCTGCCCTCGTCGGCACAGGTCACCGATCCGGCCGTGAACCGGTCGGCGCGGGTGAGGTCACGATGATCACGAGGCCTGGTCGCGCCCCCCTCGCGGGGGCGTCGGCTGTGGTGACGACCACCACGCCGTCGCCCTGAGCGGAAGGGGAGTCCTCATGGGCGACGCTGCACGGGGGCCAGGGCGAGGTGCTGATGCACGCGGCGCAGGAGGGAGCCGAGTTGGGCGCGTTCCGCCTCGGTCAGCGGGGACAGAAGATCGTCGTCCGTTGACGCTATGTCCGCGTTGAGCCGGTTCAGTGGCGCCCTCCCCTCGGGGGTGAGCCGCACGACGACACGGCGGCGGTCGGCCGTGTCGCGGACACAGTCGACATGCTGGGCCTTGGCCAGGTCGTTCACAATCTTGACCAGGTCGCTCTGATTCATGTCCAGCCGGGATGCCAGAGTGCCCTTGGACTGCGGTCCGACATCCGCCAGCAGGGCCAGCACGGTCAGATGCCACAGCCGCTGGCCACGGGCGGTCAACTTCTCCGAGAGCCTGCGCCGCGCCGCCTTGCCGATCGCGTACATGAGGTAGGCGTTGAGGCGCAGCACGCTGGGCGATGCCATGTCGATGGGCGGCGGCCCGGACGCGTTGTCCTCGTCGTCGGGTTCCGGCGCAGTGTGTACGGCGGCGCGCAACACCTCTGCGCCTTCCGGCGTCACCGTCTCGATCGTCAGATCGGCGTTCGCCATGGCACGAAGGACCTGGGCCCAGTCGGTCGGCAGGTTCGACAACCCGATGAAGGCGAACTTGGCCCCCGAAGGGTCATGAGCCGTCCCTGAGAAGACCGGCTGTTCCATTGCTCTCCCACTCTCTTCCTGCGGCCGGGAAAACGTGCCCCGCATCGGGGGCGTTTCGCTGCCCCGCCTGCCACGCGGCATGCCGCCGACGGCTCGGCCGGTCGGCCGCGAACACGTGCAGGTGAACGTCATCGCCGTGTGGACCGGTGGTCCACACGGCGATGACGGCCGTCAGCCCCAGGGCCGTAGTGGGGCGCCGGCGGACTCTTCGGCCGAACGCGGTCAGGGACGGCTCGTGAGGTAGCCGCCCATCGAGGTGAAGTAGTCGGTCGCGGGCATCTCCTCGCCGTCTTCCGTGCGTATCCGGGTGATGGCGAGGCCGTGGTTGCGGCCGGTGCGGGCGTCGGCTCCGGAGACGATCACCACACCGTCGCCTTCGCGGTAGAAGATGCGGCCGGGAGTGCCGCCGTAGCGGCCCTCGGACACGAACGCCGCCAGGATCTCCAGTCGCTTGCCCTTGTGGAAGGTGAAGGCGCTCGGGTACGGGGCGGACTGGGCACGGATCAGGCGCTCGAGGTCTTCCGCCGGCCAGTTCCAGTCGATGCGGATGTCCTCGGCGGACCGCTTGTGGAAGAAGCTCGCCTGGGAGCGGTCCTGCTTGGTGAAGTCGGTGCGCCCGGACGCGATGAGGTCGAGCGCTCCGGTCGTGACCGGGGCGATGAGGTCGACCGTCTTGTGGAACAGGTCGGTGGTGGTGTCCTTCGGCCCGACCGTCACCGCGTGCTGGAGCACGATGTCGCCGGCGTCGAGCTCGTCGTCCATCATGTGCGCGGTGACGCCGACTTCACGCTCGCCGTTGATCAGCGCCCAGATCAGCGGCGAGAAGCCGGCGTACTTCGGCAGCAGCGAGTCATGGACGTTCAGGGTGCCGTGGCGGGGCAGGCCGAAGATGCGCGGGGGAATCCACGTCCGCCAGTTGTTGGCCACGATGATGTCCGGGTCCGCGTCCTTGAGCCGGGTGAACAGCTCCTCGTCGTCGGGCCTGTTGCGGATCAGTACGGGCACGCCGTGCTCTTCGGCGAGGTCGGCGACCGAGTCGCTCCAGATCTTCTCGTACGCATGCTCGCTCTTGGGGTGTGTCACCACCATCACGACGTCGTGTTCGGAGTCCAGGAGGGCTTGCAGGGTCCGATGCCCCCAGGTCTGATAACCGAACATGACGACCCGCATGGGTTCCTCCTCAGAGCGGTGATGGATCAGCGTTAAGTAAAGCAAGCCTTACCTAACGGTGCAACGAGGCCCGATGTGGGCGGCGTTCGCGCCCATGGTCCACCGCTTGTCCGTTTTGTCCGGTCGACAGGGCTCCCCAGATCAGGTTAGCTTTACCTAAGTTCCGCTCGGCCGCCGCTTTTCGGTGTGCCCTGCTGACGTTCCCCAACGCCTGACAAACGGCTGCCCCGCACGATGGGAGTGACATGTCACAGGGTCTTCCTGACGACGCACCTCTGATCCACGACCTCATAGGCATCGGCTTCGGGCCGTCCAATGTGGCCATGGCGATTGCGCTCAGCGAGCACAACGCAAGCGTCGGAAGGGAGGAGGCGGTCACTGCTCACTTCTTCGAGCGGCAACCGCACTTCGGCTGGCACCGCGGCATGCTGATCGACGACGCCACCATGCAGGTGTCCTTCCTCAAGGACCTTGTGACGCTGCGCAATCCGGCGAGCGAGTACAGCTTCCTGTGCTACCTGAAGAGCAAGGGGCGGTTGATCGACTTCATCAACCACAAGAACCTCTTCCCCCTGCGCGTGGAGTTCCACGACTACTTCGAGTGGGCCGCGGCCAAGGTGGACGACATGGTGTCCTACGGCCACGAGGTCGTCGCCGTGCAGCCCGTCGTACACGACGGAGTGGTGCAGTACGTGGACGTGACGGCCCGTTCGGGGTCGGAGCTGGTCGTCCACCGGGCGCGCAACCTCGTGATCGGCACCGGTCTGCGGCCGCAGATGCCGGAGGGTGTCGAGCGAACGGACCGGATCTGGCACAACTCCGACCTGCTGGCACGTGTCGAGGGGCTGAAGGACGCCGATCCGTCCCGCTTCATCGTGGTCGGAGCCGGACAGAGCGCCGCGGAGAACGTGGCGTACCTGCACCGGCGTTTCCCCGAGGCCGAGGTCTGCGCGGTCTTCTCCCGCTACGGCTACAGCCCTGCGGACGACAGCAGCTTCGCCAACCGGATCTTCGACCCCGAAGCGGTCGACGAGTTCTTCACGGCGCCTGAAGACGTCAAGCGCAAGCTGATCGACTACCACGGCAACACGAACTACTCCGTGGTCGACATCGACCTGATCGACGACCTCTACCGGCAGGAGTACCAGGAGAAGGTCCTCGGTACGCAGCGTCTGCGGTTCCTCAAGGTGTCCCGGCTCACCGATGTCGTCGAGACCCCCGACAAGGTCCGTACGACGGTCGAGTCGCTGGTCACCGGCGAGAAGACCCCGCTGGACGCCGATGTCGTCGTCTACGCCACCGGGTACCGGTCGGCCGATGCCCTCGGGCTCCTCGGTGATGTCGAGGCGTACTGCCACCGCGACGACGACGGCCGCGTCCGCGTCGAGCGTGACTACCGCATCGAGACCGATCCCGAACTGCAGTGCGGCATCTACCTGCAGGGCGGTACCGAGCACACGCACGGCATCACGTCGTCGCTGCTGTCGAACACCGCTGTCAGGGTCGGCGACATCCTTCAGTCGATCATCGACCGGGGTCAGGAGCCGGTCACCGGATCCCGGCACGCCGTCGACGAGATCGGCTCGACCCTCTGATTCAAGCCTCCCCCCACAGTCCCGCCTGCCCGGTGGTCGTCGGCCATCGGGCGGATGTGACGCGCACCGTGAATCCCCCGTGAAAGGAAACACCCGTGTCCGTTGGTACACGCCCCGGTCTGACGAGGATCGTCAGACAGATCCCCCGCGTGGCTGTGGCCGCAGTCGCCGCGCTGGTGCTGAGCGCCTGTGGTGGCGGCGACGACAAGAGCGATGCCAAGCCGTCCGGGCAGGAGAGCGCGAAGTCGGCGGCTTTCCCTGTCACGGTCGAGCACAAGTACGGCAGCACGACGATCGAGTCGGAGCCGAAGAAGGTCGTCACCCTCGGCCTGTCCGACCAGGACGCGGTGCTGGCGCTGGGCGTCAAGCCGGTCGGTTCGGTGGACTGGTTCAAGGAGCAGCCGTACGGCAAGTGGCCGTGGGCCAAGGACCTTTGGGGTGCCAAGCCGCCGCAGATCGTGGGCGAGCGTGACGAGTACAACATGGAGAAGATCGCGGCGCTCAAGCCGGATCTGATCGTGGCCCAGTACTCGGGCATGAAGAAGGAGCAGTACGACACGCTGTCCAAGATCGCCAAGGTGGTTGCCCAGCCCAAGGGGCACGAGGACTACCAGGCGCCGTGGCAGGTCATGACCAAGCAGATCGGCAAGGCGCTCGGCAAGGACGCCGAGACCGCGAAGCTGATCGCCGGCATCGACGCGCGCTTCAAGGCCGTCCGCGACAAGCACCCCGAGTGGAAGGGCAAGACGGTCACCGTCGGGGAGCCCTACGAGCCGGGCAAGTTCTCCGCGTTCTCGCCCAAGGACCCCAAGGTCATCTTCCTGAGCGAGATGGGCTTCACCACCTCCGAGGCGTACCGCAAGGCGCTCGGCAAGGAGAACATCGCCGACCTCAGCTCGGAGCGTTTCGACGTCATGGAGGCCGACCGGACGGTGTGGCTGGGTACTCCTGAGACGGAGAAGGTCATGAAGGCCGACCCGCTCTACAAGAAGACCAAGGTGCACCAGGAGAAGCGGGACCTGTTCCTGCCGTACGACAGCCCGGACATCGGCGCCGCGCTCTCCTTCAACACGGTGCTGTCGATCCCGTACGCCATCGACCAGGTCGTGCCGATGCTCGAGGCCATCAAGTAGGAGCGCCACAGCGTCTCCCGCACGCTGTAGCCACCTCCACCTCCACCTCCACCTCACGCCCGCCCGGTGGCCGTCTCCCGCCGGGCGGGCGTGGCACGCACCGCCACACCACGACTCATCACCGACGCACAACCAGGGAAAGGTCATTCGAACGATGTTTGACGCCGAGTCGGACCGGACTTCTGCCGCCGGGATACCCGTCACCGGTGGGCAGTCCGGCATTTGGCTTGCCCAGCAGATCGAGCCGGACAGCTCGGCCTACAACGTCTCGTTCGTCCTGGAACTGCGCGGCGACGTCGACCTCGACCGCCTCACCGCCTCCGTGCGGCAGGCGATCGAGGAGGCGGAGTGCTTGCATGTGCGCGTCGGTGTCGAGGAGGGTGAGCCGCGCCAGACCATCACACGGTTCCCCGTCGACGTGCCCACCATCGATCTGCGGGACGAGACGGATCCCGAAGGCGCTGCCGCGGACTGGGCGGAAGACGACCGCGATCGGCCCGTCGACCTGGTGAGCGGTCCGCTGTTCGGCCAGGCACTTCTCCGCCTCGCGGACGACCGGGTCCTGTGGTACCAGCGCTACCACCACATCGCCATCGACGGGATGAGCATCGCGCTGATCTCCCGCCGGGCCGGTGAGATCTACACCGCCGGTGAGCCGTCCGGTGAGCCCGGGGAAGACGCCGACTGGGCACTGTCCCGGCTGGTGGGCGCCGAGCGGGCCTACCGCGCGTCCGAGCAGTACCAGGCGGATCGCGCGTACTGGCTGAGCCGGCTTGCCGACCGTCCGGAGCCCGTGCGCCTCGTCGAGCGCGCGTCGGCGCCGATGACGCGGCGCGTCCGGCGCACGGCGGAGCTGTCATTGCAGGACACCTCCCGGCTGCGCGTCGCCGCGGCCGGCGCGGGCGTGCGCCTGTCCCGTCTGCTGGTGGCGGCCGTGGCCGCCTACCTGCACCGAGTCACCGGCGAACAGGACCTCGTCCTCGGCCTGCCGGTCACCACCCGGCAGGACGCCGAGTCGAGGGACGTCCCCGGCATGGTGTCCAACATTCTCCCCCTGCGCGTCGCGGTCCACGGGGGCATGACGCCCACCGAGCTCGCGGACATCGTGCGGTGCCAGATCGCCGAGACGGTAGAGCACGGGCGCTACCGTGCCGAGGACCTGGCGAGGGACCTGGGGCTGGTCGACGGCGTACCGGAGCTCGTCGGCCCCACGGTCAACATCCTGACCGGCTTCGAAGGGGTGCGCTTCGGCGACCACGAGGCCGACCTCCGCCCTCTGTGGCTCGGCCCGGTCAGCGACCTGGCGGTCACACTCGCCGAGTCCCGGGCGGGCAAGGGTATCCGTATCCATTTCGACGCGGACGCGGAGGTGTGTGACCAGCGGACGCTGAGCGACCACGAGCGCCGCTTCCTCATGCTCCTCGAAGCCTTCGTCGAGGGGATGGACCGCCCCATCGGCCACATCGAGCTGACCTCCGGCGCGGAGCGGGCCCAGCTGCTCGACGAGTTCTCAGTCGCGCCGCGCGAGGTTCCCGAACTGTCCTGGCCCGCCGCGTTCGAGCAGCAGGTGCGCCGCACGCCGGACGCCGTCGCGCTGGTGTGCGAGGACCGGCAACTGTCGTACGCCGAACTCAACGCCGCCGCGAACCGGCTGGCCCGGCTGCTCATCGCGCGCGGCGTGAGCGACGAGGACGTCGTCGCCGTGGCCGTCCCGCGCTCGCCCGAACTGGTGGTCTCCCTGCTGGCGGTGATGAAGGCGGGGGCGGCGTATCTGCCGCTGGACGCCGACCATCCCCAGGACCGGATCGCCTACATGCTGTCCGACGCCGGCGCGCGGACCGTCGTCACCACGGGCGAGCTGGCCGGTGAACTGCCGGCAGCGCCCGGCGTCGGACAGGTACTGCTCGACGACCCGTTGGTGGCCGCCGAGTCCGCCGCCCTGGACGACTCGGAACCCGGCCTGCCGATCGCCCTGGACCAGGCCGCGTACGTCATCTACACCTCGGGCTCCACCGGCCGCCCCAAGGGCGTGGTGGTCTCGCACGACGGGGTCGGCAGCCTGATCGCCACGGCCACCGACCGGATCGGCATCGGCGCGGACAGCCGTGTCGTGCAGTTCGCCTCGGTCGGCTTCGACGTGACGGTCTGGGACCTGATCATGTCGCTGTGCGTCGGCGGCCGGATCATCATCGTCCCCACCGAGCGCCGGGTCGCCGGGCCTGCCCTGACGGACTACATCGAGGAGCACCTGGCCACGCACATGATCCTGCCGCCGTCGCTCGTCTCGGCGCTGCCGCAGGACTGTGAGCTGCCCGAGGGAGCGGTGCTCGTGGTCGGCACCGAGGCGGTGCCGAGCGAGCTGATCGCCCGCTGGTCCGGGCGGGTGCGTATCGTCGTCGCCTACGGTCTGACCGAGGCGACGGTCAACTCGACGCTGTGGCTCGCCGAGCCCGGCCGGCCGGGTCCCGCACCGATCGGCCGACCCGACCCCAACACCCGTGCCTATGTGCTCGATTCGGCGCTGCGTCCTGTTCCCGTGGGTGTCGAGGGTGAGCTGTACGTCGGTGGGCGCGGCCTGGCCCGCGGCTACCTGGGCAGGGCGGGGCTGACCTCGGAGCGGTTCGTCGCCGACCCGTTCGGACCGTCGGGCGCGCGGATGTACCGCACCGGCGACCGTGTTCGCTGGAGCGCGGACGGCAACCTGGACTTCCTCGGCCGTGCGGACGGCCAGCTCAAGATCCGGGGCCACCGGATCGAACCGGGCGAGATCGAGAGCGCGTTCATGGCCTGCCCGGGCATCGCCCAGGCCGCCGTCCTCGTACGGGAGGACCACCGGGGTATGAAGCGCCTCGTCGCCTATCTGGTCGGCGACGCCGGCGCGGACGCCGAGGCGTCCGTGGCGGCGTCGCGGGCGCAGGTGTCGGCGGAGCTGCCGGACTACATGGTGCCGACGGCCGTCGTCCTGCTGGACGGGCCGCTGCCGCTGACTCCCAACGGAAAGCTCGACACCCGGGCCCTGCCCGAGCCGCAGTGGACGGCGATGACCGGCGATGCCGCGCCGACGACGCCGGGCGAGACCGCTCTTGCCGCACTGTTCGCCGAGGTGCTCGGCCTGCCGTCGGTGGGCGTCCACGACAGTTTCTTCGAACTGGGCGGGGACAGCATCGTCGCGATCCAGCTGGTCACCCGCGCGCGGGCCGGCGGACTCGCGATCACGCCTCGCGACGTGTTCCGGCACCGCACGGTGGCGGCACTCGCGCGCGTCACCGACGGCGTGGCGGCGCCACCGCGTGAATCCGGTGCGGTGCCCGCGCCGTTCTCCCTGGTGTCGCTGACCGATGCCGAGCGTGCCGAGTTCGATTCCGCCGTCCCCGGCCTCCTCGACGTCGTACCGGCCACTCCACTGCAGGAGGGTTTCTTCTTCCACGCCGCCGTCGACGCGGGCGGGGTGGACGGCTACGCCGTGCAGGACACCCTCGAACTCGCCGGTGACGTGGACGCCGACGCCCTGCGGGTAGCCGCGCAGCGTCTGCTCGACCGTCACCCGCTGCTGCGCGCCGCCTTCCGTCAGCGCCCGGACGGTCAGCTCGTGCAGCTCATACGTGAGCGCGTCGAGCTGCCGTGGCGCTTCGCCGACCTGTCGGAACTCGACGCGGTACAGCAGTCCACGGCCGTCGACGAGGTCACGGCGGCGGAGCGGGCGGAAGGCTTCGATCTCGGGATCCCGCCGTTGATGCGGGCCGCGCTGGTCCGGCTCGGCGAGCGGCGGTCCCTGCTGGTCCTGACCATGCACCACATCGTCGTCGACGGCTGGTCGGTCTCGCTCATCATGCGGGAGCTGCTGGACGGCTACCGGCCGGGCGCCGCGGCGGAACCGGCGGCGCCGAGCGGAACCTACCGGGCGTACGCCGGATGGCTCGCCGGCCGCGACCGGGAACAGGCGCGCAGCGCGTGGCGCGAGGCGATGGCAGGACTCGACACACCGGCCCGGCTGCCCGTCCGGGCAGCGGACTCCGGGCCGGTCGGCGAGGACGGCAAGGTCGGCAGGGTCACTCTTGAGCTGTCCCCGCAGGACACGGCGGCGCTCACGGCGCGCGCCCGGCAGCTCGGGCTGACCCTGAGCACCATCGTGCAGGGCGGCTTCGGCCTGGTGCTCGGCGATGTCGTCGGCTCCCACGACCTGGTCTTCGGGACCACGGTCTCCGGCAGGCAGGCCGCCGTCGAGGACATCGAAACGCTGGTCGGCCTGCTCATCAACACCGTGCCCGCGCGCCTGCGATGGCGTCCGGAGCAGTCGCTCGCCGAGGTCCTCGCGCAGTTCCAGGACGATCAGGCCGACCTGCTGGACCAGCAGTACCTCGGACTCGCCGACATCCAGCGGGCCGTCGGGCAGGGCGAACTGTTCGACGCGCTCGTCGTGGTGGAGAACCTGCCCGACGCGGGTGAGCCGGCCGATCCGGCCGGGCAGGTCCGTATCGTCGGGTCGCGCATTCGCGACTCGGTGCACTACCCGCTGGCGCTCACCGTGCTTCCCGGGGAGCGACTCCGGTTGCGGCTCGAACACGAGCCCACCCGGCTGGACACCGCGGCCGCGGAACGGTTCGCCACCCGGCTGCGCGCGCTGCTCGATCAGGTCGTCGCCGACCCCGGGCTCCCGGTCGCCCGGCTGGCGGCGCAGCACGCCGACGAGCGCCGCAGCACCCTGGACCGCCTCACCGGAGCGGAGCACGCGATGCCCGCCGGCACGGTGCACGGAGCGTTCGCCGAGCAGGTCCGCCGAACCCCTGACGCGACCGCTCTGATCCACGACGGCGAGCGGACGACCTACGCCGAACTTCAGGAGCGCGCCGAGGCGCTGGCGCACCGGTTGCTCGCCCACGGCGTGGGCCCCGAGTCCATCGTGGCCGTCGCCGTTCCCCGCTCGGCCGAGACGCTGGTCGCGCTGCTCGGTGTTCTCCAGGCGGGTGCCGCCTACCTGCCGGTCGACGTCGACTACCCGGCCGACCGCGTTCGCTACATGCTCGCCGATTCCGGGGCCCGTACGGTCGTCGCCACCGAGGAGTCGTGGGCGCGACTGCCCGAGCTGGAAGGCGTGACCCGGATCGTCCTCGGCGACGGTCGGGAAGACGTCCCCGTCGCCCCCGCCTCCGTGTGCGTCCATCCGGACAGTGCCGCGTATCTGATGTACACCTCGGGTTCGACCGGTCGGCCCAAGGGCGTGCTGGTGCCGCACCGCGCGGTCGTCGGCCAGCTGTCCTGGACGGCTGAGCGGTTCGGGTTCGGCTCCGGCGAGCGCGTACTGCACCAGTACTCGACCAGCTTCGATCCGTCGGTGCAGGAGATCTTCGCCCCGCTGCTGACCGGCGGGACCGTGGTGATCGCCAGGCCGGACGGTCACCGTGACCCGGCGTATCTCGCGGAGCTCATCCACGGCGAACAGGTCACCAACGTCGATCTGGTGCCTTCGCTGTACTCGGCGCTGCTGGCCGATGACACCGGTGGGGAACCCTGGTGGTCGAGCCTGCGCAGGGCGTTCAGCGGTGGCGAGGCGCTGCCTGTCCCGCTCGCGCGGCGCTGGCAGGAGCGCACCGGGGTGCCCCTCTTCAACGTCTACGGGCCGACCGAGGCCGTCATCCAGGTCACCAGCTGGGAGGCGGGCTCCGAGCCGGGCGAAGAGGGCACCGTGCCCATCGGACGTCCGGTGTGGAACACCCGGCTCTACGTCCTCGACCGGTACCTCCGCCCCGTTGCCGAGGGTGAGCCCGGCGAGCTCTACATCGCGGGCGCACAACTGGCCCGCGGGTATCACGGACGCACCGCGCTGACCGCGGAGCGTTTCGTCGCCGATCCGTTCGGCGGACCGGGAGAGCGGATGTACCGCACCGGAGACATGGTTCAGTTCAGTGGCGACGGGGTGCTCACGTACATGGGGCGCACCGACCACCAGGTCAAGATCAGGGGAAACCGGGTGGAACTCGGTGAAATCGAAGCACGGCTGCGTGATGAGCCGGCCGTCGGCGATGTGGTGGTCGTGGCCCGCGACGACGACCGTGGAGTCAAGCAGTTGGTGGCCTACCTGGCCCCCGCAGCCGGAGCGACGCTGGATGTCGCGGCCGTACGCGGCTCCTTGAGCGGTGCCCTTCCCGCACCCATGGTGCCCAGCCATTTCGTGGCGCTCGACGCACTGCCGCTGACCCCGGGCGGGAAGATCGACCACAAGGCTCTGCCGGCCCCCGAGGTCCGGCGGCGGCAGGGACGGACGTCGCGCGAGGGCCGCGCGTCGCAGCTCTGCGCCATCTTCGCCGCCGTGCTCGGGATCGACGAGGTCGACGCGGACGAGGACTTCTTCGTGCTCGGCGGGGACAGCATCCTGTCCATGTCGGTCTCCAGTCGCGCCCGCAAGGCGGGACTGCCGATCAGCCCCAGGGACGTGTTCGAACACCGCACACCCGCCGCGCTGGCGGCGACGATCGCCGGCACCGGGGACACCGCTCCCGCGGTCGCCGCCGATGCCGACGGCGTGGGCGACATTCCGCTGCTGCCGATCGTCCACCAGCTCCGCGAGGACGGCGGATCGATCAACCGCTTCAACCTGTCGATGCTGGTGCAGGCCCCCGCCGCGGCGGATGCCGACGCGCTGGCACGGGTTGTGCAGGCGCTCCTGGACCACCACGACGGTCTGCGCCTCACGCTCTCCCGGATGGATCTCGGCCCGGCGATTCCGGCGCTGTGGTCGGCGCAGACGCTTGCCGTGGGTGCGGTGGAGGCGGCTTCGCTGCTGCGGCGCGTCGACGTCCGGAACCTCGACGCCGCGGGACTTCGCGCGGTGATCGCCGAGGAGTCCGACGGCGCGGCCTCCCGGCTCGATCCCGACGGCGGCGTCATGCTGCAGGCCGTCTGGTTCGACGCCGGCGGGGACCTGCCCGGGCGACTGCTGTTCGTCGTCCACCACCTGGCGATCGACGGCGTGTCCTGGCGCGTGCTCCTCGGTGACATCGCCACCGCGTGGGAGGCCGTCTCGCAGGGGGAGCGGCCCGTTCTGGAGCCGGTGCCCACATCACTGCGGCGCTTCGCCCGGGACGTCGCCGAGCAGGCGACCTCACCGCAACGGCAGGCCGAACTGCCGTACTGGGCCCGGACCCTGGCGCCCGGTGCCGAACTGGTCCCCGGCGCCACCCGTACCGGCACGGCCGGGTCGGCGCGGGAACACGTCGTGTCCCTGTCCACCCAGGACACCCAGGCGCTGCTCACCTCGGTGCCCGCCGCCGCCGGGGCCGATGTCACCGAGGTGCTCCTCGCCGCACTGCGCCTCGCCGTGTCCCGCTGGCGCGGTGAGCGGGACGGCGGCGACCTGCTGGTGGATCTCGAACGTCACGGACGCGACGGGGCAGACCTGGACCTCTCGCGCACCGTGGGCTGGTTCACCAGCCTGCATCCCGTACGGCTCCCCACGGCAGAGGACGCCCTCGACGTGCTCAAGCTGGTCAAGGAGGCCGTGCGTTCGGCGCCGGACTCCGGTGCCGGATACGGCATGCTGCGCTACCTCAACCCGCAGCTCGCCCCCGTCTTCGCCCAACTGTCCAGCGCGCAGGTGCTCTTCAACTACTTCGGCCGGCTTCCCGCCGAGCAGACCCGTGACTGGGCACCCGCCGTCGAGGCCGACGCGTTGTCCGTCGAACCGGACGCCGATCTCGCCATGCCGTACCCGCTCCAGGTCAACGCGGTGTGCGCGGACACGCCCCACGGCCCCGAGCTGCGCGCCACCTGGAGCTGGCCCGAGAGCGAGGCGCTGACCGAGCAGGACGTGCAGGCGCTGGGCCACGAGTGGGCGGCAGCGCTGGGTGAACTCATCGCGCAGACATCCCAGCCCGGCCGGGCCGGGCGGGCCCTCACACCCTCGGACGTGCCGCTGGTCGGGCTCACCCAGGCCGAGATCGACCGGGTCGAGAGCGTCAGCCCGGTGCCCGTCGCCGACATCTGGCCGCTGTCGCCGCTGCAGGAAGGCATCCACTTCCACGCCAGTTACGACACGTCCGCGCTGGACGTCTACACCGCGCAGGACACCTTCGACTTCGATCACCGCCTCGACGCCGAGAGGCTTCGTGCGGCGTGCGCGACGCTGCTGCGCAGGCACCCGAGCCTGTGCACGGGTATCACCAGCGACGGCCTGCCGGAACCGGTGCAGTTCGTCTGCTCCGCGACCGAGATGCCGGTGCCGCTGACCGAGGTGGATCTGACCGGCCTGAGCGAGCAGCAGCGGCAGGCACGCCTCGCGGAGATCGCCGACGCCGGCCGGCGGGAGCGGTTCGACCTGGCCGCGCCGCCGCTGTTCCGGCTCAAGCTGATCCGGCTCACCGAGAACACCGACCGTCTGATGCTCAGCCACCACCTGGTGGCCTGGGACGGCTGGTCGCAATCCGTGTTCCTCGACGAACTGCTGGGGCTCTACGCCGCGGCGGGCGACGACACCGCTTTGGACTCGGCCGGCAGCTACCGCGACTACCTGGGCTGGCTCGCCGAGCAGGACTTCGACGCGGCCCGTGAGTCGTGGCGGCGGGCCCTGGCGGGACTCGACGAGCCGACGCTCGTGGCTCGGACCCGTCAGCCGGGCGGTGACGAGCCGACGATCCCGCGGCGCAGCACCTTCGATCTGACCCCTGAACTCAGTGACCGGCTGCGGGCGTCCGCCCGCGAGCACGGACTGACGATCAACGCGGTGCTGTCCGCCGCGTGGGCGCTCGTCCTGTCCGCGACCGTGGGCCGCCACGACGTCGTGTTCGGCGCCACGGTCGCCGGCCGGCCGGCCGACGTGCCCGGAGTGGACACGGCGATCGGCATGTTCCTCAACACCGTGCCCCAGCGGGTCACCTTCCACGCCGACGAGACCGTCGCGGAACTCCTGCGCCGCCTGCAGTCCGAGCGTGTCGCACTGATGGACCACGAGTACCTCGGCCTGGCCGAGCTCCAGCGGGCCGGCGGTCACACGAACCTCTTCGACACCCTGTACGTGCTGCAGAACTTCGCCGACGAAGGCGCGTTCCGGCAGCTCACCGAGCGGCACGGCATCACCGGCGTGGGCAGCGTGGACGCCACGCACTACCCCATGACCCTGATCGTCAACCCGGCCGAGGTCATCCGGGTGAAGCTGGAGTACCGCACGGACCTGGTCGACGACGAGCAGGCCACGGCCACGCTGGAACGCTTCGCAACCCTGGTGGAGCGGCTGATCGGCGATCTGTCGGCGCGCGTCGGCACCCTGGACCTGCTGCTGCCCGGCGAGCGTGCCGAACTGCTCTCCGCGTGGGAGGCCGGCGACAACCCCGTACCGAACGAGACCGTCGCCGACATGCTCGCGGCTCAGGTCGCCCGCACCCCGGACGCGGTGGCGCTGGTGTTCGGCGAGCGCGCCCTCACCTACCTGGAGCTCGACGCGCACATCAACCGGCTCGCCCGGCTGCTGCTCGCCCGTGGCGCCGGACCGGAGAAGGTCGTCGCCCTCGCGCTGCCGCGCTCGATCGAGATGGTCGTCGCGCTGTTCGCGGTACTGCGCACCGGCGCCGCCTACCTGCCGCTCGACCTCGACCACCCCGCTGACCGGCTGCGCCTGATGGTCGAGGACACCGGGCCGCTGTGCCTGCTGTCCACGACAGCGGTCGCCCCGACCCTGCGGGGGGAGACGGGTGCCCTCGCCGCCGAACTCCTGCTGGACGACCCGGCCGTCACGGCCGAGCTCTCCGCTCTCCCGGGCGGTGAGATCACCGACGCCGAGCGGCCCGCGTTCGCCCACACCGTGCCGGACCGGCTGGAGCACCCCGCCTACGTCATCTACACCTCCGGCTCGACCGGCAAGCCCAAGGGCGTCGTCACTCCGTACCGCGGACTGACGAACATGCAGCTCAACCACCAGAAGGAGATCTTCGACCCGGCGATCGCCTCGGCGGGCGGACGACGGCTGCGCATCGCGCACACCGTCTCCTTCGCCTTCGACATGTCCTGGGAAGAGCTGCTCTGGCTCGTCGAGGGGCACGAGGTCCACGTCTGCGACGAGGAGCTGCGCCGCGACGCCGAAGCCCTGGTGGCTTACTGCGACCGGCACCGCGTCGACGTGGTCAATGTGACGCCCACGTACGCCCAGCTGCTGATCGAAGAGGGCCTGCTCGACCGGGAAGAGGCCACCGAGGAGGCCACCGGCAGGTACCGGCCCGCGCTCGTCCTCCTCGGCGGCGAGGCCGTCTCGGACACGGTGTGGACGCGGCTGCGGCGCACGGAGGGCACCTACGGCTACAACCTGTACGGGCCGACCGAGTACACGATCAACACGCTCGGCGGGTCCACGGCGGACAGCGCGACCCCGACGGTCGGCATGCCGATCCGCAACACCCGGGCCCATGTGCTCGATGCGATGCTGCGCCCGGTGCCGCCGGGCTGCCCCGGTGAGCTGTACATCGCCGGCACCGGCCTGGCCCGTGGCTACCACGACCGGCCGGGCCTGACGGCGGAGCGGTTCGTCGCGGACCCGTTCGGTGCACCGGGAGGGAGGATGTACCGCACCGGCGACCTCGTGCGGCAGCGGCCGGACGGGCTGCTGGACTTCCTCGGCCGTACCGACGACCAGGTCAAGATCCGCGGCTACCGGATCGAACTGGGAGAGATCTCCACGGCCCTCGCCGCGCACCCCGAGGTGGCCCACGCCGCGGTCGTCGTGGCGGAGACCGCCGGGACGAAGCGCCTGGTCGGCTATGTCGTACCGGAGGAAGGCGCGGAGCAGGGTGAGGCACTGGTCCTGAGCCTGCGCGACCACCTGAAGGCGGGCCTGCCCGACTACATGGTCCCGGCCGCGCTGGTGACCGTGGACACGCTGCCGCTGACCGTCAACGGCAAGCTCGACGTGAAGGCCCTGCCCGCTCCCGACTTCGCCGGACCGAGCACCAGCCGCCCGCCCCGGTCGCCGCAGGAGGAGACGCTGTGCGCGCTCTTCGCCGAAGTGCTCGGCCTCGCCGAGGGCAGCGTCGGAATCGACAGCAACTTCTTCGAGCTTGGCGGTCACTCACTGCTGGCCACCAGGCTGATCAGCCGCGCCCGCAGCGCGCTGAAGGCCGAGCTGGCGATCCGGGACCTCTTCGAGGCGCCGACCGTCGCCGAGCTGGTCGAGCGCGCGAACGGCTCGCACGCCGCCGACCGCCCGCCACTGACGGCCCAGGAGCGGCCCGCCGAACTGCCGTTGTCCCACGCCCAGCAGCGGCTGTGGGTCATCCAGCAGATCGAGTGCACCTCGGCCGCCTACAACTTCCCGCTCGTGATGCGGCTGCGCGGCGCGCTCGACGTGGACGCGTGGCGGGCGGCGCTCGCCGATGTGGCGGCACGCCACGAGGCGCTGCGGACGGTCTTCACCGAGCGCGACGGCCAGGCGTTCCAGCGGGTCCTGCCCATCGAGCAGGCGCGTCCGGTCGTGGAGTGCGTCCGCGCCGGTGAGGACGAGGTGGCAGGCATCGTGGACGCCGCCGTCAACCGCCCGTTCGATCTCGCCGCCGAGCTGCCGCTCCGCGCGACGATCGTCGAGGTGGGGCCGGAGGACCACGTCGTCGTTCTGCTGCTGCACCACATCACCACCGACGAGTGGTCGGACCGGCCGTTCCTGCGTGACCTGGCCACCGCCTACGCCGCCCGCCGGTCCGGCTCGGCACCGACGTGGGAGCCGCTGCCGGTCCAGTACGCCGACTACGCGCTGTGGCAGCAGCGCCTGCTCGGTGATCCGGCCGACGCGCGGAGCCTGGCGGCCCGGCAACTGGAGTACTGGCGTACGACGCTGGCCGGTGCCCCCGAGGAGATCGAGCTGCCGGCCGACCGGCCCCGGCCCGCACGGCCGGCCTTCACCGGAGCCGAGCTCGACATCGACTTCGACGCCACGGCCTACCAGGGCCTGAAGCGGCTGGCCCGGGAGAGCGGCACCAGCATGTTCATGGTGGTGCACGCGGCCGTCGCCGCACTGCTCCACCGCATGGGCGCCGGTACGGACATTCCGCTCGGCTCGCCCATCGCCGGGCGCAGCGACGAGGCGCTCGACGAACTGGTCGGCTTCTTCGTCAACACGCTCGTCCTGTGGACCGATCTCAGTGGCGACCCGAGCTTCCATGAGCTGCTGACGCGGGTCCGCGACACCGACCTGGCCGCCTTCTCCCACGCGGACGTACCGTTCGAGTCCGTGGTCGAGAAGCTGAACCCGACGCGGTCGCTCGCCCGCAACCCGCTTTTCCAGGTGATGGTCGGCTACCACAACCGCACCGGCGACGAGATGGAACTGCCCGGCCTCGGCGTCGAGTACGTACCGTTCCGGATCCGGTCGGCCAAGTTCGATCTCGTGTTCAGCTTCACCGAGCACATGAGCGGGGCCGACGGCAACGAGGGCACACTCACCTGCCGACTGGAGTTCGCCACCGAGCTGTTCGACGTGGAGACCGCCGAGCGGCTCGGCGACCGACTGCGGCGGCTGGTCACGGCGGTGGCCGCCGAACCGGAGCAGCCGGTTTCGCAAGCGGAGGTACTCGCCGCCGACGAACGGCAGCTGGTGCTGGAGGGCTTCAACGCCACCCGGCGTGACGTCGACGAGGCCTCGCTGCCCGCCCTGTTCGCCCGGTGGGTCGCCGAGCGGCCGGACGCGGTGGCAGTCGTGGAGCGCTCCCGCTCGGTGACGTACGCCCAGCTGGACGCCCGGGCCAACCGGATCGCGCGCCTGCTGGCCGATCAGGGCGTGGGGGCCGAGAGCGCGGTCGGGGTGGCAGTGCCCCGCTCGGTCGACATGGTGGCGACGGTGCTCGCCGCCCACAAGCTCGGCGCCGCCTTCCTGCCGCTCGACCTGGTCCACCCCGCCGACCGGCTGATCTACATGATCGAGGACTCCGGGGCCGCGCTCGTCGTCGGCACCGAGTCGGTGGCCGGGAAGATCCCGGACGTCGCGGGCGTACCGGTGGTGCTGCTCGACGGTCCTGAGACCAGGGCCGAACTCGACCGGCTTCCCGAGACCGCGGCGACCGGTCTGCCGGTGAGCCTGGACCAGGCCGCCTACGTGATCTACACCTCCGGTTCGACCGGCCGCCCCAAGGGCGTCGTCGTCCCGCACGAGGGCATCTCGAGCCTCGTCGCCACCGCGGTCGACCGCATGGGCCTGGAGCACGACAGCCGGGTGCTGCAGTTCGCCTCGATCGGCTTCGACGTCTTCGTCTTCGAACTGTCCATGGCGCTGTGCCACGGCGGGCGGCTCGTGCTGATACCCGACGAGGCGCGCGTCGCCGGACCGGCCCTCACCGACTTCCTGGCGGACCAGCGGGTCACCCACATGATCCTGCCGCCCTCCCTGGTATCGGCCCTGCCGGCGGGCTGCGAGCTGCCCGAAGGATCCACGATCCTGGTCGGTACGGAGACGGTGCCGCCGGACCTGTTCGAGCGTTTCGGCGCCACGGCCAACCTGATCTGCGCGTACGGGCTCACCGAGGCGACGGTCAACTCCACGCTGTGGCCCGCCTGGGAGCACGGCGGCCGGCCGGCCGGCCGGGTGCCCATCGGCCGGCCCGACCCCAACACGCTCTGCTACGTGCTGGACGACCGCATGTGCCCGGTCCCGCCGGGCGTGGTGGGCGAGCTGTACGTCTCCGGACGCGGACTCGCCCGGGGCTACCTCGGCAAGTCCGCGCTGACCTCCGAGCGGTTCGTCGCTGACCCGTTCGGCCCGCCCGGCAGCCGGATGTACCGCACCGGAGACCGTGCCCGCTGGCGCAGGGACGGCAACCTCGACTTCCTCGGCCGGGTCGACACCCAGGTGAAGATCCGCGGCTTCCGCATCGAGCTGGGCGAGGTCGAGGCGGCACTCGCCGGTCACCCGGCCGTCAGCCAGGCCGCCGTGGTGCCCGACCGGCAGGGCGACATCGTGCGCCTGGTGGGCTACGCAGTCCCCGACGGCACCGAGCTCGACCCGCAGGCGCTGCGCACGCACGTCGCCGGGCTGCTGCCCGAGTACATGGTGCCCGCCCTCGTGGTGCCCCTGGACGGTCCGCTGCCGCTGACCCCCAACGGAAAGCTGGATCGCAAGGCGCTGCCCGATCCGGACTGGTCCGCAATGACCGGTGACGCACGCCCGGCCACCGAGACGCAGGCCCGCCTTGCCGAGCTGTTCGGCGAGATCCTGAAGCTGGAAGAGGTCGGCATACACGACAACTTCTTCGCGCTGGGCGGCCATTCGATGGCCTCGATGCGGCTGCTCGGGCGGATCCGCTCCGAGTTCGGGGCCGAGCTGACCATCCGGGACGTCTTCGACGCACAGACCGTCGCCGGCATCGCGGCCAAGCTCGACGGAGCGTCCGCCGCCAGGCCCCTGCTGCGCCCGGTCGAACACCCCACGGACGGTGCCGCGCTGCCGGTCGCCCCCGTACAGCGGTGGCAGTGGTCGTCGTACCGGCGGCACGCGGCCTTCGACCACGCGCTCGTGCTGCGCTCACCGGGTGGGCTGGACGCCGACGCGCTGTCGGCCGCACTGGATGATGTGACGGCACGGCACGAGCCGCTGCGTGCCGTCTTCACCGAGCGGGACGGAGCCGTTCACCAGCAGGCATCCGCGACCCCGGCCCTTGTGTCGGAGCGGTGCGCCGATCTGGACGCCCGGCTCGCCGAACTCGCCGCCGAGGCCCCGGACCTGTCTCTGGAATCGCCCGTGAGGGCCCGGCTGCTCACCGGGGCGGACGGAACCCAGGCGGTGCTGCTGACCATGCACTACCTGGCCGTGGACGAATGGTCCGTGGTGCCTCTGTTCCGAGACCTCACCACGGCCTACGCGTCGCGGGCGGCCGGCCGGGCACCCGAGTGGGAGCCACTGCCGGTGACCTACGCCGACTACACCCACTGGGCGCACGAGGTGCTCGGTGACCTCGGTGACCCCGACAGCCTTGGCGGCCGGCAGCTCACCTACTGGCGGCAGACGCTGAAGGACGTCCCGCGTGTGCTGACACTGCCCACGGACCGGCCGCGTCCCGCCGCCCCCGGCCTGCCCGGCCACGGCGGCGACCACGTCGGGTTCGTCCTCGACGAGCGGCTCCACGCCGAGGTGGACAAGCTCGCGCAGGCGACCGGCACCAGCATGTTCATGGTGCTGCACTCGGTCCTGTCGGCACTGCTCACCGCCCACGGCGTGGGCACCGACCTGCCGATCGGCACCATGGTCGCCGGCCGTGGCGACGACCAACTGGCCGACCTGGTCGGCTGCTTCTTCAACACCGTGGTGCTGCGCACCGACACCGCGGGGGACCCGACCTTCACCGAGCTGCTGACCCGGGTACGGGAAACGACGCTCAGCGCCCTGGACCGGCAGGACGTCCCGTTCGACGAGGTCGTCCGGGCGACCGGCCTGCCCCCGGAGGGACCGCAGGTCATGGTGATCCACCATGAGCAGGCGGACTTCGTGGAGCTGGAGGGCGGCATGGGCTCCTTCCACGCCGTCCCGACAGGCTCCACACGGGCCGAGCTGACGCTCAGCTTCTACGAGCCGCAGGGCGACGGGCCGGTGCACTGCGAGCTGATCCACGCGACCGAACTGCTCGGCCCGGCCAAGGCACAGCAGCTCGTCGACGAACTTCAGGTGCTGCTGCACAACGTGGCAGCCGACCCGGAACAGCCGCTCTCGGAGCTGTTCACCGTAATGTCCATGAGGAGTGACGACATATGACAACGAACCCGTTCGAGGACCCGCAGGGCCGCTTCCTGGTTCTGGCCAACGACGAGAACCAGCACTCACTGTGGCCGTCCTTCGCTGAGGTGCCCGCGGGCTGGCGGACCGTCTTCGGCGAGGACAGCAGGGAGGCCTGCCTCGCCTACGTGGAGGCCAACTGGACCGACCTGCGGCCCGCGAGCCTGATCGCGCAGCAGGCCTGAGCCTGCTGGAAGAACGTCGCCGCCCGGCGGTGAGGCAATTACTCACCGCCGGGCGGCGAATTCCGTCTACCGACGGCGCGACAGCTCAACGGCTTGGGCGGCCGTCTGATGGACCGCACGGGCGGCCGCACGCTGGATCAGTGATCCGGCACCTTGATCACGACGGGGCTGGAACTGGCGTCCGCGACTGGCACAGGAGCCGACGTCCGCACCGCCGCGGGGACAGCCGCCCTCGTCGTCGGAATCGCCGAAGCCGCCGCCCGTCTTCTCCTCGACACCGACCAGGACTGGTCACCCGCCGACCTCACCGACATCGCCCACCCTCTGATCGCCGGCGGCATCCCCGCACTGGTCCGCCCATGGCACGTCCCGACCCTGACACGACGGGGTTCCTACTCGTTTGATAATCTGGGCTCCATGAGTGAGGTCCCATACAGCGTGGGCGAAGGGCCGGCCACCAGGGTCAGCCTCTCGCTGCCCGAAGGAACGGCCGAGGCGATCCGCCGGCGGGTCGGCGACCGCGAGTTCTCTGCGTTCGTCACCGCAGCGGTGGAGCGTGAACTGCGCGGTCAGATCCTGGACGAGTATCTGGCCGACTACGAACGCCGCAAGGGGCTGATCTCCGAGCGCGAGCAGGAGCGGGCTCGCCGACTCTTCGACGAGGCGTTCGCCGAGGAGGGCCAGTGGCCCGACGCAAGCTGAGTCATGAAGGCACCCTCGTCCTCGACAGCGAGGGTCTGTCGAAGTTCGTCAGTGATCACGAGCCCGTCGTCGTCCTCGTCACCGAAGCGCGCAAGCGCGGCATGGAGGTGGTCATCAGCGCACTCACCATCATCGAAGCGGCACATCGCCGGACCGACAAGGCGCGGCTGACCCGGGTCCTGTCGGGCATGCGGATCGTGCATGTCGGCGACGAGGAGGCAAAGGCCGCCTCCGCCATGCTGATCAACGCGGGGCTGCACGGTCACAAGTACGCGATCGATGCCGCTGTCGCCGAGATGGCGCTGCGACAGCGCCGCCCGGTCGTCATGCTCACTTCGGACATCGACGACATGACGAAGCTCTGCGGCGACAAGGTGCGCCTCGTCGCCGTCTAGCCGGCGCGTCCGATGAGAGATCTGCGGACGCCGTTGAATACCGCCGAACGACATCAGAACTGTGGCCGGTGTCGGGAGCGATACGTCGGCGGCCAGGACGTCGCGGTGGCAGGGCTCTCCGAGAGCGGGTCATGCCTCCGCAGCCACCTGCGGCGCGGCTTCCGGTTCCCGTCGGCTGGCGGACCATGCCGCCCACAGCGCCGCGTAGCGACCGCCCGCGGCCACCAATTCGTCGTGCGTGCCCGTCTCGACGACGCGGCCCTGGTCGAGTACGACGACGCGGTCCGCGGTCGCGGCCTGGGGGAGCCGGTGGGCCACCATCAGTCCCGTACGTCCCTCCAGCGCCCTGAGGGCAGCGGTCTCCAGGATCCGGGCGCCCGCGCTGCCGGCGTCCGCAGTGGCTTCGTCCAGGATCGCCACCGGAGGGTCGGCGAGAACGAGGCGGGCCAGGGCCAGTTGCTGGGCCTGGGTCACCGTGAGCCGGTGCCCGCCCTCGCCGACCACCGTGTCGAGCCCGTCGGGCAGCGCCTCCGTCCAGGCCAGGGCATCGACCCTGGCGAGCGCCGCGCGCAGCTCGTCGTCGGTGGCCTCCGGCCGGGCCAGGCGCAGGTCCTCGGCCAACGGACCGGCGAACACGTGGACTTCCTGGCTGATCAGCGTCACCGCCCGCCGGACACCGGCCGGGCCGAGCTCGCGGGTGTCGACGCCGCCCAGACGTATCGAACCACTGGACGGCTCGTGTACGCCGGCGATCAGCTTCGCCAGGGTGGTCTTTCCCGCCCCACTGGCGCCGACCAGGGCCACCCGCTCCCCGCCGCGCACGTCCAGGTCGACCTCCTGCAGCACCGGGTGCCCAGGGACGTACGCGTGGCTGAGCGCGGACACCTTGACGGAACCATCCACCGGCGCGGCCGGCACGTCGGACTCCTGCTCGACCGGCAGGCTGGACACACCGACCAGACGGGCCAGGCTCGCGCCGGCGGACTGCGCCTCGTCGATCAGGAACAGCGCGGCGTTGACGGGGTTGAACAGGGCGTGGAAGTACAGCGCTGCCGCGGTCGCCGTGCCGAGGCTCACGGAGCCGTTGTCGACCAGCACGAATCCCGTCACCAGGACCGCCGTCATACCGACGAACTCGGCGAGGTTGAGGCGCGAGAAGAACCCCGAGACGAGCCGGATACCGCGCAGCGCGAGGCCCACGGCATCCTGTGACCGCTGCTCCAAGAGGTCGGCGTGCCTGTCGTTCAGCCGGAACGCGCGCACGGTCCGGACGCCGCCGACGCTGTCGAGGAGCTGGTGCTGCAGGGCGCCGGTCGCCACCCGGTGCGCGGCGTACACGGGCGTGGACCGGGGGATGTACCACCTCACGGTGAGGACGTGGATCGGCACGGCGAGCAGGACGGCGAGAAGGAAGCGCCAGTCCAGCACGGTGAGTCCGACCAGCGTCAGCCCGATGGTGAGCAGGGCGGAGCTGAACTCGGGCAGCGCCTGGCGTACCGCATTGGTGATCAGGGTGACGTCGCCGGTCACCCTCGACGTCAGGTCGCCCGAACCGGCCTTCTCGACGCGTTCGAGCGGCAGTCGCAGTGCCCGATCGATGAACCGCTCGCGCAAGCCGGCGAGAATGGTCTCGCCGAGCCGGGCGACGAGGGAACTGCCGACCGCGGTTCCTGCGCCCCTGCCGATGGCCACGGCGATGAGAAGGACCATCGGCAGTGTGAGCGAGCCGGGCTCGCGCTGGTCGACGACCAGGTCGACGATGCGACCCAGCAGTGGTGCGGTCAGCATGCCGATGCCGGTTCCGATGACCAGGACGGTCACAGCGGACACCGCCAGAAGCCGGTGACGGCGCAGCAGCGAGCCGACGACGGCGAGGGTCTGGGCGCCGGTGGCGATCGGCAGGAGCGCGCGATCCCGCGTGCCGGTTCCGCTCATCGTCCGTCCTCCGTCGTTCCCGCCGATGCCGTTCGCATCTTTGCCGTTCCCGCCCTTGCCGGTCGCCCGTCGGTCCTTCGGATGGTGGTCCTTCGGACGTCGGCCCGTCGTACCCTGGCCGGTCGCAGGTCGGCCGTCCGCGCCGTCGTCGTTCACCGCCTCGTCGTTCACGGCCGTCATGCCAGGACCACCGAGCGGTAGGCCTCGTCGCCGGCGACAAGTTCCGGATGGCGGCCGTCCGCGGTCACCGCGCCGTCGTCGAGCACCACCACGCGATCGGTCACGGCGAGCAGAGCGGGGCTCGTGGTCACCAGGATCGTGGTGCGGTCACGGCGGAGCTCCCTCAGGCGGGTGGCTATCCGCGACTCGGTGACCGTGTCGACGGCGGTGGTCGGGTCATGGACGACCAGGACCGGGGGTTCGGCGGCGAGCGCCCTGGCCAGTGCGACTCGTTGACGCTGTCCGCCGGACAGGGACCGCCCGCGTTCGGTCAGCATGGTGTCCACACCCAGCGGCAGGGCACGTGCGACGTCATCCGCGGCCGAAGCTGCCAGCGCCGGCTCGACGTCCGCCGTGTCGCTTTCCGTTCCGGCCCGTACGTTGTCCAGCAGACTGCTCTCGAACAGATCCGCGTCATGGTGCGCGACCAGGATCGCGCCGCGCACGCCGTCGGGATCGAGCGAAGCCAGGGATACGCCGTCGAGCTCGATCACCCCTTCGGCCGGGTCGAGTTCCCGGCCCAGGCAGAGCAGCAGGTCCCTCGCCGCGGCCGGGTCCTTGGTGACCACGCCGACGAAGTCTCCGGGGCCGACGTCGAGGTCGACGCCGCGCAGCGCGCCGTGTGTGACGCCGCGCAGCCGGAGCCGCCCGGCGACGGGGCGGGCCGGCGTGGCCGAGCCCGCCGTCACGGCGGGGGGAGACGCCAGCACCTCCGCGATCCGGCCGGCCGAGGCACGGCCCTGGGCGAACTCGGCGCTGACGTAGGTGAGGAGCTGGAACGGCCCGAGGAGGAACTGCGCGAGTCCCACGGCCGCCACCAGGTCGCCGACGCTGATCGAGCCGCGGATCGCCAGATGCGCACCGACCAGTCCGATGACCGCGATGAAGATGCCGGTCAGGGAGAGAACCGCGCCGGCGTGCCAGGCCCGGCTGCGGGCGGCACGCAGCGCCGCCGTCAGCGAGTCCTGACTGGTCCGCCGGTAGCGGGACACGGCGGCCGGTTCGGCCCCGATCCCCTTGAGGACCCGCAGGCCCGCGACGAGGTCGGCGGCGACGCCGGAGGCGTGGGCGGCGTGCTCCTGTTCGACCTCGCTGCGCCGTTCGAGAGGTCGGCTGATCACATGGCCGAGCCACAGCAGCGGTGGGACGCCGAGCAGGACGAGCAGGCCGAGCGGTACCGAGATGCGAAGAAGTGCCACTGCGCTGACGGCCAGTCCGGCGACCGCCGACATGGCGTACGGCAGTGCGGCCGCGACCGCACCGACCCGTTTGGCGTCGCCGGTGGCGATGGCCGTCAGTGCGCCGGGGAGCCGGCCCGCGTCGGCGCCGCCGCGCGGGTCGAGGACCCGGGTGCCGAGTTCGAGCCGGATCCGGTGCGCGGCGCGTTCCCCAGCTCCGTCGGTGATTCTGGCGGCAGTCCGGTAGCACGTGGACAGGACGAAGAAGAGCGCGGCGAGTACCAGGAGCCAGCGCAGGAGAGCGCCGGCGGAACCGGTCGCCACCGCCTCGTCGATGATCACGCCGATGATGACGGGGACCATCGCCTCGCACACCTGGTGCGTCATGCCGAGGAGCGAGGCCCCGGCGATGCGCCGCCGCTGGCTCCCGATCGCCCTCCGGAGGACGTGGCCCCCCGTCGGTCCTCCATCGAGCATGCGGTACCTCCGGCGGAGACGAGACAGTGGTTAGGTAAGGCTACCTTAATCAAATGCCAGGCCAAGCCCCCGTTCCGGCCTTCGGTGCACCTGTCGTACTGGCAGAAAACGCACGGGCGTTGACCCTGTATCGCCGGTTCGGTTAGGCTCACCTAAGTCAGCTTTTCCTGTGCGTACGTCACCTTTCCTGCGTGATGCGCCGTCTGCCACCAGGGGGTCGTTCTTGTCGTCGGTCGAGGCCCGGGCGGCATCCGAGACCGGTGCCGACGACCCAACTGCCCCTTCGAAACGCCGGGCCGCAGCGGCGGCACTGCGCGGCCTGGGGATTCTCGTGGGGCTCGGCGCACTGATCCTGGTCGCGCTGCTCAGCGTGTGGGTGGGCACCAGGGACATCCCGTTCACCTCGACGTGGAGCCTGCTGTGGCAGCCCGACGGGTCGGATGCCGCGGTCATCATCCACGACTACCGGATACCCCGGACCCTCCTCGGCCTCACGGTGGGCGTGGCACTGGGGCTTTCGGGCGCCCTCATGCAGGCGTTGACCCGCAACCCGCTCGCCGACCCCGGTCTGCTCGGCGTGAGCCTGGGCGCCTCCAGCGGCGTGGTGGTGGCCATCGCGTTCCTCGGCGTGGGGACGGCCCTCGGCTACGTCTGGTTCGCCTTCCTGGGTGCGGCGATGGCCTCCGTCGCGGTCTACCTGCTCGGCTCGTCCGGGCGGACGCTTGCGACCCCCGACCGGCTGGTGGTCGCGGGTGCGGCGGTCACGGCAGTGCTGTACGCCTTCAACTACGCTGTCCTGCTGCTCGATCCGCGGGCGTTCGACCAGTTCCGGTTCTGGACGGTGGGTGCGCTCTCCGGCCGTGGCTACGACACCGTCTACGTCATCGTTCCCTTCGTTGCCGTGGGCCTGGTGATCGCCCTCGGGCTCGCCCCTTCGCTCAATGCACTGGCCATGGGAGACCAGATGGGACGCGCACTGGGCCTCAACGTCGGCCGGACCCGGGCGCTCGGCGTCGTCTCGGTGATGCTGCTGTGCGGCGCCGCCACCGCCGCGGCGGGACCGATCGGCTTCGTCGGCCTCGTGGTGCCCCACATGGCCCGTTTCGTGGTGGGCCCCGACCAGCGCTGGGTGCTGGCGTACTCGACGCTGCTCGCGCCGATCCTGCTCATCGGCGCGGACGTCCTGGGCCGGGTGCTCGGTGCGCCCGGCGAGGTCCAGGTCGGCATCGTCACCGCGTTCATCGGAGCACCGCTGTTCCTCGCGCTGTGCCGCCGCCCGAAGCTGGCGATGCTGTGAGGGCCGTACGGGAGGTCAGAGCCTCCGACACCCAGGCACCCGACAAGGTGAGCGATTCCGTGGACGTCCCGAAGCCCCGCGTGGTGAGCGGTCTCGTCATCCGTACCCGCACCGGGTGGCTCTCCCTGCGGGTCCAGGGCCGTGCGGTGGCCGTGACGGCCGCTCTGCTGGTCACGCTCACCACGGTCATGGGAATCACCCTGACCACAGGGGACTTCGAGCTGTCGATCGGGGAAGTTCTCCGGGCCCTGACCGGCAACGGTTCGGGCGGCGCGGACTTCATCGTCAACACCCTGCGCATGCCACGGCTCGTGACCGCGCTGTGCGTCGGGGCCGCGCTGGCGGTCAGCGGGGCGATCCTGCAGAGCCTGACCCGTAACTCGCTCGGCAGCCCGGACATCATCGGCTTCACCAACGGGTCGGCGACCGGAGCACTGATCGTCATCGTCGTGCTCAACGGAAGCATGACCCAGATCGCGCTGGGAGCGCTGATCGGCGGCCTTGCCACGGCCGCCGCGGTCTACCTGCTGGTGTTCGGCGCCGGCATGCACGGGTTCCGGCTCGTCGTCATGGGCATCGGTGTGAGCGCCCTGCTGCTCGCCGTCAACTCGTACCTGATCACCCGGGCGAGCTGGCAGGAGGCGCTGGAGGCCCAGGCCTGGCTGGTCGGCAGCCTGGGCAACCGGGGCTGGGACCACGCCGGCGCGGTCGGCATCGCGGTCGCGATCCTGCTTCCGTTCGCCTTCGGTCTCGCCGGCAGGCTCTCCATGGTGGAGATGGGCGACGACACGGCGACGGCGCTCGGTGTCAACGTGGCGGGCAGCCGACTGGCCCTGCTCTTCATCAGCGTCGCGCTGGCCGCGTTCGCCACGGCGGTGACCGGTCCGATCTGGTTCGTCGCGCTGGCGGCCCCCCAGCTCGCCCGGCGGCTGATCCGGTCGTCCGGCCCCGCCCTGGTCCCGGCCGCCCTCATGGGCGCCCTCCTGCTGGCCGGGAGCGATCTCGCGGTGCAGCGCATCTTCTCACCCGCTCTCCTTCCGGTGGGTACGGCGACCGGCACCATCGGTGGGTTGTATCTCATCTGGCTGCTGGTCACGGAATCGCGAAAGAGCCGCGCATGACAGGAACGATCCCCCCGACGGCCCGGCTGCGCGCCGAGGACCTGACACTCTCCTACGAGCAGCGGACCGTGGCCACCTCTCTCGGGGTCGTCATACCGGACCACTCGTTCACGGTGATCATCGGCCCGAACGCCTGCGGCAAATCCACCCTCCTCAAGGCCTTGGCCCGCATGCTGCGGCCCAAGGCGGGCGAGGTGTATCTCGACGGGGCCGCCATCTCCTCGTACCGCTCCCGCGAAGTCGCGCGCAGGCTCGGCCTGCTCCCGCAGTCGTCCACCGCGCCGGGTGGCATCACCGTGGGGGACCTGGTCGCCCGCGGCCGCTATCCGCACCAGCGGATGCTGAAGCAGTGGTCCGCCGAGGACGAGTCCGCCGTGATCGAGGCGATGCGGCAGACCGGCGTACTCGAACTCGCCGACCGGCCCGTCGACGACCTCTCCGGTGGCCAGCGGCAACGCGTATGGCTGTCCATGGTGCTGGCGCAGGAGACGTCCATCCTTCTGCTCGACGAACCGACCACGTACCTCGACATCGCACACCAGGTCGAGGTGCTGAATCTGTGCGCCGATCTGCACGAGCGGAAGGGGCACACGATCGTCGCGGTCCTGCACGACCTCAACCAGGCCTGCCGCTACGCCACCCACCTGGTGGTGATGAGGCCCGGCGGCACCATCGCCGCCGAGGGCGACCCGGCGACGGTCATGACCGCCGAGCTGGTCGAGGACGTGTTCGGCCTGCCGTGCAGGATCATCGACGATCCCGAGACCGGCACTCCGCTGATGGTGCCCACCGCCCGCAAGCGCCCAGCCATGGCCAAGGACGCCGCCATGGCGGAGACACCCTAGGACGGACTGCCCAATGCTCCGCACGAGGCTGACGAACGCGAACATCGTCACCATGGACCCGGACCACCCCGTCGCCCACGACCTGGGCATCTGGCGCGGCCGGATCGTCGGCCTGGACGACGCGGTGACCTCGCTGCCCGCCCGCGAGGTGATCGACCTCCAGGGGGCCACGGTGCTGCCCGGATTCATCGACAGTCATGTCCACCTGGCCTGGACCGGTCTGAAGGCGAGCACGCCGAGCGTGGCGCCCTGCACACGGGTCGAGGACGTGCTCGCGGTCGTGGCGGACGCCGTCTCCCGGCAGTCTTCGGCCGGCGCCTGGGTGGACGTCGCCGGCTACGACCAGCGCGCTCTGGGGCGCCACCTGACGGCCGCCGAACTGGACAAGGTCAGCCACGGGCGCAAGGTGTTCCTGATGCACGACTCCGGGCACGGCTGCGTGGTCAACAGCGCTGTCCTGGATCTGCTTCCCGCCGAAGTCCCGCACCAGGACGGATTTCTCGCCGAGAGCGCCATGACCGCCGCACGGCAACTGCGTCTGCCGTACTCCCAGACGGAGCTCGCGGACGCCATCGAGCGGGCGGGCCGGGTCTGTCTGACAGAAGGCGTCACCGCCTGCGCCGAAGCGGGCATCGGGGGCGGTCTGCTGGGCCACAGCCCCGTCGAGCTCGGGGCCTACCAGCTTCTGAGGGACCAGGGCCGGCTGCCCCTGCGTGTGCAGCTCATGGCGGCCGGGGACACGCTGCGTCCCGTCGCCTCGCACGACTCCGACGGCATCCCCCGCGCCCTCGACCTCGGCCTGCGCACCGGGTTCGGCGACGACTGGCTCTCCATGGGCGCCCTCAAGATCTACACCGACGGTGGCATGATGGCTCGTACCGCCGCGCTCACCAGCCCGTACCACGGGATGGAACACACCGGTCAGTTCCAGGACGACCCCGAGCGCATCGCGGACACCATCGTGGACGGCCATCTCGCCGGCTGGCAGCTCGCCGTCCACGCCATCGGGGACCGCGCCGCCGACCTCGCCCTGGACGCCCTGGCACGAGCCCAGCGTCAGCGCCCGCGCCCGGGCGCCCGGCACCGCATCGAACACGCGGGCCTGATCCGGCCCGACCAGCTCCCGCGCCTCGCACAGCTCGGCGCGGCCGCGGTGATCCAGCCGAACTTCCTGCGTTACTTCGGCGACGACTACGCATCGATCATGGGCGAGGACCGGGCCCCCTGGCTGTACCGGGGCAGAGGCTTCCTGGACCACGGCATCACGCTGGTGGGCAGCTCCGACAGGCCCGTCACGGACGGATCGCCGCTGCGAGCCGTCCAGTTCATGGTCGAGCGTGCCTCCGAGTCGGGCCAGGTGATCGGCCCGGACGAGGGCATCACCGTCGACGAGGCGCTGCGCTCGTACACCGTCGGTGGCGCCTACGCGTGCCACTGGGACGACAGCGCGGGCACTCTCACTCCGGGCAAGCGCGCCGACCTGGTCGTGCTGGGAGACGACCCACGGCGCGTCAGCACCTCACGCATCGGTGACATCGAGGTGGTGTCGACGTTCGTCGACGGCCGCGAGACCGAGGCGTCGGCGCGCTGAGGGCCGACCGGTACGAGTGCTGACGCAATCAAGAAGGGAATCCTTTGATCACGGCCACCACGCGCCTCGCCACGCTGCCGGCGCGTACGTCTCCGCCTGCCTCGCCGTCCGTACGGCCCGCCCGTGCCGGCGATGCCGCCGCTCTCCACGCCCTGTCCCGGCCGTTCGTCCGCTCCGGAGCGCTGCGTGAGCGTCCTTTCTCCCTGTACGCCAGGGATGCGGCGGACTTCCTGGTCGTGGAAGCGCCCGACGGCACGCTCGACGGCTGTCTGGGCCTGCGCGTTCATCCGGCCGATCCGGTCGGTGACGGCGGGCCCACGGGTGTCCTGTACAACTTCTGCGTCGCGCCGCACCGGCAGGGACGCGGGGTGGGCGTTGTGCTGCTGCGCGCGGCGCTGGCCACGGCGGCGGCTCAGTCGCTGCGCGCCCTGTTCACCGCGACGACCGGTAATGGCGGCCTCTTCCGCCGGTACGGCTTCGCCCCCTCCTGCGCGAGTCTCGCACCCGCGGCCTGGGCGAACTCCCTGGACCCCGGTCGCAACTCGCAGGTCCTCGCCCGCGAGATCTGATTCCGCGCGGGCGTAGCGAAAGGGGCTGGTCCGGAAAACGGCTTCCGGACCAGCCCCTGTTCTATGACGTTTCCTCAGGCCTCGAAGACGCCCGCGGGGCCCTCGTCGTGGCCGACGGTCATGCCTCGCCCTGTTCCTGGTCCGGAACCACGGTGGTGCCGGAGTTGTCGTGGGTGAAGACGCCCCGCACCACGGAGTGGGGCACCCGGCCGTCCAGAACGTGCGCCATGCGCACGCCCGCCTGTACGGCCCGCAGGCACCCCTCCATCTTGGGGAGCATCCCGCTCGCCAGTTCCGGCAGCAGCTTCTCCAGCTCGCCGGCCGTCAGGTGCTCGATCACCTCGGGGCTGTGGGGCCAGTTCGCGTACAGCCCTTCCACGTCCGTGAGCATCACCAGCTTCTCCGCGTCGAGGGCGACCGCGAGGGCCGACGCCGCGAGATCGGCGTTGATGTTGTAGACCTGCCCGTCGGTCCCGCGTGCCACGGGGGAGACCACCGGGATGCGGCCCTGCTCCAACAGGGCCTGCACGGTGTCCGGATTCACCTCGACGATGTCGCCGACGAGCCCGATGTCCACCGGCTCGCCGTCCACCCAGGCGGCCCGCCGCACGGCCGTCATGGTGTGCGCGTCCTCGCCCGTCATGCCCACCGCGAACGGCCCGTGGACGTTGATGAGTCCCACCAGCTCCCGCTGGACCTGACCCGTCAGCACCATCCGGACCACATCCATGATCTCCGGACTGGTCACCCGCAGCCCCGCCTCGAAGCGCACCTCCAGATCGAGCCTGTCGAGCAACGCACTGATCTGCGGCCCGCCCCCGTGCACGACGACCGGGCGCAGTCCCGCGCGCCACAGCTCCACGACGTCCTGGGCGAACGTCCGCTTGAGGTCCTCGTCCACCATGGCGTTGCCACCGAACTTGATGACGACCGTCCGGCCCTGGAAGGCCGCCAACTCCCCGCACGCCACGCGTGCCTCGACCGCTCTCATGAGCTGTACGCGCTGTTCTCGTGGACGTACTCAGCGGTGAGGTCGTTGGTCCAGATCACCGCCGACGCGTCACCGGAGCGCAGATCGATCGTGATCCTGATCCGACGTCCCGACAGGTCGACCTTGTCGCGGGACTCGCCCGCCGCGCCGTCCCGGCACACCCGGACGTCGTTGACGGCCACGTCCAGGCGGTCGGGGCCGAACACGGCGGACGTCGTACCGATCGCCGACAACACCCTGCCCCAGTCCGGGTCCTCTCCGTGGAGAGCGCACTTGAGCAGATTGTTCCTGGCCACCGACCGGCCCACCGTCACGGCGTCCCCCTCCGTCGCCGCGCCGACGACCTCGACCTCGATCTCCTTCGACGCACCCAGCCCTGCGGCTGCGCGTGCTCCCCCAGCTACCGCTGGGTGGGCGTCCCACCACGCCCGCAGGGCGTAGGGGGAGTGCCTCCAGCTCACGGAGCTACTCCATTCGTGGGCAGGCCCAGCTCTTCCGGCAGGCCGAGGGCGACATTCATGCTCTGCACCGCGCCACCCGCGGTGCCTTTCGTCAGGTTGTCGATCGCGCTCACGGCGATCAGGCGACCAGCCTGTTCGTCCACCGTCACCTGTACCTGCGCGGTGTTGGAGCCCAGTACGGCGCCGGTCGACGGCCACTGGCCCGCCGACAGCAGCCGGACGAACGGCTCATCGGCGTAGGCGGTTTCGTACGCCGCCCGCACTTCCCGCGGACCGGCGCCGGTTCCCGCACGCATGCGGGCCGAACAGGTGGCGAGGATGCCTCGGGCCATCGGCGCCAGCGTCGGCGTGAAGGACACGGTCACCCGCTCGTCCGCCACCCGCGACAGGTTCTGCGTCAGCTCCGGCGTGTGCCGGTGCCCGCCCCCGACTCCGTACGGGCTCATCGCGCCCATCACTTCGGAGCCGAGCAGCTGCGTCTTGGCCACACGGCCGGCTCCCGAGGCGCCGCTCGCCGCGACGATCACGGCCTCCGGCTCCACCAGGCCCGCGGCGAAGGCCGGGTAGAGCGCCAGGGTCACCGCGGTCGGGTAGCAACCGGGTACCGCCACGCGGGTCGCCCCTTTCAATTCTTCACGCGCCGAGGGAAGTTCGGGCAGACCGTAGGGCCATGTGCCGGCATGGGCCGATCCGTAGAACCGCTCCCAATCGGCCGGGTCGCGCAGCCGGAAGTCCGCTCCGCAGTCCACGATCAGGGTTTCGGGCCCGAACTGCTCGGCGAGGGCCGCGGACTGGCCGTGCGGCAGGGCCAGGAACACCACATCGTGCCCGGTGAGTGCGGCGGCCGAGGTCTCCACGAGGACGCGGTCCGCGAGCGCGGCCAGGTGCGGCTGCACCTCCCCGAGTGCGCGGCCCGCGCTGCTGTGCGCGGCGACCACGCCGATCTCCACCTCGGGATGTGTCAGCAGCAGGCGCAGGATCTCCCCGCCGGCGTAGCCGCTCGCTCCGGCCACCGCAACCCGTACCGTCATGTTCTCCGTCTCTCGTCGTGGCTGTCGTGGACCAACAGCGCCGCCGTGCCGGGTCGATCGCCCAGGACACGCAGGACGGAGGGATCGTGGTGCGGTCGGCGCATGGGACAGGAGCCGATGGCCGGCAAGCCCATGGGAGACCTCGTCCTCCCCTGATGACGTGATCCCCGGAGGCCACCGCCCTCCATCGTGGAACTTAGCTTAGCCTAACCTTAGCGTGCGTTGGATGGGGTGGGACGGAAAGAGACGGAGAGATGAGACGGAGAGAAGAGGCGGAGAGGGGGTGACGGAGAGGGGGGTGACGGAGAAGGGGGGTGACGGAGAAGGGGTGACGGAGAAGGGGTGACGGAGAGGGGAGTGGCGGAGGGGGGACGGGGAGGGGAGTGGCGGTCACGACCCGCCGCCGACCCGTCCGGAGAGCCGCTGCACCGCGTCTCGCGAGCGCCCCGACTTCACTCGGCTCACCGAGGAGGGGTGCAGTACCGGTCGCCACCCTCGCGGTGAGACGCGGAACGACCCGGGTCGGTGCCGGCGCGGTCAGTCCGCGGCCTCCAGCCTCCGTACCCGCTCCGCGTCACACGTCCGCGGGCACGTCAGGCATGCCTGGTCCGGAGCGAGCGTGTAGTACAGGCAGCAGCCGAGCCGGGTCCGCGTGGGATAGCGCTGTCCCTCCCGGCCGGTGAGTCGGCGGAAGCCGGCGCCGCCGGGAAAGGGTGGGATGCCGGTCGGCAGCAGCTCGGTCGCGTCCCGAATGGCTCGTTCCTCCTGACCGAGCGTGCGGCCGAGGTGCCAGATGCCGGACACCAGGTCGTCGGCGACCATGCCCCACAGGGCGCGCGGTCCGCGCCGGACGGCCGGGCCGATGGCGGTCAGCAGGGGGCGTACATGGTCGGCGACGGCTGACCGCAACTCCGCGCGCAGCGCCTCCTCGTGGCCGAGCACCCGCGCGCCGGGCAACAGCGCCGCCGGGTCGTCCGGCAGGCAGGCGAAATCGGACGTCGGGGTGACCTCGAAGGCGCCCGTCGTCAGATCCAGCCGTACCTCACTCGGCTGGATTCGGGGCACGCGCCGGTCCAGGTACCAGGCGCCGCTCATCAGCAGGCTGACGGACCAGAGGTAATCGTGCAGCGCGCGGGAGGCGGCGACATCCCTGCGGGCGGTCTGCCCGCGCCGGCGGATGCGGGCGGCCTCGGCGTCGACGAAGGCGTTCAGCGTGTCCTGGCTCTCCGTCAGCTCCGCACCGGAGAAGCGCCCTGCGGTCCCCGGGCCCGGGGGCGCGACCCGCGCGTCGAGCGCCTCGCAGCAGCCCACAAGGCGCAGGTAGGTGTCGGCAAGGGAGGGGGCAGTGCTCAGGGCTGGGCCAGCCGTGGCAGTACCCGGGGCCATGGTCATCGACTCTCCGGCGTCAGAGGGGGTAGGTAAGGCTTACCTTAATCACAAAGCCGTTGCCAACTGAGTAAGGGTCACCTCCCGGCGATCCCTGCGGAGTTGAACCCTTAGGGTTGCCTTTCCTAAGCTGCCGCCGATGGCCGGTCGTCGGCGTCCGACACTCTTCTCGGAAGGGGCCGCCGCTCATGCGGTTGTACGTGCTCGCCCTCAACCCCACCGACTCGGTCACCGAGGGCTTCCTCCCGGCCGCAGCCCGGCTCGGCCTCGGCGTCACCGTTCTCACGGACCAGCCGGAAGCCCACCGCCGCCGCTACCCGGACATCGAGATTCTGGAGTGTGATGTACGCGACTTCCGCGCCGTCATCACCCGGATGTCGACCCACCACGAGCCGGACGCGGTCTTCACCAACAGCGACCACTTGCAGACCCAGGCCGCCCTGGCGGCGGACTACTTCGGGCTGCCGGGAAAGACCTGGCAGTCCGCACTGCGCGCCAAGGACAAGGCGCACATGCGCCGTCACCTGGCCGCCACCGGAGCCGACGCGGTGTGGTCCACCGAGCTCCGGGCCGGGCACGACCCGGCCGTGCTGTCCGGCCTCGATGTGCCCTACCCGTGCGTGGTCAAGCCGTCCGAGGGTGTGGCGAGCGAGGACGTGGTGTCGGCCGACGGGCCAGAGGACCTCGTACTGCGCTGCAAGGAGATCCAGGCGCGGCGCCCGGGGGCGGCGCTGGTCGTCGAGGAGTATCTCGCCGGTGAGCTCTGCACCCTGGAAACGCTCGGCGACGGCCGCGTCCGCCACGTCCTGGGCGGCTTCCGCACCGAAGTGTCCCCGCCCCCGTACTTCATCGAGGAATGCCTGACCTTCGTCCCGGCCCACCCCGAACCGGTGATCGCTCAGGTCCTCGCCCAGCTCGACGCCCTCGGCGTCGGCTTCGGCGCCTGCCACACCGAGTTCGTGGTCCACCAGGGCCGTGCCCGCATCATCGAGGTCAACTACCGTGCCATCGGTGACCAGTGCGACCTGCTGCTGGCCCAGCTGCTCGACATCCCGCTCTTCGAGCACATCCTGCGTACGCACCTGGGCGAGCCGCTGCCGGCGGACCTCGGCGCCCGTACCGATGGCGCGGCCCGGATCGCGTACCCGTGTGCGAAGAGCGCGGGGACGCTGACTGCCGCCCCCACCGCGGCCGACCTGCTGGTGGATGGCGTGACGTTGACGTATCGGCCACTGCGTGAGCCGGGCGAACGGCACGAGCTGTACCGCACCAACCGCGACTACCTCGGTGTACTCCGGGCCATCGGCACCGACCAGGAGACGGTCGACCGCGTCGTCGCCGACTTCCTCGGCGGTCAGCGCTGGGAGATCACCCCGTGACGGCGAAGACCACGGCCGGGCCGATCACCGCGGTGCCGCCGGACACGGTCGAGCAGGACCTGCTGCTGCGGGTGCTCGGCGCGTTGCTGCGGGAGGACGTCGTCGGCCTGCGCACACGCTCCACACGGGTGGACAAGGAGGACGGCACCTGGCTGCGGCTCGCGCTTCCCGGACGCGCGGAGCACGCCCTGCTGCTGCCGGTCCTGGCGGACGGGTTCCAGAGCGTGTACGCCGCACGCCTGCCGCTGCTCGTACGGGAGCCGGACGGCACCGAGCTGACCGGCCACGACGCGGTGCTCGATGCCTTGAGCGCGCTCGCCGACCCCGTCGACCGGGGCGGCTTCGCCGCCTTCGCCGAGGAGTGCCGCCAGACCCTCGCGACCATGCGGCTGCACGACCGTACCCATGACGACGTCACCGGCGGACTGACTGACCGCTACGGCAGGGATCCCGCCGACTGGACCGGCCTCGCCGGCGGCCTCGCCCACGACACCCTCGCCGCCCGCCACGACCACCCCGTCTATCCGACCGCGCGGGGGCGCCTCGGCTTCGACGACGAACAACTGCGCTTCTTTGCCCCGGAGTTCCACCCGCGCTTCGCGCTGCGCTGGATCGCCGTGCCGCGGCAGGCCCTCACGGTGCAGGGCACGCTCCCGGATTGCTGGCCCAGCCCCGCGGACCTCGCCCTCCCGGAGCTCCTCCCCAGCCATCTCGCACTTCCCGTACACCCCCTCACGCTCGGCGCCCCGCTGCGTGAGGCCCTTCGGGACGCCGGTCTGGAGGGCGAGGCGGTCCTCGCCGAGCAGCCGTACATGGCGGCCGTACCGACGCTGTCCATGCGTACCGTCGCGCTCGCCGCCGATCCCGCCCTCCACCTCAAACTGCCGCTCGCCACCGCGACCCTGGGCCTGCGCAACCGCCGGACCATCAAGCCCGGCACCCTCGTGGACGGCGCCGCGGCACAGCGGCTCCTTCAGGCCGTGATCGCCCGCGAGCCGCGCTTTCGCGACACCGTCCTGCATGCCGACGAGTCGGTCCACGCCCACGCCGGCCACGAACTCCTCGCCGTACTCTGCCGCAGCTTCCCGGCCGGCCTCGGCGACGCGGTGGTCGTGCCCATGGCGGGGCTGTTGAGCCAGGCCCCCGGTGGTCGGCTGGTGATCGACCACCTCGCCGACCGCTTCTACGGCGGCGACCCGCTCGCCCTCCTCGACGCCTGCCTCACCCTGCTCTTCGACTGGCAGACCACACTCTTCCGCTACGGCATCGCGCTGGAGTCCCACCAGCAGAACGTCTCGCTGGTGCTCGACAGCCCGGCAGGACGTACCCGGCTGCGGGTGCTGCTGAAGGACAACGACGGCCCGCGCATCAACACGGCCCGCATGCGGCAGGCCCTGGGCACCGACGCCCCCGACCCCACCGCGTTCGACGACGCCCGGATCCTCGGCGACGACGACCGGGCCGTGGTCGACCTGTTCACCACCATCACGGTTCACCTGTGTGCGGGCGCGTACGCCTTCGGGCTGGCCCGGCACGGCCGCGCCCCCCGGGACAGGCTGCTCGGGCTCGTACGTGACCGGCTGGCCGAAGCGTTCGAGCGACTCGGCACAGGTCCGGGGGAGCCCGGCGGGACCCTCCGCGCCCAGGTCCTGGACGCACCCGAACTGCCGGTCAAGGCGATGGTCACGGCCGGGACGCTGCTCACCAAGGAGCGCTCGGGTGCGCCGGACATCAACAAGCACTACACCACCGGCCCGAACTATCTGCGACGGGAGGGGGTCGCGCGATGAGCGCCACCGCGGCCGCGTCGTCGCCTGCGCCGCACTCCGCCTTCGACCCCCGCCCACGGCCCGGTATCGCACCGGGCACGGCCGGACCCGGCGTGGCCGACACCCTGATCACCGACGGCCGTTCGCCTGCCCTTCGGCGTCGGCCCGACCTGGAGCCGTTGATGTCCCCGCTGCACAACCCGCTCGGCACCGCCCCCGTTGCCGAGGCGCCCACCGCGTTCCCCGCCGCCGACGACGTGGTGGCCCACACCCTCCTCAACTGCCTCCTGCGGGAGGTCTCCGGCCCCGAGCGCCAGACCGCCATCGCCGACGGCCACCTGCTGCTGCGTCTGCCCCGCCGTGCCGCTGTGCTGCGAATCGCCCTGCGCCGTACGTCCCTGCTCGGTGCACACCGGTTCACCGGGCCTGTGCTGGAGCAGGGCGACGGCGGCTGGACGGAGATCGACTGGCGACGCCTGGCCGAGCACGTGCGGGACGAACTGTCGCTCCGTACGGGCGTCCACAACGAGGAGTTCCTGGACCAGGTGGCCTCCAGCCACCATGCGGTCTCCGCCGCACTCGCGGCGCGCGACGGGCAGGCCCCGCCCCCTGCCGAGGGTGACGGGCCGGCCGGCTACCTCGCCTCCGAGCAGTCCCTGCTGTTCGGCCACCGTTTCCACCCCACACCCAAGGCCCGCAGCGGCGACGCCGCCTCCTGGCTGTCCTACGCGCCGGAGGCCGGGGCCTCGTTCCGGCTGCGCCATCTCGCCGTCCGCGAGCACCTGATCGCCGAGGAGAACGCCGAGGACGGCGCCGCCGCGCCGCTCGACCGGCTGCGTCCCGGTGTCCCGGTCGGTTACCGGCTGCTGCCCGCGCATCCGTGGCAGTACGAGATGCTGCGCGACCACCCGGCGCTGCGCACAGCCTTGGACCGGGGCGACATCCTCGACCTCGGACGCGGCGGGCACCCCTTCGCCGCCACCGCTTCCGTACGCACCCTCTACGACGGCGAGACGTTCCTGAAGTTCAGCCTGAACGTCCGTATCACCAACTGCCTTCGCAAGAACGCCAGTTACGAACTGTCCGGCGCGGTCGCCCTGACGCGGTCGCTGGAGCCCCTCCTGAACGACCTCGCCACCCGATTTCCGGGCAGTGCCATGCTCCGCGAACCCGCCTACCGAAGTCTCGCACTCCCCGGACCTGACGGCACCCCTGACCGTGCCCTGCTGGAAGGCTTCGCCGTCATCGTCCGCGAGGGGCTGTCCGCCCGGCTCCTGCCCGGCACCACCCCGCTGCTCGCGGGCGCCGTCGCCGACGAGTACCCGACCGGCCCCGGCCACATCTCCCGACTCCTCGGTGCGACCGGCCCGCGGACCGCCCTCACCTGGTGGGCGGCGTACGTCAAGCTGCTCCTGCCCCCCGTCCTGGCCGCCTACTTCGACCACGGACTGGTGCTGGAGCCGCATCTGCAGAACGTCCTCGTCTGCGTCGACGACGACGGTATGCCGGCCCAGGTGCTCTTCCGCGACCTGGAGGGCACCAAGCTCGTCCCCGAACACCACGCGGAGATCCTCGCCGCACTCCCCGCCGAGGTCGCCGGGCCCATGACGTACGACGCCCAGCGCGGCTGGGACCGCGTCGTCTACTGCCTGCTGGTCAACCACGTCGCCGAGATGCTCGCCGCCGTCGCCGACCTGCACCCGCAGATCGAGGCCGCCCTGTGGGCCCAGGTCCGAGCCACCCTTCAGGCGTACGCCGACCGCCACGGCTGCCCACCGCAACTCGCCGCCCTACTCGCCGGCGTGCCCCTGCCCGCCAAGGCCAACTTGCTCACCCGCTGGAAGCGCAAGGCCGACCGCCAGGCCGGTTACGTCCGGCTCACCTCACCACTCGCGGAGGGCGTGTTGCCCACCGCCGACCCCGACCGGAGCGAAGCCCGATGACCACCCCCACACCCGCGGTGCGGGACCGCGTCCAGGCCCTGTCCCCGGAAGAACTGCCGGCCTATGTCTACGACATCGAGGCGCTGCGTGAGCATGCTGCGGCCGTGCGGGCGGCCCTGCCCGCGCGCGTCGAGCTGTACTACGCGGCCAAGGCCAACCCGGAGCCGGAGATCCTGACGGCGCTCGGCCCGTATGTGGACGGCTACGAGGTCTCCTCGGGCGGCGAACTCGCGCACGCCGCCAAGGTGGTGCCGGACCACCCGCTGGCCTTCGGCGGCCCGGGCAAGACCCCGGCCGAGATCGCGGCCGCGCTGGAACGGGGCGTGGCGCGTTTCCACGTCGAGAGCCTGTACGAGCTCCACAGGCTGGCCGAACTCGCCCGGCGGCTCGCGCCGGACACCCGTGTGGGCGTCCTGCTCCGCTTCAACCTCCCGCTGTCCGAGGCGTCGATGGCGGGCAGTTCCCTGGCGATGGGCGGCCGTCCGACTCCGTTCGGCATCGACCCGTCCGAAGCCGATTCGGCCGTCCGCCTGTTCACCGATGGTGCCTGCCCGCACCTGGAACTGCGTGGCGTCCACGCCCACCTGGCCAGCGGCCTCGGCGCCCCCGAACAGCTCGCCGTGGCCGAGTCCGTCGTGACCTGGGCGGCCGACCTGTTCGCACGCCATCGGATCCGCATCGCCGAGGTGAACGTCGGCGGTGGCATGACCGTCGACTACACCGCCCCCGAGGAGCGCTTCGACTGGGCCGGGTACGGCGTGGGCCTCGCCCACCTCCTGGACGCACATCCGGACCTGACGCTGCGCATCGAGCCGGGCCGCGCCCTGACCGCGTACTGCGGCTGGTACGCCACCGAAGTGCTGGACGTGAAACACAGCCACGGTGAGGAGTTCGCCGTCGTCCGCGGCGGCACCCACCACCTGCGGACCCCGGCGACCAAGGGCCACGACCAGCCCTGCTCCGTCCTGCCCGTGGACACCTGGTCCCAGCCCTGGCCGCGACCCGCCGCCCGCCAGGACCGCGTCACGCTCGCGGGCCAGCTGTGCACCCCCAAGGACATCCTCGCCCGCCACGTCCCGGCGCCGGGCCTGCGCGCGGGTGACCGGGTGGCCTTCGGCCTCGCGGGCGCCTACGCATGGAACATCTCGCACCACGACTTCCTCATGCACCCCCGCCCGGGCTTCCACTTCCTGCACCGGCCGGGGAGCCGAGGTGAGGCCACCCGGCGGTCCTGAACCGGGCCCCACCCACGCACGCGCCATCGGGAAATTGCCGCACGATCTGTCCGGCGGGCAGTGCCCGCGCATCGGCATCGCACGGGCGCTGGCGAGTGAGCGGCGACTGCTCGTCCTTGACGAGCCGGTGTCCGCGCTGGATCCCTCCGTACGGGCGGAGGTGCTGAACCTGCTCACCGACCTTCACGAAAGGCTGGAGTGGCGTATCTGTTCATCTGCCATGGCCTTGCGACAGGCCACGTGATGACGACGTCGACATGGCCGCTCGCCCCGCTGGGCGCCGCGCCCCAACACCTGGCCAGTGCCTCGACCTCATCAGCCGGCGTGCCGACCACGGCCTGGGCCTCGGAGCCGAGGGCGCGTGCCGACTATCAGCGCATTCTCGATACGCTGCTGCCGTCGGGGGGATCCGCGCAGCAGATGAGCGCCCCGGTCGACTGACTTCCACGCACAACACGAGAGGTGCAGCACGATGGTGGACCGCGACGTCGCACTCGACGACCCGGTGGGCGAGTCACTCGGCGGTCATCACGCGCATCTCGCCCGCCGACTCGGTCGGGCTGCCACCTACCTGCCCGGCGTCGCGACCTTCTCTTCGGTGTCTCCCGACGCGGATTCGGCGGAGTGGGCCGACCTCGCTCGGCTGCTCGGCCGAGGCGAGTTCGCCGACATGTTCAGCTGCCCAGTGATCCCGCCGTCGGACTGGGAGACGGTCTTCGTCCTCGAAGGCCGCCAGATGATCTGGCCGGGCAGCAGCCGAACCGATCATCCTCGTGCTGGGCTCGACACCAGCGTGGTCGAACTGGGCGCGGGGAACGTGCCTGAGATGCTTGACCTGATCGCGAAGGCCCAGCCGGGGCCGTTCTGGCCGCGCACCATCGAACTCGGCACCTATCTCGGCATCCGCGAGAAGGGCACCTTGGTGGCGATGGCGGGCGAGCGGCTACGCCCACCGGGATGGACCGAGATCAGTGCCGTCTCCACCACACCCGAGGCACGCGGGCGAGGCCACGCCGCCCGCCTGGTGAGTGCGCTCGTCGCGCGCATCGTGTCGCGGAACGAACGTCCCTTCCTGCACGTGGCCGAGGCGAACACCGGCGCGATCGCACTCTACGAGCGGCTCGGCTTCCGGACCCGCAAGCAGGTGACCTTTCGGGGATTCCGCACTCCGTAACGGCCTCGGGCACGTGGATCTCGTCGCGGCGCGGCCACCTGCCGTCAGGCACCGACCGTGCCGCCCTCGCAGACGGCGCGGGCAGCAGCTGTCAGGCTCGTGATGGGGTAGGCGCCGTGGTGCCTGCGGCCGTTGATCAGGTGAGCCTGCCGGCCCGCAGCCGAGATCGGCCGCCTCGACGTCCTCGGCGACGTGTGCAGCACCGGCGTGGCGCGCATGTTGTGTTCGAAGCGGATCGGTTCGCGTCGAGCCCTGCCAGTAGCGCATCGAGCCACTTGTCCCCGTGGAGGTAGGCAGCCGTGTGGGCGATGACGCCCAGGTAGCTGGCGCCGTGGTGGACCTCCTCGGGCATCCGGCGCAGATCAGCGGCTGCCCGGGGCCCTGCGACGGCGAGCGCGGCTTGATTCCCGCGAGGTTCCAGCCTTTGGTCGCCGACATGAGCGAGAAGGCGCTCCTCCGCCCCAAGGTCCGGGCCTCCAATGAGCACGCCTTCGCATGGACGAGGTCCCGACACAGCGCATCCACGGGACCAGAGTCGCGATCATGGCGGCGAGGCAGGGCTCGGCGGCGTACTCGTTGCGTATGAGCCGCCCGCTCGGAGGTGCAATGCGGATTCGGGGCCCGGGCGATCCGTAGGATGACCGGCTCCTGGAGGCTGGAGGCCGTAGCTCTCGCCAACGACACCGACTACGGCCTGATTGACGACGTCCGGTCGGGCGACTTGAACCGATCCTCCGCGTAGCCCGGTGGCTGCGGGCGGGCGGGCGGCGTCGGACGTGAACACGACCAGCCGCAACGTGGAGTCAATTCGGGGCTTGGGGAAGAGCGAGGTAAGTCGCGGCGTCGGCTCGTACGCGGTGTACGCCTACGGCGAGTTGTAGCCGATCGCCTCGGACGGGATCAGCGCCAAGGCGTGCCGTGGGCGGGTGATGTGGAGGAGGTGTGTGTGACGGAAGACGCATGATCGTTTGTATGTGCAGTGCGTGTTAGCCTGCCCGCGGTCACAATCGAATGCATACGGGGGAGGCGCGGTGGGCTCGGACGGTTACCAGGTCAAGGCAGGTATGACCGGCCAGGCTCAGCAACTCGACAACGCCGGCAGGGACATGGACGGCGTCAGCTCGGCAGTCAAGTCCCGCACGAAATACTCGTACGGCGATGTCGGCGGCGATGACGCCGCGTCGGCGCTGAACGCGTTCGTCGGGGCCTGGGAGGCGGAGGCCAAGACACTGGCGTCGGCGTTGCACGAGCTCGGTGGCAAGGTGCAGTTGGCCAAGAAGACCTACCGCGGCACCGACGGTCTGGTGGAGACCCAGGTGGACAGCGTCCCCACCGGCGGCACGAGCAGCCGCACCGACACATCGACGCAGGGCGTGCACACCTCGGCCCTTTCGAGTTACTGAGGAGCGGGCCGGTGTCGTTCTTCTTCTCTCCTCTCGACTCCCCTTCCTTCCGCCTCGCGTGGCTCGCCGGGCTGTCCAAGAAGATGCTCGGCGCCGGGAGCAAGAACGAGCTCCTCGACCTGATCGACGACGCCCTCTCGGTGCCCGTACCGGGCGGCGACCAGGGCGTGCTGGAGGGCCTGGCAAGGCTGTACCGCGGCCAGGTCGACCCGGTCGACAGCGTCTTCGACCAGGTCGACCGAGTGGGCCGCAGGGGTCTTCCGGAGGTGTGGGTCGGTGACACGAGCGTCCTCGCCTCCGACGTGGTGAACGCCGCCGGGCGGTCGGCGAGCCAGATGAGGGAGGCGTTCCACGAGTGCGCGTCGGTGCTGCTGACGCTGGCCGACGCGATCGGCGCCGCACAGCGCAAGGACGAGCAGGGCCGCGGACAGTTGCTGGAGCAGAGGAAGACGCTCGGCGGCAAGGACGGTTTCTTCGACGACCTGCACGAGAACGACGAGGAGGAGTGGGACCGCCAGAACGCCGCCCACTTCGGCTCCTACGCGGTCGACCTGATGCACGATGCCGTCTCCGACGCGCAGGAGGCCACCCGCGTCGCGGCCCGGGACCTGAACAAGTGGGCCGCCGAGGCACGGGCCGGGAAGATGGAGACCAGCGAACTCACCGCCGTCGACAAGCTGATGCTCGCCGACACCGGCGTCTGGGGTGCCGACGCCGAGCTGAACGAGATCCTCACGGCCGGCGACCTGGCGCGTGCGTCGACGCGTATGGACCGGCTGAGTCTCGACGACGAGATGGCCATGGAGCGGATGCTGGCGAAGTCGGACACCCCGCAGGAGCGGGCCTACCTGATGAAGGCCCTGGCCGCCGGCCACAGCGTCGCCGAGATCGGGGAGTTCCAGGACAAGATTCACGGCAAGGACCCCGACTGGCTGCGCAGGCACCTCACTCCGGTGGTCACCGCCGGGGACAGCATGAACGACGAGGGCCTGGCGCCGGACGGCTCGAACAACAACAAGGACTTCGTCACGTTCAACGGCCAGCGGTGGATCCAGGGCGGCGACGGCTCGGAGGGCACCTGCGTGGCCTCGTCCACCGTCACGTCCCGCGCCATGGTCGACCCCCTGTACGCGCTCGACCTCACCGGCGGCCCCGACGGGCAGCAGGACGACCCCGACGCCTTCAAGCAGCGCCTGGTGGCCGAACAGCATCGGCTGCACACCGAAGGCGACGGCGGCGAGAACTGGGGCGGCATGGGGCCGGAGGGGCAGGAACGGATCAACGACACCGCCGTCGGCAGTGCCACCGGCACTGACTACGAGCGCCAGGACCTGGACAGCGCCGCCGAACGCAGGGCGGTCCTCACCGAGGTCGAGAAGTCGGTGGCGCAGGGGCGGCCGGTGCCTGTCGACGTCTCGGGCAAGGAGGGCGCCCACGCGATGACCATCATCGCCCAGGAGGGTGACATGCTTCAGGTGTACAACCCCTGGGGTTCAACCACCTGGGTCAGCGAAGACGACTTCATCAACGGCCACATGGGCAAGGCTTCCGACAGTGATCTCCCCAACGCGTACAGCGTCTATCTTCCGCGGTAGCAGGGGCGGTGCCGCGATCGCGGCGGCCGCGCTCCTCGCTTTCGCCACGGGCTGCGGCCCCGGTGCCGACGAACCGGCCGGCGGCTCCACGAGCACCGCGAGCCGCCCGACGAGCCACCCGGTGAAGGACACCAGCATCACTGCCGAGCCGGGCGAGCGCTTCACGCTCACCGTCGACCAGAACGCCTCCACCCGCGAGTACTGGTACCTGGTCGACCCCGAGCCCGACAGCTCGGTGCTGGTCAGCCGCGGTCAGGACTACGCGTCCGACTCCGGCGACGAGCCGGTGGCCGGTGCCGGCGGCCGGCTCACCTTCACCTTCGAGGCCAAGGGCAAGGGGACCACTCAATTCACGCTGCTGCACTGCACATTCACCACCTGCCAGGGCAACACCTCCACCCTGCCCCCCGAGACGACCGGACCCTCCGCCACCCCGACCACGGGGGCGACCACCCCCTCCCAGGCCCCCGAGCGCATCACCTACACCGTCACCGTCAACTGAGCCGCAGCGGACCAGTCAGATGAGACGAGACACCCGAGGCCCCGCCATGAACGACGACGCCCCGTACCCGCCGGACCGCACGGACGACGAGCTGGCCCGGCTCGACATCACCGTCCTGCTGCGTTACGGCCTCGCCGCCGAGCCCGGCACCCGGCGCACCGCCCTGTTCGGCGACGGCGCCGCGGCCGCAGCCGTCATCCTCGACCGCCTCGGCACCGAGCCGCGCTCGGTCGCCTTCCTCGCCGACACCGTGCGCGCCGGCGGACTCGCCCGCGCCGCGGAGCTGCCCGAGCCCCTGCCTCGCCGGGAGGCGGCCGTCCTCGTACGGGAGTGGCTGCGGGCCGGCACCGAACTCGTGGGCGGGACCGCCGCCGACGACACCGCGGCCACCTGGCTGCGCGCCGTGGCGACCATCATCGAACTGAAGCAGCTGACCCGGGCGCGGGGCCGGAGTACGTGATCTGAGCAGCCGATCCGAGTACGGCGGCGGGTGTGCCGCAGTACGCCGTCCCGCTCACGACGCTGGGCGCGATCGGGAGCATGTTCGACCTGAGGGGCGGAGCGCGGGTGGGCTGGATCGGCCTGGCATACGGAGGGGCTTGGGTCAGCTGATCCATGGCGGCGCGCGGCCCGACTCCCGGTCGACCGCCTTCGTCCGTGACTGCCGCCCAGGCCGCCGCAGTGACGGTGATCACGGCGATCCTCCGAGCGGCGTTGCGTACTCTGGCATCGTCGTCGCGGTGGGGGAGTGGATGGGCCGACGCAGCCCTATCGATCCGACCTGACGAACGTCGGAAAAGTCAGCAAGTGGTCAGCATCAGCCCTGAGAAACTGGGGAGTGCTGCCCGGACATGCGACTCGTTGTAGGGTAGGAAACCGCCCTTGACCTGCTAAAACGCAGGCAGGGAGCCTAGATCCAGGAGTACCTCGATGATGCGTACCATGTTCAAGTCCAAGATCCACCGGGCGACCGTCACCCAGGCCGATCTGCACTATGTCGGCTCCGTCACCGTCGACCGCGATCTCATGGACGCCGCCGACCTCCTGCCCGGCGAGCTCGTCCACATCGTCGACATCACCAACGGCGCCCGCCTGGAGACCTATGTCATCGAGGGCGAGCGCGGCAGCGGAGTCATCGGCATCAACGGGGCCGCCGCGCACCTCGTCCACCCCGGCGACCTGGTGATCCTCATCAGCTACGCCCAGGTCGACGACGCCGAGGCGCGCTCGCTCGTGCCCAGCGTCGTCCACGTCGACGCCGACAACAAGATCGTCGCCCTCGGCTCGGACGCGTCCGCTCCCGTGCCCGGCACGGACACCGCGCGCAGCCCGCACGCCGTGGCCTGACCGCTCGCGACCCACCGCCGGCGGGGACGGCCCGCCGGCGGCCCCGTCCGATCCACCGAGGAGAGCACGCCGCAGTGGGAGCAATCGAGATCCGCGACAACCGGCCCGCAGGGCTGCTGGAAGCGCACGTGGACGGGGAGGTGGCCGGACGCGTCGAGTACTTCGTGCTGGCGGGGGACACCCCCGCTCTCGTGGCCGTGCACACCATCGTCGAACCGGGCCACGAGGGCAAGGGCATAGCCGGTTCCCTGGTGCGCGAGTTCTACGCGACCGCGGCCCGCGAGAACGTCCCCGTCGTACCGCTGTGCCCGTACGCCGCGAAGTGGGCCCAGAAGCATCCCGACGAGGCGCCCGCCGCACCCGCCGAACTCGTTCGCGAGGCCGAAGCGCAGCTCAAGGAGCATGCCGACCTGTGACGGACCCTGCTCGCCCGCGCGTGGGGCCGGCGGTCGACCGCGGCCACGCGCAGGCGAAGCCCCGTGGTGGCCAGCGGTCCCGGCCCGGTGGGGGGAGACTGTGAGCAGAAGCGCTGATGTCGGCCCGGGGACGGGCGTGCCTACCCGGTGCGGGGCCCGTATGTGACCGCGGCGCCGTGAGCCGTGATCCGATCCTGCCCCCGGGGGGTTCCCGGAGAAGTCATGGCCATTCACAGAATCGGACACGAGATCTGCGTCCTCGGCGACCACCTGCCGGTTCCCGGCATCGGTTACCTCACGGTCAACGCCTTCGTGCTCCACGCCGCCGAACCCGTCGTCGTCGACACGGGCCTCGGCCTTCCCGACCGCAGGTTCCTGGAAACCCTCAGCAGCGTCATAGATCCCGAGGACGTGCGCTGGATCTGGCTCACGCATCCCGACCGCGACCACACCGGCGGGCTGTTCGCACTGCTGGACGCGGCGCCCCGGGCCCGCCTGGTGACCACGTATCTGGCCGTCGGCATCATGTCGACGGAGCGGCCCCTGCCTCTGGACCGGGTCTTCCTGCTCAACCCGGGGCAGTCCCTCGACGTCGGCGACCGCGTCCTGCGGGCCTTCCGCCCACCGCTGTTCGACAACCCCGCCACCGTGGGCTTCTACGACGACAAGTCGGGCGCCTGCTTCAGCTCCGACTGTTTCGGCGCACCCGTCGCCAGCGCCGAACTCGCCTCCGGAGCGACCGCCGGCGACATCAAGGACGACGAACTGCGGGCGGGCCAGCTGCTGTGGGCGGCGGTGGACAGCCCGTGGATCCACAACGTCGACCCGGACAGGTACGCGGCCAGTGTCCGGCCGCTGCGCGAGATGGCGCCCGAGGCCGTGCTGAGCACCCACCTGCCGCCCGCCCTCGGCCTCGCTCCGCAGATGATCGACACCATCGCCGCGGCACCCGAGGCGGACCCGTTCATCGGCCCCGACCAGCAGGCACTGGAGCGGATGCTCGCCGGGTTCGAAGCAGGAGGTGTCCCTTCTTGAGACTTCGGTGACACCTGCGCTTCGGTGACACCCGCGACGCGCGAGGTGGCACCGCCTACGATCCCGGCATGCTCGCACTCCTGCACACGTCCCCGGTCCACGTCCCGGTCTTCGAGGCCCTGCGCGACACGCACCATCCCGTCCTGTCCCTGCGCCACCTCGTCCACGAGGACCTGCTCGAACGAGCCGGGCACGAGGGCGCGGACGCCGTCGCGGACGTGATCGCCGACGCCGCCGCGGACGGTGCGAACGCCGTGCTGTGCACCTGCTCCACGATCGGCGGCGTGGCCGAGGCGGCCGCGACCCGAGTGGGCGTACCGGTGCTGCGGGTCGACAGGCCCATGTGCGCCGTCGCCGCCCGCAGGGACCGGATCGTGATCGTGGCCGCGCTCCGCAGCACCCTGGGGCCGACCGCGGCGCTCATCCGTGAGGAGGCCCGGGGACGTACGCCGCAGCTGCGGACGCTCCTGGTGGAGGACGCCTGGGAGCGTTTCCGGGCGGGGGACCGGGAGGGCTACCTGGACGCGGTCGCTGCCGCCGTCGACACGGTGCGCGACGCGGATGTCGTCGTCCTGGCTCAGGCCTCCATGGCCGATGCCGCCGCTCGTACCCACACGGCGCTGCCGGTGCTCTCCAGTCCCGAACCCGGCCTGCGGGCCGCGGCCGAGGCCGCGGCCACCGGATCCGCGGTCTGACGGGCCGGGCGGCCCGGTCCGTCGGCAGGGGGCGAGACCACGGACCCCTGGCGGTGCGACGGCCCGGCAGCCGGGTCTGCGGACCGGGACACGCGGCCACCTGATCGGCGGCCCCGACGACTGGACACGGCGACCGTGGGAACGCGCACCGGTAGAGATTGGGTACGCAACACTTCGCACTCCGGAGGTGCGGCATGACCCACCCCCATCCCGACCCCGCACAGCCCATCCCCTCACCGACCCCTGGCCCGCCTCCCGACCCGGGCCCGCTGCCCAGGCCGGTGCCGACGCCGACGCCCCAGCCGGGCCCCGCCCCGGACCCGATCCCCACACCACCGGGACCTGATCCGGAGCCCGTACCGCCTCCCGAGCCGCAGCCGGGCCCGGCCTGACACGGTCCACGCCTGAGAGGCCCCGGCTATCCGGCCCGGCCGCCGTACGGCCGGGCCGGCCACGAAGCGCCCGCGCCGCCCTGCCGGATACTTCCGCGAGCCCGCGCCGCCCTGCGGGATGCCTTCGCGCGCCCGTGCCGTCGGCCCGTGACGGTGACAACCCCCTCGCGTCGCCGCCCCCGCCCTGCGGGATGCTTCCGCGCGCCCGTGCCGTCGGCCCGTGACGGTGACAACCCCCTCGCGTCGCCGCCCTCACCGTGCCGGATGCCTTCGCGCGCCCGCCCCGCCGGCCCCGTACCAGCACCCGCGTCACCGCCCCGCCCGAGGCCTCAGTCCGACCGGACCTCCGAGCGGTCACCGCCCCACAGCGTGTGGAACGACCCCTCGCGGTCGGTCCTGCGATAGGTGTGCGCGCCGAAGAAGTCGCGCTGGCCCTGCGTCAGCGCCGCCGGCAGCCGTTCCGCGCGCAGCGCGTCGTAGTACGCCAGTGCCGCGGAGAAGCCGGGCGTCGGCACCCCCTGCCGCGCCGCCGTCGCGATCACTTCGCGCCAGTCGTCCTGCGCCGCCCCGATCTCCTCCGCGAACAGCTTGTCCGCCAGCAGGCTCGGCAGCTCCGGCTGTGCGTCGTACGCCGCGCGGATACGGTCCAGGAACGCCGCCCTGATGATGCACCCGGCTCGCCAGATCGCCGCGACGGCACCCGCGTCGACATCCCAGCCGTACGCCTCGCTGCCCGCCCGCACCTGGTGGAAGCCCTGGGTGTACGACACGATCTTCGACGCGTACAGCGCCTGCTCGACCCGGCCGGCGAAACGTGCTGTCTCCTCCGCGCCGAGCGGCCTCGCCGCCGGGCCGGGTAGCGCCCGCGACGCCTCACGCAGCCCGGCGTGGCCGGACAGGGAGCGCGCGAACACCGCCTCCGCGATGCCCGACACCGGTACCCCGAGGTCGAGCGCGATCTGTACGGTCCAGCGGCCCGTGCCCTTCTGCTCCGCCTGATCGGTGACCACGTCCACGAACGGCTTGCCCGTAGCCGCGTCCTTGTGCGCCAGGACCTCGGCCGTGATCTCGATCAGATAGGAGTCCAGCCGCCCCGTGTTCCAGTCGCGGAACGTCCGGGCGATCTGCTCCGGTGAGTACCCGGCGACCGCGCGCAGCAGGTGGTAGGCCTCGGCGATCAACTGCATGTCGGCGTACTCGATGCCGTTGTGGACCATCTTGACGAAGTGGCCCGCACCGTCGGGACCGACATGGGTCACACACGGCGTGCCGTCCGGGGCCTTGGCGGCGACCCGCTCCAGCAGCGGCCCCAGCGAGGCGTACGACTCCGCCGAGCCGCCCGGCATGATGCTGGGGCCGTTGAGCGCGCCCTCCTCACCGCCGGAGATGCCCACGCCCACGAAGTGGATGCCGCGCTCCCGCAGCTGCTTCTCGCGCCTGCGGGTGTCGGCGAAGTGGGCGTTGCCGCCGTCGATGATGACGTCGCCGTCCTCCAGCAGTGGCGCGAACTCCTCGATCACCGCGTCCGTCGCCTCACCCGCCTTGACCATCACGACCAGCCGGCGGGGCCGCTCCAGCGCCGCTACGAACTCCTCGGCCGACTCGGCCGGCACGAACGTGCCCTCGTCACCGAACTCCTCGACCAGCGCGCGCGTGCGTGCCGCGGTCCGGTTGTGCACGGCCACGGTGAGACCGTTGCGCGCGAAGTTGCGGGCGAGATTGCGGCCCATCACCGCGAGTCCCGTGACGCCGATCTGAGCTGTGCCACTCATCTGTGTGCTCCTGGATGTCCGTCGGAAGTACGTCCGTGCCGTGGTGCCGTGGTGCCGTGGTGCCGTGGTGCCGCTGTCGCCCCTCGTACACGTACGCATACGTCCGCGCCGCCAGGGACATTCACCGATCGTCGGCGTTCGGACGGTGCCGCGCACCCTGCCCAGGCCCCGGCGCCCGCACCCGGGCGCCGTTCGGACTCCGTCACGTCCCAAGCGGGCACCGACAAGGCCCGTGGCGCACCCGTACATCACGGCCCACCAGCGACGACGCGATGGATGAAACGGGCATTAACGGGCACACCGTAGCCCGCGAAGACGCTGGTCCAGCGGCCCCGGTTGCTTGTACAAACGACGCATGGGCCCGAACGGACGTCGAGCCCGCCAGCAAGACCGGCACCAGCAGGGATGTGCGTCGTGGACACCGAGGAACGCCGACGGGGAATTCTCGACACGGCCCGGCAGAACGGGTCGGTCGAGGTCAATGCGCTGGCCGCCCGGTTCGCGGTGGCCAAGGAGACCATCCGCCGCGACCTCACCACCCTGGAGGAGCACGGACTGGTGCGGCGCACGCACGGCGGGGCGTATCCCGTCGAGAGCGCCGGCTTCGAGACGACGCTCGCGATGCGCACCACACGCCATGTACCGCAGAAGTCGAGGATCGCGGTGGCCGCCGCCGACCTCCTCGGCGACGCCGAGACCGTCTTCGTCGACGAGGGCTTCACCCCGCAGCTCGTCGCCGAGGCCCTGCCGAGGGACCGGCCGCTGACCGTGGTCACGGCCTCGCTGGCGGTGGCGACCGTCCTCGCCGACGCGGAGAGGATCGCCGTGCTGCTGCTCGGCGGCCGGGTCCGCGGCCAGACCATGGCCACGGTCGACCACTGGGCCACCCGGATGCTGGCCGGTTTCGTCATCGACCTGGCGTACATCGGAGCGAACGGCATCTCCCGCGAGTACGGCCTCACCACACCCGACCCGGCCGTCGCCGAGGTCAAGGCGCAGGCCGTGCGCAGCGCGCGGCGATGTGTCTTCGCCGGCGTGCACACCAAGTTCGGCGCGGTGAGCTTCTGCCGCTTCGCCGACGTGGGGGACCTCGAGGCCGTCGTCACCGACACCGGCCTCTCCTCGGCCGAGGCCCAGCGCTACTCCCTGCTGGGGCCGCAGGTCATCCGCGTCTGACCCGACACCTCCACAACAGCACCCACTGCCCGCCTCGGCGGGACGGCCCGTCACACCCCGAAACTCCGAACGAGACGCCCGAAACCGGCGCAATGAGCCGCTCTGAAACCCCAGGAGACATCCATGACCCTGAAGCGACGACACCATGGAAAGCGCATCAGTGCGGTTGCCGCCACGGCCGCCCTCGTCGTCCTCGCCGCGGGATGCGGGGGTGCCGGCGGCGGTTCGTCCTCCTCCGGAGGCAACGAGACCCTGAACGTGCTCATGGTGAACAACCCGCAGATGGTCGAACTGCAGAAGCTGACCGCCGACCACTTCACCAAGGACACCGGCATCAAGGTCAACTTCACCGTCCTCCCGGAGAACGACGTCAGAGACAAGATCAGCCAGGACTTCTCCAACCAGGCCGGCCAGTACGACGTCGCCACCATCAGCAACTACGAGGTACCGATCTACGCCAGGAACGGCTGGCTGCACTCCCTCGACACGTACGCCGCCGAGGACACCGCCTTCGACCAGAACGACATCCTGGCGCCCCTGCGCCACTCGCTCACCGCCGAGGACGGCAAGCTCTACGGCGAGCCCTTCTACGGCGAGTCGTCCTTCCTGATGTACCGCAAGGACGTGTTCGCGGCGCAGGGCCTGACCATGCCCGACAAGCCCACCTGGCAGCAGGTCGCCGACCTCGCCGCGAAGGCGGACGGCGCCGAGAAGGGCATGAAGGGCATCTGCCTGCGCGGCCTGCCCGGCTGGGGCGAGGTCATGGCTCCCCTCACCACTGTCGTCAACACCATGGGCGGCACCTGGTTCACCGAGGACTGGAAAGCACGGCTCGACTCGCCCGAGTTCACCAAGGCCACCAAGTTCTACGTCGACCTCGTCCGGAAGCACGGCGAGGCCGGCGCGGCCCAGTCCGGCTACGCCGAGTGCCTCAACAACATGACCCAGGGCAAGACCGCCATGTGGTACGACGCCACCGCGGGCGCCGGCTCCCTGGAGGCTTCCGGTTCCCCGGTCAAGGGGAAGATCGGATATGTACCCGCGCCGGTCGAGGAGACCGACAGCTCCGGCTGGCTCTACACCTGGGCCTGGGGCATGCAGAAGGCGTCCACGAAGGCCGACAACGCCTGGAAGTTCATCTCCTGGGCATCGAGCAAGGAGTACGAGGAGCTGGTCGGCAAGCAGATCGGCTGGGCCAACGTGCCGGCCGGCAAGCGGGACTCCACCTACTCCAACCCCGAATACCTCAAGGCGGCGGGCGCGTTCGCGGACGTCACCAAGCGAGCCATCGCGGAGGCCGACCCGAAGAACCCCGGCACCCAGCCCCGCCCCGCGCCCGGCATCCAGTTCGTCGGCATCCCCGAGTTCACCGACCTCGGCACCAAGGTGTCGCAGGAGATCAGCTCGGCCATCGCCGGCCGTCAGTCCGTCGAGGCGGCCCTGAAGAAGTCGCAGGCCCTGGCCGAGAAGGTCGCCGAGGAGTACCGGTGAGTACATCGCTGAGCACGCCGTCCCCCACACCCGCCGGGCAGCGGCCGCGGACCGCGCCCGGCACGGCACCCGAGCCCCCGCCCGCCGCGCCGCGCACGGCCGGCCGCAGCGACCGGATGCGTGCCTGGGCCACCAGGGCTCCGCTCCTGCCCGCCCTCGTGTTCCTGATCACGGTCACCCAGCTGCCCTTCGTGGCCACACTGGTGATCTCCCTCTTCGACTGGAACTCCCTCGCCCCCGACGAACGCGCCTTCACGGGCCTGAGTAACTACGCCTCCGTGTTCACGGACGCCTCGATGCGCGACTCGGTGCTGACCACCGTGCTGCTGACCGCGAGTGTCGTCATCGCGAGCGTGGTCCTCGGACTGCTCCTCGCCCTGCTGCTCGACCGCACCTTCTTCGGCCGCGGCATCGTGCGCACCCTGCTCATCACCCCGTTCCTGCTGGTGCCCGTCTCCGCGGCCCTGCTGTGGAAGCACGCCCTCTACAACCCCGAATACGGGCTGTTCAACGGTGCCCTCACCTGGGCCGCCGGGCTCGTCGGCATCGACGCACCGGCCCAGCCCGACTGGATATCCGAGATGCCGCTGTTCGCCGTCGAAGCGGCCCTGGTGTGGCAGTGGACACCGTTCATGATGCTGATCCTGCTCGCCGGACTGCAGAGCAGGCCCGCGGAGATGATGGAGGCCGCCCGGCTCGACGGTGCGAACTCCTGGCAGACCTTCCGCTACCTGACCCTGCCGCATCTGCGCCGCTACCTCGAACTGGGCATTCTGCTCGGCTCGGTGTACATCGTGCAGAACTTCGACGCCGTGTTCACCCTCACCTCCGGCGGGCTCGGCACCGCCAACCTCCCCTACACGATCTACCAGACCTTCTACCAGGCCCACGAGTACGGACTGGCGTCCGCCGCGGGAGTCGTCGTCGTGATCGGCACCATCGTCATCGCGACCTTCGCACTCCGGGTGGTCTCGTCCCTCTTCCGTGAGGAGGCGACCCGAGCATGAGCACCGCCACCGTCCGACCCTCCCACCAGGCGCTGCCGCCCGCGGCTCGCAAGGCCCGCCGGCGCTCCGCAGCCCTCGGCCTCGTCGCCTGGATCGCCGGCATCGCGTTCTGTCTGCCCGCCCTGTGGATGCTGCTCACCTCCTTCCACTCGGAGGCGGACGCGGCCACCAACCCGCCCTCGTTCGCCGCCTCGCTCACCCTCGACGGCTACCGCGAGTTCTTCGGGGGCGGCGGCGGACCCACTCCGTGGCCGCCGCTGGTCAACTCGATGTCCGCGTCCCTGCTCTCGACCGCGCTCGTGCTGGTGCTCGCGCTGCCCGCCGCCTACGCGCTGTCCATCCGGCGGGTGCGCAAGTGGACCGACGTGATGTTCTTCTTCCTGTCCACCAAGATGCTGCCGGTCGTCGCCGGACTGCTTCCCGTCTACCTGTTCGCGAAGAACACCGGGATGCTGGACAACATCTTGCTCCTCGTCATCCTCTACACCTCGATGAACCTGCCGATCGCGGTGTGGATGATGCAGTCGTTCCTCGCCGATGTCCCGGTCTCCATCATCGAGGCCGCCCAGGTCGACGGCGCCCGGCTGCCCACCATTCTGGCCCGGGTCGTCGCCCCCGTCGCCGGGCCCGGCATCGCCGCCACCGCGCTGATCTGCTTCATCTTCAGCTGGAACGAGCTGCTGTTCGCACGGGTGCTCACCGGCGTCGTCGCCCAGACCGCACCTGTGTATCTGACCGGATTCGTCACCAGCCAGGGCCTCTTCCTCGCCCAGCTGTGCGCCGCGTCCGTCGTCGTGTCCCTGCCGGTGCTCGCCGCCGGCTACGCCGCCCAGGACAAGCTCGTCCAGGGCCTGTCTCTTGGAGCCGTCAAATGAGGGCAGCGATCGTCGAAGCACCTGGCAAGGTCACCGTCACGACCGTGCCCGACCCCACCCCCGGGCCCCGCGACGTCGTCGTATCCGTCGCGTCGTGCGGCCTGTGCGGCACCGATCTGCACATCCTGCAGGGCGAGTTCGCGCCCACCCTGCCGATCGTGCCGGGCCACGAGTTCGCGGGCGAGGTCGTCGGTGTCGGCACGGACGTCAGGGAACTGGCTGTAGGAGACCTGGTCGCGGTCGATCCGTCGCTGCACTGCCACGAGTGCCGCTACTGCCGCAGCGGGCGCGGCAACCTCTGCGATCGCTGGGCCGCCATCGGCGTCACCGTTCCCGGCGGTGCGGCCGAGTACGCCGTCGCACCCGTGGCGAACTGCGTGAAACTGCCCGACCACATCGATGTGAAGGACGCCGCCCTCATCGAGCCGTTGTCCTGCGCCGTACGCGGCTACGACGTGCTCAGCGGCACGCTCGGTGCCGAGGTCCTGATCTACGGCTCCGGCACCATGGGCCTGATGATGCTGGAGCTCGCCAAGCGCACCGGCGCCGCCGGCGTCGACGTCCTCGACGTCAACCCCGACCGCCTCGCCACCGCCGGGCTCCTCGGCTGTTCCCGTACGGCCGCCTCCGCGGACGAACTGGAGCGCCCCGGCGGCTGGGACGTCGTCATCGACGCCACCGGCAACGCCAAGGCCATCCAGGACGGCCTCGGCCGCGTCGCCAAGGGCGGCACCTTCCTCCAGTTCGGCGTCGCCGACTACGCGACGACGGCGGTGATCGAGCCGTACCGGATCTACAACCAGGAGATCACCATCACCGGCTCCATGGCCGTTCTTCACAGCTACGAGCGGGCGGCCGCACTTTTCGCGACCGGCGTGCTCGACCCGTCGGTGTTCATCAGCGACCGACTGCCGCTGGAGCAGTACCCGCAGGCCGTCGAGCGGTTCGCGGCGGGTCACGGCCGCAAGATCGTGGTGGAGCCGTAAGCGGCGGCCCGGCCCCGGCGGGGTGTCGCCCACCCGGGCCGGGGAAGCATTCCGGACACTCTCGTTCTGAAACCTTGTCACGCTCCGTATTACGCCCCTACGTTGGCCGCCTGCGGCATGACCTGCATGCGCGACCTACATGTAGTGGGGGAGCACACCATGGCCGGAACCGGTCGGCACCGTCGATATCAGCCGAGTCGCATCAACCGCGCATCGCTCACCGTCACCGCCGGCGGCGCCGGCATGGCGCTTCCCCTGATCGGCGCGGGATCGGCCCACGCGGCATCCGTCGATATCCGGGAGAAGGCCGCGGCCTGCGAGTCCACGAGCAATTGGCAGATCAACACCGGCAATGGTCATGACGGCGGGCTCCGGTTCACCCAGGCCACCTGGGAGGCCTACGGCGGCACCCGGTACGCCGCGCGCGCCGACCTCGCCACCGAGGGCCAGCAGATCGCCATCGCCGAGAAGGTTCTCCAAGGGCAGGGCGAGCGCGCCAGGCCCACCTGCTCGGAGCGTGCCCGGCTCACCCGGGGCGGGGACGCACCTGCCATCGCGCCGGCCGCGCACGCCGAGCCGAAGCGGGCGCTGACCTCCGAGCGCGCCGCGTCGCCCACGACCGTGCCGACGCAGCGGGAGGGATACACGGTCGCCCGCGGTGACTCCTTGTCCGGCATCGCGGAGAAGGAGCGGGTCAGGGGCGGATGGCAGCGGCTGTACGCGGACAACCGCGCCGTGGTCGGCGACGACCCGGACCTGATCTTCCCCGGCCAGCGGCTGGTCCTGCGCGCCACGGCGGCCGCTCCCGCCTCTCCTCCGAAGGAGCGCACAGCGCCCGCCGCCGAGCCGCCGGCGCCCCGGCAGCAGGCACCGAAACCGCAGGCCGAGCCCAGGCAGCAGACGAAGCCCCAGCAGCAGAAGCCTCAGCAGCAGGCCACGCCTCGGCCGGAACAGCAGAAGACCAAGCCCAAGCCCCAGCCCGACAGGCAGGCCAATGACCAGTCCCTGCCCGAGCGGCACGCCGGCTTGAGCGCACCCGTGACCGCCGGGCCGTCGACCGCCTACCGCAAGGCGGGCTCCTCCTGGTCGAGCGGGTATCACACGGGCGTCGACTTCCCCGTGCCCACCGGGACATCGGTGAAGGCCGTGGCCGCGGGCACGGTCGTGTCGGCCGGCTGGGGCGGCGCGTACGGCTACGAGATCGTCATCCGCCACCGCGACGGCCGGTACAGCCAGTACGCGCATCTGTCCGCGCTCACCGTGCGCACCGGCCAGCAGGTGACGCCGGGCCAGCGGATAGCCCGCTCAGGATCCACCGGCAACAGCACCGGACCGCATCTGCACTTCGAGATCCGCACCGGACCGGGATACGGGTCCGACATCGATCCCCTCGCCTATCTCAGGGCCGGCGGCGTGTCGATCTGATCCGGCGCGCGGGGGAACGACGCGATCTCCCGACAAGGTCGCACGTCCCTCTGAACGCTCCCGGCGCACGTGGCGGTCTCGGGGGCGCACGCCGTTGCCCAGCCGCTCGATCGTCAGCAGGACGAGCCCGCCCGCGGCCACGACACCACATCCGAGCGCCAGCACCGTGCCCGCCGCCCCGTACCGGAAGTCCTCGCCGAAGAGCGTGATCCCGACCGCCGCGGCCACCACGGGGTTGACCACGGTGACGGTGGCGAGCGGGGCCGCGAGGCCGGCCCCGCGATACGACGCCTGGGACAGCAGCAGCCCGCCGGCCGCGAGCACGGCCACGACGAGCAGGCTCGGCCACTGCGTCAGCGGCGCGCTCCAGTCCCAGTCGACGGCGACGGTCTTGGTGAACACCGAGGCGATACCGAAGGCGACGCCCGCCGCACCGGCCAGCAGGACGCTGCGCACGATCGGCCGGCGCACCCCTTGGGCGCCCAGGAAGAGCAGGGCCACCGCGCCGAGCGTCACCGCGGCGAGCACCGCGCGCTCCACGCCGCCCAGTGACTGCGAGGCGGAGCCGCCGGTCAGCGCGAGGAGCCCGGCGAGCCCTGCGGTCGCCATGATCGCGCCGCGCCAGGCCGTCGGCCCTGCCCCGCGCCGTACGAACAGCGCCGCCATGGGCAGCGCGAAGACGATGGTGAGCGCGCCGAGCGGCTGCACGACACTGAGCGGCCCGTACGCCAGCGCCACGACGTGGAGCACCGCGCCCACGCTGTTGAGCAGCACGGCGACCCACCAACGGACTTGGTTGAGCGGCGCGTACGGGCGGGACGGCGTGGTGGTCGCCACGTGCTCCTGGAGGATCGCCCCGGCCGCGTAGGCGACCGCGGAGACCAGCGACAGGAACACGGACAGCGCGAGGGAACTCATGATGACCACCCTGTCCCCCTTCTGCCGGTACGTCGTCGTTCTTGAGCAGGCACTTGTCCGTACTGCTGACGTAGTACGGGATGACCTCCGACGTCCCCCTTCCGACGGGGGCGCGGGCGGATCGGGGGGACCGCCGACCCGCTCGGCGCGCGGGTTCATCCCCAGTATCCGATGTGCGTCACCGCCGCGCGCGCGGCAGTGGCACCGGCGTCGTCCACCGCCGGGCACCGGGACATCCTTACGGTGATCACGCACGGCGTCACCGGATTTTCCACGGTCGGGTGCGGGTGGTCAGGTATGCGTGGGGGAGATACGGCGGTCCGGTACGGGTGGTTGGGCAACGCCGGCTCGGCTCTCGCCGGATCCGGAGCCGGACGGGAGCTGACTCCACGGGCGCGGCGCACCGGGCGGCCGGAGGCGCTCGACCGGGTGCCGGAATCCCGGTAGGGCATGCCGGACCCCCATCCGGCATGCCCTACCCCCCCATTTTCCGAGTGGTCGGTGGCCTTGTCGGATCACATAGTGGGGTGCAATGCGGGGGATCTGTGTGCGGATGGTGAAACCTGGCGGAAAACGGATCCGCCCGCCCGCGGCCGACGAACGGCCTCCAGCGCCGCCGGGCACACTGCCCACCACTCGCCGTCAGTCCAAGGGCCCGTATGCCGTCTGATGCAAGCGGTTGCGGTGATGTGGTGTCTCTCCTCACATGTCCAGACCAATCGGCCCCGTCGGCCAGCGCACGGAATCGGCCAGTCCGTTCGTGGCCACCACGCCCACGGGCAGTGCGGTGGCCGACCTGGATCACTGGGCGCATCAGCGCGCCGCCCGACCGCACCGTCCGGAGGTGACGCCCGTCATTTGGCGGGCACCCCATCGCTCGGTAAAATCGCGCTTTTGAAACTCCGGCATTCGAGTGATCGAGGAACAACACAGGCCATGACCGTCACAGAGGACAGCCCGGTATACGGACCGGGCATCGACCCCGAGCGTCTGGCCGTCTGCCTGAGCGTGCTCGAAGAGCTCGACAAGCTCGACATCGACCACCCGGATGCCATCGCGGTGCGCCGCGCCACCGCCGGCGTCTACCGGACGGTCAAGCAGCGCCGCCGGCAGGAGCGCCGCGCCGCCAAGACCGCGCACGACAGGTCCGTCACCGAGGCCACCGCCACCGGTTCCGCCGAGCGCATCGACGACGAGACGCAGGGGCTGCTGCCCTCCTCGTCCGTCGTGGGGGAGATCGCGGGCATACTCCAGCGCCCCCGGTCCTGCTACATCTGCAAGACCCGCTACATCGAGGTCGACGCCTTCTACCACCAGCTGTGCCAGAAGTGCGCCGCCGAGAACCGTGCCCGCCGCGACGCCCGCACCGACCTGACCGGCAAGCGGGCCCTGCTCACCGGTGGCCGAGCCAAGATCGGCATGTACATCGCGCTGCGGTTGCTCCGCGACGGCGCCCACACCACGATCACCACGCGTTTCCCCAATGACGCCATCCGCCGCTTCAAGGCCATGCCGGACAGCGACGAGTGGATCCACCGGCTCAAGATCGTCGGCATCGATCTGCGCGATCCGGCGCAGGTCGTCGCCCTTGCCGACTCGGTCGCCGCCGAGGGCCCGCTCGACATCCTGATCAACAACGCCGCCCAGACCGTGCGCCGCTCGCCACAGGCGTACCGCGAGCTCGTGGTCGCCGAGTCGGCCCCGCTGCCGGCGGGCGAGCTGCCGCCCGCCCAGGTCATCGGCACGTTCGGCAGCGGCGCCGTGGACTCCGTCGCCGCCCTGCCCTCGTCCCGCGGCGAGGGCCTGAGCGCCCAGGAGGTCACCGACCTCGCGCTCGTCAGCGGCTCCGCGTCCCTGGAGCGCATCGCGGCCGGTACCGCCATCGACGCCGGCGGCCTCGTCCCCGATCTGCACGACAGCAACAGCTGGATCCAGACGGTCTCCGAGGTCGACCCGGTCGAGCTGCTCGAGGTCCAACTGTGCAACTCGACCGCGCCGTTCATCCTGATCAGCAGGCTTCGCCCGGCGATGGCGGCAGCCCGGGGCCGGCGCAAGTACGTCGTGAACGTCTCCGCCATGGAGGGCGTCTTCAGCCGCGGCTACAAGGGGGCGGGCCACCCGCACACCAATATGGCCAAGGCCGCGCTCAACATGCTCACGCGCACCAGCGCGCAGGAGATGTTCGAGAGCGACGGCATCCTGATGACCGCCGTGGACACCGGCTGGATCACCGACGAGCGCCCGCACCCGGACAAGATGCGCCTGGCGGAAGAGGGCTTCCACGCCCCGCTCGACCTCGTCGACGGAGCCGCCCGCGTGTACGACCCGATCGTGCGCGGCGAGAGCGGCGAGGACCTGTTCGGCTGCTTCCTCAAGGATTACGGCCCCGCCAACTGGTAGGAAATGCGTAATTCGCCCATAGCGTCACCCCTTTCGGCCGGTGCACCAGCAGGTGCACCGGCCGTTGTCCATCTGGAGGGGGTCGTTGGCGTGAATTGAGCCGCATTATTGGCCCCATCGAGCGGAGGTCCGCTCATTTGGTTACCCTGGGGTGAATGGACGGCCTCCAAGGGACCTACCAATCCCCTTCGGCCCTCCTGGGACAGGTCTTCAACCGGGCCGCGGTCCCGCCAGAGTTGACGGCGCCACCGCGACCCAACTGCCCTGTCCCACATACGCGACACAGAGGAGTGCGCGGTGACACCAGATGTGAAGCACGAGAAGCGGCCGTCGGAGGACGGCGGCGAACGGCCCGGCAAGGCCGAAGAGATTCGCAACCTCGAGGTCTGGGCCCGTTCGGCCCCGATCCGGCTCGCCGGCTACGAGGAAGACCTGGCCGAGCCGCACATCCTTCCTGGCATCGACTGATCTGCGCTTTGCACCCGTGCCCCCCGCCCGCCCGGCAGGGGGCACGGGGCTGCTCACGGCTCCTGCCGCACACCAGGGTTGCTCCCCGCACGCCGACGAGGCGGCCGCGGGCCCGTCGTTCAGTGCAGCCTCATGGGCGCCAGGAAGTCCCGTACGGCGGTCCGGTGCCACCACGCCCCCGTCTGCCGCCGTTCCTGCCGGGTCGTGAACCGGTAGTGGTACAGCCTCGCGCGCACCTGTGCGGGCGGGGCGTCCGGGAAGGGATTGCGGGCCAGCAGGCGCAGCGTGTCCCGGTCGCCCTCCAGCAGCCGCTCCACGAACGGCAGGAACCATGACTGGGCGTACGCGGGGGACAGCGCGGCGAACCACATCAGCCAGTCGAGCCGCAGATGGTACGGCGCGAACTGACGCGGCAGCCTGCGGACGTCGCCCGGTTTGCCCCTGAAGCCGTACTCGCGCCACACCGTGCCCGCGTGGGCCACGCGCTCGTCCGTGCCCTCGACCACGATCTCGTAACGCACCCGGCCCACCGTCCCGAACGCCCCGTAGGAATTGACGAGATGGAACGGGTCGTAGGAGCGGTTCATGGCCTGATGCCGTGAGAACAAGTTGCGCACGGGCCGGTAGCTCAGAGCCAGCAGCCCGGCGGACACGGTGAGCACCACGACCGCGTACCACAGCGGCGCGTCCGGCAGTTCGGGCCCGTCGACGATCAGCGAGCCGTCGACGGCGGGCAGGGCGAGCACGATCGTCACCCAGTTCAACCAGGCGAAGTTGCCCGACAGCACCAGCCACAGCTGTGTCACCACGATCAGCGCCGCGGCGATGCTCGCGACCGGCTGCGGGGTGAACAACAGGACGGGCACCAGCAGCTGCACCACATGGTTGGCGCCCGCCTCGACCCGGTGCGCGGGCCTCGGCAGATGGTGGAAGTACCAGCTCAGCGGGCCGGGCATCGGCTGGGTCTCATGGTGGTAGTACAGGCATGTCAGCTCGCGCCAGCACCGGTCGCCGCGCAGTTTGATCAGCCCGGCGCCGAACTCCACCCGGAACAGCGTCCAGCGCAGCAGCCACAGCACGACGACCGGCGGCGCGGTGCGCTCGTTGCCGAGCCAGATCGCGAGGAATCCGGTCTCCAGCAGCAGCGACTCCCAGCCAAAGCTGTACCAGGTCTGGCCGACGTTGACGATCGACAGATAGAGCGCCCACAGAACCGCCCACCACGCCATCGCGGCACCGAGCGGAACATCGTCGGCCGCCCCGGCGATCAGGGCCGCCGAGAGCAGGACGCCGGTCCAGGCGACGAGGGCGAAGAAGCGGTCGCTGTAGTGCAGCCGGAACAGGCTCGGCGTGTCCCGGGCGGGCACCTGGCGCAGGAACGCCGGTACCGGGAGCATTCCCCGCTCGCCGATCAGCGCACGGAACTGCAGCGCCGCGGACAGGAAGGCGACCAGGTACACGGCGGCCAGAGCCCGCTGGAAGACCAGCCGGCTCAGCCAGTAGGCATCGTCGCCGAACCACTCCATCCCTCCCAGTATCGGGCAGCTCCGGCCCCGCCGATCAGTCGGCCTGCCGCGCCGGTGCGGGTGGGCTGCGGTTGTGCCGGGCCGGTTGGGCGGCGTCCGGGATGGGTGGGCTGCGGTTGTGCCGGGTCGGTTGGCGGGCGCCCTGGGCTGGCTGGTCTCCGGTCCTGCCCGGTCGGACGGCTGTCCGGGTCCTGCCGGTGAGTGGGGCGACGGTCCCGGGCGGTCGGCTCCGGTCCTCCCGGTCAGTCGGACGGCCGCCCGGCGCCGGCGGCGATCCGCCGCAGCGTGTGGCCGAGCCGCCGGGCGTACAGCCGCTGCGCCACGGGCACGAGCGGCCCGGCGAGCCGGGCGTACCAGGCAGCGGGCCGGCTGAAGGCCTGGACCGTGAACCACACCGAGCCGTCCTCGCGGATGTCGACCACGAACGACTCCTCGCCCCGCTCCGGGTGGCCGGTCAGCGTCCCGTACGCGAAGCCCGTCCGGTCCTTGTCATACGCCGCCCAGACCACCTCGCACGGAGCGGCCACCCGCAGCGGCCCGGCACCCAGTGACACCTGCACCCGCACCCCGGCCTCGGCCCGTGCGGCGGTGGCCCGTACTCGGGCTCCGGACCTGCGGTGCATGTCCCAGCCGGTCACCGCGGCCCCGGCTTGCTCGAATGCTGAGCGGCCGCGGCCGACGCGGGTGGTGTGGTGCAGATGGTGGTAACCGTCCGGCAGCGGACCGTGCCGGGTGGCGCCCGTCTCCGGGTAGGTGAACGAGCCTCGCATGTACTGCGAGCGGTTCATCGGGCGGTTCATACGGCACTCTCCTTCAGTTGTCGCTGTCGTCGCAGTCGTTGCCAGGCCAGCACCGAGCAGAGGGCGAAGCCCAGCGCATTGCCGAGGCCATGGGTGGCCGCCATCCACGTCAGGTCGGGGTGCGGCAGGTCGGCGGCTTCGCCGACGGCCCAGCTCAGTGCGAGCAGCATCGTCGCCACCAGTACGGTCGCCGAGACGCCGAGCAGCGCCCGCGTGCCGCGGTCCCGCTCGCCGCCGCGGACGTCGCGCCAGGTCAGCCCTGCGACCGCCCACATACCGGCGGTCAGCACCACTGCGCCGAACAGCTCGGCCCAGTCGCCCATGAAGTACCCGCCCAGGACGAGCACGTTCCCGACCGGCACGCTCAGGGCCGCGAACCGGCTGAGACGGCCGGCCGCGCCCGCCGCTTCGCACACCAGCCCCGCGACGAGTGCCGCCGCGAAGCCCGCGAAGTGGAAGTGGGGCACGGTCAGGGCCAGGATCGGCAGCGTGAAGCCGAACAGCTCGTGACCGGCCCGCTCGGCGACCAGTGCGACGCCCGCGACCGCAGGTGTCACCAGTGCGGTGAGCACCGCGAACTCGGCGGGGGCGAGTGACCGCGTACGCACCAGCCGGCGCGGGGCCTGGGCGGCCAGGAGCAGTGTGCCCACGCCGTAGACGGCGGCGAGTGCGACGGCGGCCGCACCGCGCGGAAGCCACAGGGCGACGGAACCCGCCACCGCGAACACCGGCCATGTCCGCCGAATGGACGCGAGCCCGACCGGGTCGACCAGACGGAGTCCCGCGGGCACCACGAAGAGCATTCCGAGCATCACGATCATGTTGACCAGTGCGGACATCAGGCAGCCATTCCTGGATTGAACACGTTCAATTCATTGGGGTGAAGGCTAGTCGTTGAACTGAACGCGTTCAAGTCGCGCCTTGTCTGTCTGTCCGTCAGAACAGGAGGGACATCTCGGATTTGCAGAAGACGGGAGAATTTGGTGCGCTCACCGATGCATGGTCTGGTCGCGGCGGTCGCCGCATTGTGCGTGGGGCCGTTGGTCGCCGGATGCGGCGGCGAAAGCCGCGCGGCGGACTCGGCGGACGTGCTCCTCCAGCCCCTCGCGGCCAGGGGCCCGGATCCCTTCACGGCGTCGACCGCGTCAGCCCCGGCCCCCTTCGCGCCGCCGCCCGTCGCGCCGGCTCCCAAGAGCCCGGCGGGCGGAGGTACGAGCCTGCGCACGATGCTGGGCTCGACCCCTGGTCTGTACGGAGGAGCCCAGGAGACCGCGAGCTGTGACGTCGAGGCCCTGGTCCGCCACCTCGGCGCGGACGGCGCGGGCTTGGACACAGCCAGAGACAAGGGCAAAGGCAAGGACAAGGACAAGGACAAGGACAAGGTCCGGGCTTTTGCCAAGGGCGCCGGCATCGACCAGCAGGACATCGCCCCGTTCCTGCGCGGGCTCACCCCCGTCGTCCTCCGTGCCGACACCCGCATCACCGGCCATGGCTTCCGTGACGGCGAAGCCGCCGCCTTCCAGGCCGTCCTCCAGGCCGGGACCGCTGTGCTCGTGGACGAGTACGGCGCTCCCCGGGTGCGCTGCGCCGGTGGCAATCCGCTGAAGCCGCCCGTGGCCGTGAGGCGCCCGGTGGTGGTCGAGGGCACGGCGTGGGCGGGCCACCGGAGCGACCGCGTCCTCGTGATCAAGCCGGCCGCCCAGGTCGTGAACAACCTCCTGATCGTCAACATCGCCGACAGCACCTGGATCGAGCGGCCCTCCGGCACCGATGGGGAGGAGGACGCCCGCCCCGGGGTGCTGCCACCCGTCGACCCCGACGAGGTGTTCTCGGACCTCGCGCGTACCGAGTCCTCCGGTGCCATGCGGCAGGGCGACGCCTCGGGCACGGCTGCCCCGGCCACCGGGCCCGACGGCCCCCCGGCGCCCCAGGTCCCGGCGCCTCAGTCCCCGCCGCGACAGGCCCCCGTGCCCCAGGCCCCGGCTCCCCAGCCCGACCAGCCTCTACCGGACCAGCCCCTGCCGGACCAGCCCCTGCCCTATGACCCGGGCGACCCGCCCGCCGCGGACCTCCCCTACGAGCCGCCGCAGGACGAGGTCGAACCGCTGCCGGCCGACCCCCCCGTCCCGGATCCGGAGCCGCAGGCACCGGTCGAGCCGGACCCGGTGCCGCCTGCGGCGGCGACCGGGGGGCCGGACGGCTTCCAGGGCTGAACGAGCCCGCCGGATCCGGTCGTGGAATGCGATGAATGATGGCAGAGTGGCTCCATGGCTGATCGGGCAGCAAGTGCCCTGTCGCTCCCCGACGACTGGCCGGCGCACGCGGACACAAGTCTGACGCTCAACCGCATGGGTTCCTTCGACTGGGACCTCACCAGCGGTCTCATGCACATGGACGAGCCCGGCCTCGACGTGTTCGATCTGCACCCGGACGAGTACGACGGCCACCCGGCGAGCCTGGCCGTACGGGTGCCGCCGGACGAGGCCGTCCGGCTGGACTCCTTGGTGGCGCAGGCACTCAAGCGCGGGAACGACCGCTACGGCGCGTACTTCCGCATCCGCTGCCGTGACGGAACGCTGCGCTGGACGCACACGCAGGCGTGTGTGCGGCGGGACGAGACCGGCCGCCCCGTACGCATCATCGGCATCGTGCGGGACGCCACCCAGGAACTCGCCGACTCCAGCGCACGCGTCGAGGTGGACGTGGAACGCCGCCGCCAGACCAGCGTCGTGGAGTCCACGACGGCCGCGCTCGCCCACGCCCGCACCGTCCAGGACGTCATCGAACTGCTGAAGGGGTCGCACGGCCTGAAACTCCTCGGCGCGACCAGTCTTGTGATGGGCCTGCTCGAATCCGGACGGATCCATCTGGTCGCCGAGGGCCCGGAGGACGCCTTCGTGCCGGGCACCCGCTACACCCGCGTCGACGAGCAGTACCCGATGAGCGAAGTGGTGCGCACGCTGACTCCCCGGTTCATCGAGTCCAAGGAGGACTTCGCCGAGTCGTACCCCTTGCTGTGGCCGCACATCAAGGGCCTCGGCATCTCCGCCGCCGCCTATCTCCCGCTCATCGCCCAGGCCCGGCCCATCGGGGCCCTCGGGCTGCTGTACCGGGACAAGACCGGTTTCACGCTGGAGGACCGCAACCTTCTGGTCGCCCTCGGCAGCAGCATCGCGCAGAGCCTCCAGCGCGCCATGCTGTACGAGCAGGAGCACGACCTCGCCGAGGGGCTCCAGCAGGCGATGCTGCCCCGCCGCATTCCCGAGGTGCCCGGCGCGCAGATCGCGGTGCGCTACCGCTCCGCCCGCCTCGGCCGGGACATCGGCGGCGACTGGTACGACATCATCGCGCTGCCCGGCGGCCGGGTCGGCGCCGTCATCGGCGACGTACAGGGCCACGACACGCACGCGGCCACCGTGATGGGGCAGCTCCGTATCGTGCTGCGGGCCTACGCGGCCGAGGGGCACCCGCCCGCCACGGTGATGGCCCGTGCCTCGCTCTTCCTCCACGAGCTCGACACCGGCCGGTTCGCCACCTGCACCTACGCGGAGGTTGACCTGTCCACCGGCGTGGTGCAGATGGTGCGCGCGGGCCATGTGGATCCGCTGATCAGGAACGAGGACGGCAGCTGCCGCAGAGTGCCGGTGCCGGGCGGGTTGCCGCTCGGGCTCTCGGCCGAGTTCGGCCGGCTCGAATACCCGGTGAGCACCGTCGAACTGGACGCGGGGCAGACGCTGCTGCTCTACACCGACGGACTGATCGAGCAGCCCGGTGCCGACCTCGACGACGGCATGCAGTTCCTGACCGCCCTGGTGCGCGACGGGCCGCGCGACCTCCAGTCGCTCGCCGACCGGATGTGCGAGGTCGTCGACGAGCGTGCCGGGGACGACGACGTGGCCCTCCTGCTGTTGCTGCGGCGCAGCGGCGCGCTCCCGCACCAGGCGGGCGGCCGCCTCCAGCAGCACGTCGGACAGAACGACCCGGAGGCGCTGCGCTCGGCGCGGCACATGGTCAGGGCCGCCGTGCTGGCCTGGGGGGCCCGGGAGCGGGTGGACGAGGTGGAGCTGGCCGCCGACGAGTTGATCACCAACGCGCTGTTGCACACGGACGGCGGGGCCTTCGTGACCGTACGGGTGCTCTCGGGCAGCGAACGGCGGCTGAGGGTCGACGTCGAGGACGGCTCCAGTGCGCTGCCGCGCAGGCGGGACGCCGGGGAGTCGGGGGTCTCCGGGCGGGGCCTGTTGCTGATTGACCGGCTGTCCGAGTCGTGGGGCGTGGAGTCGCGGGGGAGCGGGAAGTGCGTGTGGTGCGAGTTCCTCATTCCGGACAGGCTCGGACTCTGAGGTTGGACGACTGTTAACTGTCCGTGAACCGATCGTACTTGACCGTAACCGAACGAAAGCGGTTGACTGCGACTCCCGGCCTCCGGAAGACATGAGGATCACTTGAGCTCTGAGCTTCTCGCCCCGCTGGACCTGGCGTTCTGGCATCTGGAATCCGCCGGTCACCCCATGCACCTGGGCGCTCTCGCGCTCTTCGACTCCCCGCCCGGCGGCGCGGACGCCGCGGGCGTCATCGATCTGCTGGCGAGCCGCGCCGCCGCCATCCCCCGGCTGAGGATGCGGGTGCGCGACGTCCTGCTGCCCGTCGGCGGAGCGGCCTGGAGCACCGCCAAGGACTTCGACGTACGCCGCCATGTCCGCGAAGTGGGCCTGACCGGGGACGATTTCACCGCGGAGGTCACGGCCGCGGCCGGTGAGCTGATGGAACGTCCGCTCGAACGCGGTCTGCCGCCGTGGGAGATGTACCTCCTGCGCGGCGCCCGCGACGATCGCTTCGCCGTCCTCGTCAAGCTCCACCACGCCCTCGCCGACGGTATGCGCGCCGTCGCCATCGGCGCGGGCATCTTCGACGAGATCGCCGACGTCCGCCGCACCGGTGCCCGCCGCGCCCGCCCCCTGCCCCCGCGCTCCTGGCTCGCCGGGCCGCGCAGTTTCGCGGACTTCGCCCAGGGCCGTATCGAGGAACTGGGTCGCGCGGTCGGCGTCGGTGCCTCCGTCGTACGGGCCAGCCGGCTAGACCCCCGCGGACTGCCCGCCCTGACCGCGGCCCCGAGCGGCACCCGCCGGCTGGGCACCGCCGTGCTGCCCCTGGACGATGTGCAGCAGGTGCGCCGGGCCATGGGCGGTACCGCCAACGACGTCCTGCTCGCCGTCGTCGCCGGCGCGCTCCGGCGCTGGATGCACGGGCGCGGCGAACGGCTGCCTGCCGCGGGCCCTCGTGCCCTGGTACCGGTCTCGCGCCGCCGCCCCGGCAGTCCCCCCGGCGCGGGCAACAAGCTGTCCGCGTACCTGCTCCAACTGCCTGTCGCCGAACCCGACCCCTGGCTGCGCCTCGCCTCCGTCCGGAAGGCCATGGACCACAACAAGGCCGCGGGCCCGGCGCGCGGCGCCGGCGCCGTCGCGCTGCTGGCCGATCAGTTGCCGCCGCTGGCCCACCGTTTCGGCGCCCCGCTGGCGGGCGGTGCGGCCCGGATGCTCTTCGACGTCCTCGTCACCAGCGTGCCGCTGCCCCGCTCGGCCCTGTCCCTCGGCGGCTGCCCCCTGCGCGAGATCTACCCGATGGCGCCGCTCGCCCGCGGCCAGTCCCTGGCGGTGGCCATGTCGACGTACGGCCGCCAGGTGCACATCGGGCTCGTCGCCGACGGCAAGGCCCTGCCCGACCTCGACCGCCTGGCGGATGCGGCGCGGGAGGAACTCGACGAGCTGCTCGCCCTCGTCGGCGGACAGGGGGCGAACGAGGACGCCTCGCGATAGATGAGGCCGCCGCCCGTGCCGGACTCGCCTCCGACCTCGTCGTCCTGCCTTCTCAGCTGCCCGCCCCCGGCGAGGCCGCGGCCCGGTCCCCGGACTCACCTTTGTGCCGGGCCAGCTCGGCCACCTCGGCAAGCCGCCCGTGCGGCGAACCGGTCCGTGGGCCGTTGCGGTACGGGCGCCGGCCGAGCGACTCACTACGGTGTGCAAGCTCTCCGGGCTGGTGACGGGGCCGGACTGGGGCGCCTGGAGCGTGCGCGACCTGCGGCCGTACTCGGGCACCGCGCTCGACTCCTTCGGACCGGGGCGGCTGATGTTCGGGTCCGCCCGGCCGGTGTGCCGGCCGCCTCCTACGGCGAAGTCGCCCACGGGGCCCGGCAGTTCACTCACGCGCTCGGTGAGGAGGAGCGACGGGCCGTCTTCGGCGCGACGACCGCCCGTGTCCACGGACCGTGACATCCGGCCGCGTCCAGGGGCTGTGGTACCCGGCGTCGGCGACAGGCCGTGGCTCCCGGCCGCGTCCACGGGCCATGACACCTGGCCGCGTCCAGGGGCTGTGACTCCCGCCCGCTTCCACCGGCAGCGACCCGCGCGCCCGGGCGGTACTCGATGCGACGGGCCGCCCGGTGCGGCAGGGTGGAGACATGCCCGAACTACCCGAGGTCGAAGCGCTCCGAGAGTTCCTCGACGGCCATCTCGTCGGCCGCGAGATCGCCCGCGTCATGCCGGTGGCCGTCAGCGTCCTCAAGACGTACGACCCCCCGCTGACCGCGATCGAGGGCGCCGCCGTCACCTCCGTCGACCGGCACGGCAAATGGCTCGACATCACCGCCGCCGGCCTGCATCTGGTCGTCCATCTCGCCCGGGCCGGCTGGCTGCAGTGGAAGGACGAGTTCCCTGCGACGCCGCCCCGGCCCGGCAAGGGGCCGCTCGCCCTGCGCACCGTCCTGGTGGACGGCGCGGGCTTCGACCTCACGGAAGCGGGCACCACCAAGCGCCTGGCCGTCCACCTCGTACGGGACGTCGCCGACGTGCCCGGCATCTCCAGGCTCGGCCCCGATCCGCTCGCCGACTCCTTCGACCGCGCCGCCTTCACGGCCGTACTCGCAGGGGAGCGGCGCCAGATCAAGGGCGCGCTGCGCGACCAGAGCCTGATCGCCGGCATCGGCAACGCCTACAGCGACGAGATCCTGCACGCGGCGAGGTTGTCGCCCTTCAAGCTCGTCCATCACCTGGACGAGCACGAGACCGATGCGCTCTACGAGGCACTGCGCGCCACCCTCTCCGACGCCGTCGCCCGCTCTCGGGGCGTGGCGGCCGGTCGGCTCAAGTCGGAGAAGAAGAGCGGACTGCGCGTGCACGGTCGTACGGGGGAGCCGTGCCCGGTCTGCGGCGACACCATTCGCGAGGTGTCGTTCAGCGACTCGTCCCTGCAGTACTGCCCCACGTGCCAGACGGGCGGAAAGCCGCTCGCCGACCGGAGGCTCTCGCGCCTGCTGAAGTGATCGCGTGCCGCAGTCCGGATCAGCCGCCGATCGACAGCAGGCGCTCGCCCCGTTCGCCGCGCACCTCCCACCGGCCGATCTCCGCCGTATGCAGCCCGGTGCCCCCCTCGATGTCCAGCGGCCCCTCGTGCCCGGGGCCGTCCGCCATGCCGTAGCCGCCCGCCGGCACCCACCAGCTGAGCACCGGATGCTCCACTCCGTCCTTGCCGATCGCAATGAGCCGGCAGGTGCGCGGCCCCGGTAGCCCCGCCAGTCGCATCGCCACCGAGGTCCCCCACCCTCGGTCCTGCAGCGCTACGGTGGCCCGCACCCCGGTGACCGGATCGGTCGCCACGACCGGCTGCGGGGCGGGGGCTGCATCGTCCTGCGCCGCGACCACGGCGGCGGGCAGGCCGACGATCAGGATCGCGGCCGCGGCCGCCAGCCGCAGCCGCCGCCTGCGGCCGCGCCGCCGCTCCAGTGCCACGTGCCGGCTGAGCCGGTCCATCAGGCGGGGCGAGGGGCGGGCGTCGACACGGGCGGGGCCGGCGAGTTCGGCGAGGGCCCGGGCGACGTCGGTGAAGTCAGAGAGCCGGACCGCGCACATCACGCACTCGGCGAGATGCTCCTCGAAGCGGAATGCGTCGGCGGGTTCCAGGACGCCCAGGGCGTAGGCGGCCACATCCTCGTGCGGCTGCTGGCGGCTCATGGGGGGTCCTCGATTCCTCATGTTACGGGCGGTCACCCTGGAATACGCAGCAGGAAGGCGCTCTGCTCAACCCGGCGGCGAGGCGTCCGACGCGATCGCAAACCCGTACGGGAACGCAGACATGGTCCCGGCCCCGAGGCCCGCCTACACTCCGCACCATGCTGCGCGTACTGGCCGTCGACGACGAGAAACCGGCGCTCGAGGAACTGCTCTACCTCCTGCGTTCCGACTCCAGGATCCGCAGTGCCGAAGGTGCCACCGATGCCACCGAGGCGCTGCGGCGCATCGGACGGGCACTGGAGGCGGGCCCCGACAGCGACGACGCCATCGATGTCGTCTTCCTCGACATCCACATGGCCGGGCTGACCGGGCTCGACGTCGCGAGGCTGCTCGCCGGGTTCGCCAGGCCGCCGCTCATCGTGTTCGTCACGGCCCACGAGGGCTTCGCCGTGCAGGCGTTCGACCTCAAGGCCGTCGACTACGTGCTCAAGCCGGTGCGCAGGGAACGGCTGGCGGAGGCCGTGCGCAGAGTCCGGGAGCTGATCGTCCCGCAGCGCGACACACAGCCCGACATGCAGCGCGGCCGGCCCGTGCCGGTCGCGGCACCCACGGTCGTCCCCGGGACCGGGCCCGAGCAGATACCGGTCGAGCTGGGCGGGGTGACCCGCTTCGTACCGGTCGACGACATCACCTATGTCGAGGCCCAGGGCGACTACGCCCGGCTCCACACGGCCGAGGGCAGCCATCTGGTCCGTATTCCGCTGTCGACGCTGGAGGAGCGCTGGGCCTCGCGCGGCTTCGTGCGCATCCACCGGAGCCACCTCGTCGCGCTCGGCTGTATCGACGAACTCCGCCTGGATGCCGGGACGACGACCGTGCGCGTGGGCACCGCCGAGCTGGCCGTCAGCCGCCGCCACGCGCGCCAGCTACGGGATCTGCTGATGCTGCCGCGCGGCCCCAAGGGCACGGGCGGGGGCGTGCCCGGGTCGGGCGGCTGACCGTTCGGCGGCCGAGAACGGCCGTTCGTCGCAGGCGGCGGGCCGTACGGCGACGTGCGCCACCCGCTGGGCGAGGCACACCCCGGCCCGGCCTTGGTGCCGCGGCGCGGCCCCTAACCTTGATCACGCCGGGGTAACGGGGGAAGAAGGGGCCTGATGTCCGACATCGAAGCACTGCTGGACGAACTGCGCGGACTGCCGTCCGTGCGCCCCTCGGGCGCGGCCGAACTCCAGACGCTGCTCGCTGCCGCCCGCAGCGCGGCGGGCCGTTGGGCGGACGTGCTGGAGGACATCCGAGAGGCGTCCCAGGGCCTCGCCGGTCCGCGTACGGAGGCGGCGCTGGAAGTGGCGTTCCGCCGCGCGGAGGAGTCGTACGTCGAGCTGGAGATCGCGCTCAGCGCCTGTGCGAACCCCGGGGCGTGCTGACCGGGCGATCAGACCCCCTACGGCCCGATCCCTCGGTCCCGGGCCCCGCGCCAGGACGGCTCCGGTCCCGCGGCTCCCGCGCGGGCTTCTCGGCCCGGCTGCCCGCCGACCCCGGTTCTTGCGTCCCCGGCATCCTCCGTTCTTGGCCTTCTCGACCCGGCTCGGCTCCGTCGGGCCCGGGTCCTGAGGCCAGGACGGCTCCCCGCCGCCTCCCGCCCGGCCCAGCCGCCCGCGGCCCAGCCGACCGCCGGCCCCGGCTCCTACGGCCCCGGCGTCCTACGGCGTCGGCCTTGCCCGCTCGCCCGTCGGCACGGCGCTTTCGGCCGTCGGCCTCCGGCTCGGCTCCGTCGGGCCCGGGTCCTGAGGCCAGGACGGCTCCCTGCCGGCACCCGCCCGGCCCAGTTGCCCGCGGGCTGGCTGACCGCCGGTCCCGGCTCCTACGGCCCCGGCGTCCTACGGCGTCGGCCTTGCCCGCTCGCCCGTCGGCACGGCGCCTTCGGCCCTGGCCACCCCCCGGTCGATTCCCTCGGCCCGGCCGGGCCGGAAGCGGCAGGCTCGCCCCTACCGGCCGTGACAGCCGCTGCGTAGACTCCCCCTCCCAGATCCCCCGTCCTCCCCACTTCGCCGACAGACGCCGGAGCGTACGCCGATGTCAGCAGAGCAGCCCCCGCGCCGCGAGGTGGTCACCGGGGTGCCGCGTGGCACCCGGCGGCCACCCGGCCACGCGCCCGCCCGATTCGAGATCAGTGAGCAGACCACGCTGGGCACCACCTATGTGCGCTCGCTGATGCGCAGCCAGCTCAGGGCCGCGCTCTACGCCCTCGGCGCGCTCGGAACGCTCGTCGGCACGCTGCCGCTCCTCTTCGCCCTGCCCGCCGCCCTCGGCGGCTCGCTCGACTCCCCGGCCCCGTTCGTCTGGGCCGCCCTCGGCTTCGGCGTCTATCCCGTCATGTGGCTGATCGCGCGCCGCTACGTGCGCCGGGCCGAGCGCAACGAGCGCGACTTCACCAGGCTCGTCGAAGGCCGCTGACCCGTGAACCAGACCTACGCGGTGGCCGCGGTCACCGTCGTGGTGCTCGCCACCGTCCTCATCGGCGCGCTCGGACTGCGCATATCCCGCACCACGTCCGACTTCTATGTCGCCTCGCGCACGGTCAAGCCGGGCCTCAACGCCGCCGCCATCAGCGGCGAGTACCTCTCGGCCGCCTCCTTCCTCGGCATAGCCGGTCTGGTCCTGCTCCAAGGCCCTGACATGCTCTGGTACCCGGTCGGTTACACCGCCGGCTATCTCGTTCTCCTCGTGCTCGTCGCCGCCCCGCTGCGCCGCTCCGGGGCCTACACGCTCTCCGACTTCGCCGAGGCCCGGCTGGAGTCGGCCGCCGTCCGCAGGCTGGCGTCCCTGTTCGTCGTCGGGATCGGCTGGCTGTATCTGCTGCCCCAGCTGCGGGGAGCGGGACTCACCCTGGAGATCCTCACCGGCGCCCCGGACTGGCTCGGCTCGCTCGTCGTCGCCGTCGTCGTCACCGGCGCCGTCGCGGCCGGGGGCATGCGGTCCATCACCTTCGTGCAGGCCTTCCAGTACTGGCTCAAGCTGACCGCCCTGCTGGTGCCCGTGCTGTTCCTCGTCGTCGCCTGGGCCGGCGACGACGCGCCCCGCGCCCGCTTCGACGCACCCGCCGTGCTCCGCGCCGACACCGACGTCCGGATCGGCGACACCGTACGCGTCGAAATCGACCGACCACTCACACTGACCGTCACCGGCGCGGTCGACCGCACTCCCCACCACGGCGAAAAGGTGACCCTCGGCGAGGGCACCCACCGCATCGAGGCGGGCACCGTGCTGCGGTTGCCGAAGGGCGCGGCGGTGCCCGAACGGACCCGCTCCGGCACGGACCCCGTCAGCTGGTCCCAGCCCCTTTCGGGCGGGCGGGACGGCTACCAGTTGTACGCGACGTACGGACTCATCCTCGCCACGTTCCTCGGCACCATGGGCCTGCCGCACGTCGCGGTCCGCTTCTACACGAGCCCCAACGGCCGGGCAGCCCGGCGCACGACCCTTGTCGTACTCGGCCTGATCGGCGCGTTCTATCTGCTGCCGCCCGTCTACGGAGCACTCGGCCGCATCTACGCACCGGAGCTGGCCCTCACCGGCGCCGCGGACGCCGCCGTGCTTGTGCTCCCGGAGCGAATGGTCGGAGGGATCACGGGCGAACTGCTGGGGGCCCTGCTCGCGGGCGGCGCCTTCGCCGCGTTCCTGTCGACTGCGTCCGGTCTCACGATGTCCGTGGCCGGGGTCATCAACCAGGACGTCCTGCCCTCGCGCGGCGTTCGCGACTTCCGGCTCGCGACGCTGCTCGCCATGGCCGTGCCGCTGGGCCTGTCCGTGGTGACGAGCAACGTGCCGGTCGCCGACGCGGTCGGTCTCGCGTTCGCCGTCGCCGCGTCCTCCTTCTGCCCGCTGCTGGTGCTCGGCATCTGGTGGCGCCGGCTCACCCCGCCCGGCGCCGCGGCCGGCCTGGTCCTCGGCGGTGGGGCGGCCCTGACCGCGGTCATGGCCACGCGGGCCGGTCTCGCCCCGGACGGCTGGCCGCACACCCTCATGGCCTGGCCGGCGCTGTGGTCGGTACCGCTCGGCTTCCTGACCATGGTGGCCGTCTCCCTGGCGACCGCCCGCCACGTACCCGCCGGCGCCGCAGCGATCCTCGCCCGGCTCCACCTTCCGGAGGACCTCGCCGGCCTGCCGCACCCCGAAGGAGTGGAGCGATGACCGGTACGGAAGCGGTCGCGGCAGGGGCGGTGCTGCTCGCCGTCGGCATCGCGCTGGGCCTCGCACTGAGCAGGATCGCCGCCCGGCGCGGTGTGGAGCCGGACCTCGACCTCGGCACGCCCGTCGAACACGCCACCTTCCACACCCTGCACACCGCGTCCCTCGCCGCCCCGCCGCTGCGCGCCGGTCTGACCGAGGACACCGCGCGCAAGGCGGCCAGGCGGCTGCGTTCCCTGCTCGGCACCGAGGCGCTGTGCCTGACCGACCGCGAACGCGTCCTCGCCTGGGACGGACCGGGGGGCGACCACCACGAACGGCAGGTGATGGAGCGAGTGGCGGAGGTCCTGCACTCGGGCCGCAGCCAGAGCGTGCACTCCGGGTGCGAGGACCTTCAGTGCCCGCTGCGCTGGGTGGTCATCGCACCGCTGACCGGTGAGGAGGGGGTCCTCGGCACCCTGGTGGCCCACGGCTCGCGCGAGTCGGCGGTGCTGGTGCGGGCGGCGACCGAGGTCGCCCGCTGGGTCTCCGTGCAACTGGAACTCGCCGAGCTGGACCGTTCCCGCACCCGGCTGATCGAGGCGGAGATCCGCGCCCTGCGCGCCCAGATCTCCCCGCACTTCATCTTCAACTCGCTCGCGGCGATCGCCTCGTTCGTCCGGACGGATCCTGAGCGCGCCCGCGAGCTCCTGCTGGAGTTCGCGGACTTCACCCGCTACTCCTTCCGCCGCCACGGCGAGTTCACCCATCTCGCGGACGAACTGCGCTGCATCGAGCAGTACCTGGCCCTCGCCGGCGCCCGCTTCGGCGACCGGCTGAAGGTCACGCTGCAGGTCGCCCCCGAGGTCCTGCCCGTGACACTGCCGTTCCTGTGCCTTCAGCCGCTGGTCGAGAACGCGGTCAAGCACGGCCTGGAGGACTCCCGCCACGAGTGCCGCATCATGATCGCTGCCCAGGACGCGGGGTCGGAGGCCATGGTGACGATCGAGGACGACGGGGTGGGCATGGACCCGGAAGTCCTGCGCGCGATCCTCGCGGGGGAGCGGACCACCTCGCCTGGCATCGGGCTGTTGAACGTCGACGAGCGGCTGCGCCAGGTGTACGGCGACGACTACGGGCTCGTCATCGAGACGGCCGTCGGCGCCGGCATGAAGATCACGATCCGGATCCCCAAGTACCGCGCGGGCGTGCACTCCTCGGCGGTCCGGCGCGCCGACTGACGACGCGGAGGTTCCGGCCCGGCGTCCGTCGGGGCCGGTCGGCGCTCACCACGACCGGGCGCTCACCCACGCCGGGGCGTCGGGCGCTCACCCCCATCGGCGGCTCACCACAGATGGATCGCCAGATGCCCCAGCGGCAGTCCCAGCTGCCAGGCGGGGGTCCACACCTTGTCCGCCTCGTCCACCGTGCCGTCGAGCGGGAGCGCAGGATGCCAGGGCTCCAGATCCCCCAGGTCGGCGGCGAGCAGTTCGGTGGCGCGCAGCCAGTCCCAGGTGGTCGTCGCGAGCGCGAGATCGGGATCCGAGGCGCCGTGCCGTTCACCTGCCGCCCTGGCGGCGAGTCGCTCCTCGACCCATTCCTGCCAGGGGTGCCCGTAGGACGTCAGCGACAGCCATTCGTCGATCCTGGCCGCCGAGCGCAGTGCGTCCGGTGCCCCAGGGCCGTCGGACAGATGGATCGTCAGCGCCAGCGTCCGCCGTCCCGCGCGGTACTCGAGCGAGCCGTACTCCACGAGCGCGCCGGCCCGCAGCATCTCCTCGGCCGTGTACTCGGCGCACAGCCACGCCATGGGGACCGCAAGTCCCGGTCCCCCGGTGCCGTTCGCACTCTCGGGCTGCACGCCTTCCACCCACTTCCGAAACAGTCGCGTCCGGGCCCCGATGACGAGCCTCCACCGTCGAACACGTCCCGGGGCGCTTCTTTGCTCAACTCCGGCGTGACGTTCGGCATACGGCCACCCCGTGGTCGTGGTCCGTGGGGGAGGCTTGCGCCACCGTGGCCGGTGGGGCGGCCGGGGCGGTGCGCCTGCTGTAGCCGGGCAGGCACCGGGCGAGGGCGCGCAGCGCGTAGAACGAGCGCGACTTGACGGTCCCGGGCGGGATGCCGAGTGCCTGCGCGGCCTCGTTGACACTCAGCCCGCGGAAGTAGATCTGCACGAGTACGGCGCGGTGCTCGGGGCTCAGGGAGCCGACCGCCGCGCGGACGTCGAGGGCCAGGGCCGCGTTCTCCGTCGGGTCGGCCGGGTCCGCAGTGGTGGCGAGCACGCCGTCGCCGATCTCCGTGGGGCGCGCGAGCCGGGAGCGCCGGGCGTCGATGGCGAGGCGGCGGCCGACGGTGAAGAGCCACGGCCGCATGGACTCGTAGGGGCCGTCGAACGCCTCGGGGTGCTGCCAAGCGCGCACCAGCGTCTCCTGCAACAGGTCCTCGGCGCGCTGCTGGTCCCCGTAGGTGAGGCCGAGCAGAAAGCTCAGCAGCGCGGGGCCGTGCTCACGCTGCAGCTCCGCCATGGCCCGCTCGTCGGTCGTCGCGGTCGCTGTTGCCATTGTCAAACACCCCTTCACCCGTCGGTCGCTGCCACGTGGCGTATACGAACGCATCAGGGCGCACAGCGACAGACGCCGTACCGCGGGCGTCGACGAACGGTCGCACCGAGCGGCGAGTGGTGCGGCGAGCGGTCGACCGGACCGGCGCGGGCGGGCGCGGCGGGCGGGCGGGCGGCACACGGCCGCTCCAGCGAAGTGACGGCTTCGTCGCTCGACTCCGTCCGGCCTCCCCGGTGGATTCAGGTGGTCGCCGCGGTCGAACGACCGACGTGGGGGCTACCGCACCGCCCCCGCCGACATCAGGGCCGCGCTGCTCGGCCGCGGCGCGCAGTACGACGGCCTCACGATGGGCCGCTGAGGACGGTCGCCCGCGTAGCAGGACGCCCCGGCGTCCGCCGGGGCCGGACCCGTAATGACCCCGTGCTCGCGTGCCCTTACGGGACAACGGTCACGGGCCACCGGCCCGGCTTCACCAGCCGCACCGCGACCGAGAACGATGATCCGTGTCCTGCAGGACTCCGAGGCCCCATCACGGCATCCGCCTCCAGTCGCCAACCGTGGTGACCAGCCCGGTGCACGGGGCACCGGGGGGAGGTGTGGAACTCCCTGCGGACGTCCCCGACGCCGCGCACCCGCTCGACGGCCGTACGGATCTCGGCGACCGGACCCTCCCCGTTCTCCTCGACAGTGCCAGCGACCAGCACACCGAGCACCGCTCAGGCCGGCACGACAGGCCGTACGCAGACGATCGCCGGCAGCGCACCCTGACGGCGCGCGAGAGCGTTCGCGTAGGCGGCGGCCCTCAGCGACGACGCGGATCCGTCAGACCGACGAGGATCACCTTCGGCCTGTCCGCGCCGCGTTCGAACCGGTGGGGTGGATGCTCGCTCACGCGACCGAGGCTCATGCCCCTCCCCGGGCGCCCGGCTCGTGGCCGTCACGCGCCCTGCCCGTGGCACTGCTCCCAACGGGTCATTCCTGCCCGCAACGCGGTGTCGATCAGTTGTCCGCGGCGTCAGCCGTGCGAGCAGTGGGCCATGGACAAGGATCAGCTGCTCCGCGGACGCCGCTCGGTGCTCCGTGTCGCCGCCGGCCTCGGCGGTGTCGCCGCCTTCGGCGGGCTGTTCGTCACCGAGCCGACCACAGGACGCACCGCCCCCCGGCCCGCCCCCGCTCCGGCCCGCGGCGCCGCGGGCCTGCCGAGCGCGGGCCGGCCCCCGCGGGCGTCGTCGTACCGGCTGCAGCCCATGACCGCCTACCTCCCGGTGAAGCTGGGCCGGGCGGTGCCGCCGGTGCGTACGAGGCCCTTCCTCAAGGTGCCCGCGGAGGGGCGGATGATGGTGCTCACCTTCGACGACGGACCGGACCCCCGGTACACGCCCGACATCCTCGCGACGCTCCGCGAGCACGGTGCGCAGGCGATGTTCTTCGTCTGCGGGGAGATGGCCACGGACCACCGCGACCTGCTGCGCGAGATGGTCGACGACGGCCATGTGATCGGCAATCACACCTGGTCCCACCCGCTGATCCCGGGGCTCTCACCGTCGCGGATCCGCGAGGAGCTCGGCCGCACCAGCGACGTCGTCGACAAGGCTGTGGGCGCGGCGCCGCTCTGGTACCGGGCACCCTACGGAGCCTGGAACAAGCATTCCTTCGCGATCGGCGCCGAACTCGGCATGGAGCCGCTCGCCTGGACCGTCGACACCCTGGACTGGACGACACCCGGCACCCGCACCATCGTCCGGCGGGTGCTGGAGGGTGCGGCCCCGGGTGTCGTCGTGCTGTCCCACGACGCGGGTGGCAACCGCTCCCAGAGCGTCGCGGCCCTGCGCAGATATCTGCCGAAACTGCTGGACGCGGGCTACCGCATCACCGTCCCGCCCCGCTGAGCGGCCGCGCGACGGCCGGGAACGGGCGTGGGGGCGGCAACGGGCCGCCCGCGGGGGCGGCAACGGGCCGCGGCTCAGCGGGCCTTGACCATACGGGCGAAGATGACGACGTTGCCGTCGTAGCCGTGCGCCTCCGAGTAGCCGCCCCCGCAGGTGATCACCCGCAGCTCGGGTGACCCGGTGTCGCCGTACACACGGACGCCGGGGAAGGCGTGCTTGGAGAAGACCTCCACGCCGTACACCTCGAAGACGGCCGTGCTGCCGTCCAGCCGCGGGACCTCGATCAGGTGACCGTGCTTCACGGAGCCGAGACCGTAGAACACCGCGGGCCCCGCCTGGTTGTCGACGTGCCCGACGATCACGGCGGTGCCGCGCTGACCAGGCGCGACACCGTTCTGGTACCAGCCCGCGAGGTTGGGGTCCTGCGGGGGCGGGGCCGCGATCCACCCCTTCTCGTCCAGGCCCACGTCCATGATCGGGGCATCCACCTTGATCGCCGGGATGCGCACCCGGCCGGGGGGCGCGTACGGCAGAGGTTCGAGCGGTACGGGCAGGAACGTCTCGCCCGCGCGGCCGGCGAGCGACGCGGCGACCGCGGGCTGCGGCGGCCCGATGCCCACATCCAGCCCGTTCTTCATCAGTGCGATGCCGCTGAGCATGACGAGGGCCAGCACGCCCCAGGGCGAGCGTCGTCTCGGCTCGGAGCCGTAGATGTCCTTGCCCATGATTCTCCCCATTGTGCGCATGCGGTCACGCTAAGTGCCGTCCGCCGAGGCTGCGAGAAGGGAAGGGCGAACGGGTGGCGGGGCCGGTCGGGGTGCCCCATCCGAGTAATCGGCGGATAAAAATCCTGACGGTCTGTGACCTGCGGCTCCGTCAGATGATTGGGCGCCCGTGCGGCGTGTCGCCTCACCGGGGTGGACCAAGGCCGACATGCGCGTGTTGCTCCCTGCGATGAGGGTTCGTCATGGAAGGCGTACTCGTCGAATATGCCGGAGCGCCGCTCCGGAGCGTCTTCCGCTGGAGGTTCAACGATGTGTGCTACACGCGCTCTCGCGGTGACCGCGACCGCCTTCGCGGCCGTCGGGCTCTGCGCTCCGCTGGCCGCCGCCGGCGGCGGCGACGGCCCGAGAAACGTCCACGTCAGTCCCTCCGCCGTCTTCCCGGGAGGCACTCTGACGATCACCGTGGACGGCTGCCACCGCGGTGGCGTCGTCAGTTCGAATGCTTTCCCGGACGCGGTGCTCTCGCGCAGCGACCGGGGCGGCATCGGGGGCGACGGGGGCAACCGGGGCGGCATTGGCGGCGATGGTGGCAATCGGGGTGGCTTTGGGGGTGACGGGGGTAACCGGGGTGGCTTTGGGGGTGACGGGGGTAATCGGGGCGGCGATGGTGGCCGGGGCGGCATTGGCGGCGATGGTGGCAATCGGGGTGGCTTTGGGGGTGACGGGGGTAACCGGGGTGGCGATGGTGGCCGGAGCGGCTTTGGGGGCGATGGAGGTGGTGACGGGGGCAACCGGGGCGGCATTGGCGGCGACGGCGGCAACCGGGGTGAAGGGGGCGACGGCGGCAACCGGGGTGAAGGGGGCGACGGCGGCAACCAGGGCGGCGACGGCGGCAACCGAGGTGATGGGGGCGACGGCGGCAACCAGGGCGGCGACGGCGGCAACCGAGGTGATGGGGGCGACGGCGGCAACCAGGGCGGCGACGGCGGCAACCGAGGTGGCGACGGCGGCAACCGGGGCGGCGACGGGGGCAACCGGGGTGGCATCGGCGGCGACGGAGGCAACCGAGGCGGCATCGGCGGCGACGGAGGCAACCGAGGCGGCAATGGCGGCAGCCGCGCCGACAGCGGCCAGGCCGTGGCCACGGCCCGCGTCCGAAACAACGCCGCGCCGGGCAGTTACCACCTGACGGTCCGGTGCAACGACAGCCCGCGGACCGCCAGTGCCTCGTTCACCGTGATTTCCCCACGCGGTGCGGCAGGCGGTCTCGGCGGGTCGATCGGACCCACCACCGCCGAGATGGCGGTCGGCGCCGGCCTGGTCGCCACGGCGGCCGTCGGCGGCAGCGTCTTCATCGCCCGCCGCCGTCGCCGTACGGCCAGCGGTCAGGCCTGATCGGCCGAACCTCCCGATCGGAGCCAACCGCCCGTCGCCCCCCGGGGGGGGGGGGGGGCCGGGGGGGGGGGGGGGGGGGGCCCCCGGGGGGGGGGGGGGGGGGCCCCCCCCCCCCCCCCCCGGGGGGGGGGGCCGCCGCCGGGGGGCCGCGGAGCCCCGCCCCGCGCGCCGCGCGCGGCGCGCCCCGCCCG
>NZ_JBIRZM010000004.1:320681-540556 GCF_044390825.1 Streptomyces sp. NPDC018833 | reverse complement strand
TCCTTGTCGACGGCGATGCCGAACGGACCGGCCTCGGTCTGGCCGCCCGCGACCTCGAAGTCGTTGCCGCCGCCCGCGGTCTTCGCGATGTGCGCCGAGACGGGGTAGTCGTTGAGGTCGGCGACGGCGCCGCCGGACTTCACGCGCGTCTGGGCCTCGGCGTCGGTGTCGAACGCCTCGATGGTGAGCTTGCCCTTGCCCGCCTTCTCACACGTGGCGGCCTGCGCCTTGAAGGTGTCGTGGTAGGTCGTGCCGCGCTGGACGGCCACCTTCTTCCCGCACAGGTCATCGAGCGACTGGATGTTCTCCGGGTTGCCCTTCTTCACCAGCAGGGAGACGCCGGAGTTGAAGTAGTCGACGAAGTCGACGCCCTCGCCCGTCTTCTTGCCCTTGTCGTCAAGGCCCTCCTGGCGGGCCTTCGTGTCACTCATGGCGGACATGACGATGTCCTGGCGGCCCGTGTTGAGCGACGAGATCAGGCCATCGAAGGTACCGCTCGTGAACTCGAACGTGACACCGAGCTGCTTGCCCATGGCGGCGGCGATGTCGGGGTCGATACCGACGATCTTGCCGCCCTCCTCGTACTCCATCGGGGCGTAGGCGGCGTCGGTGCCGACCTTGATGACACCGGAGTCCTGGTACTTCTTCGGCAGCTTGTCGAACAGCGGGGCACTCGTGGACTTCGTGCCCTCGGTCCGCGCGGTGTCGGATCCGGAGTTCGTCTGGTCACCACAGGCGGTGAGCACCAGCGAGCCGGCGACCGCGACCGCACAGACCGCGGCGATCCGGGACCTGGCGGCAGTCGTACGACGGGTGAAGCTTGCGGTCATGATCGGGGTCCTCCGGCATGAGTAAGAGGGGCGTTACGTGCAGCTGTGCACTCATCTTCGAGTGTCGCCAGCCGGTGTGTTTTCGGCATCTTGCCATTCGGACTGGCTCATTCAGGGGGACGCGCATGTCAAAATCGGATAACGGGTCACCCCCGAACCCCCGCGAGTCGGTCCATCCAGGCCGGACCTTTCGCTGGATTGCCCTCTTCCGACCGGAAGATCTCCCGTGGTCTCGCGATCTGGTCGGGTTCACGCCACCTGGTCGAGTTGTCCCGATTTACGGGTATGAAGCGCGTCACCGTGCCGATACCGACTCGTCCGAGGTGCGCTCTCTCGGGTAAGAAGGATCCTTACACCCCTCATCCGGGGCTCAGGGCGCGTTGTGCGGCGCGCCCGCGCGTACGTACCACTCCCTGCCAGGGCGGGCCAACCGCCCGGCGCAGGGGACGTACGCGGTGCCCGCCCACCCCTCCTCAACCAGGAGTGGCCACCCTCAACTGATGAAGACTTAAGGGGTCTACCAATGGCAGCGGAGATCGTCAATCCTCGCAGCGACGACGCCAACACGGAGAGTGCCGACGAGCCCTTCGATCCGGCGTTCGCGCTGCACCGCGGCGGCAAGATGGCCATCCAGGCCACCGTGCCCGTGCGGAACAAGGACGACCTGTCCCTCGCGTACACACCTGGTGTCGCCAAGGTGTGCACGGCTATCGCCGAGCAGCCCGAGCTCGTCCACGACTACACCTGGAAGTCGCAGGTCGTCGCCGTCGTGACGGACGGGACCGCGGTGCTCGGCCTCGGCGACATCGGCCCGGAGGCATCCCTTCCGGTCATGGAGGGCAAAGCGATCCTCTTCAAGCAGTTCGGCGGCGTGGACGCGGTCCCGATCGCCCTCGCCACCACGGACGCGGACGAGATCGTCGAGACCGTCGTGCGCCTCGCGCCGTCCTTCGGTGGAGTGAACCTCGAGGACATCTCGGCGCCGCGGTGCTTCGAGATCGAGCGCAAGCTCCAGGAGCGCCTCGACATCCCCGTCTTCCATGACGACCAGCACGGCACGGCCGTGGTCACGCTCGCGGCCCTGCGCAACGCGGCCAAGCTGACCGGACGCGGTCTCGGAGACCTGCGCGGTGTCATCTCCGGCGCGGGCGCGGCCGGTGTGGCCATCGCGAAGTTCCTGCTGGAGGCCGGTCTCGGCGACGTGGCGGTCGCCGACCGCAAGGGCATCGTCAGCCGTGACCGCGAGGACCTGACCCCGGTCAAGCGCGAGCTCGCCGAGATCACCAACCGCGCGGGCCTGTCGGGCTCCCTCGAGACCGCGCTCGCCGGTGCGGACGTCTTCATCGGGGTCTCCGGCGGCACGGTGCCCGAGGAAGCGGTCGCGTCGATGGCGCCTGGCGCGTTCGTCTTCGCCATGGCCAACCCCAACCCCGAGGTCCACCCCGACGTCGCGCACAAGTACGCGGCGGTCGTGGCGACGGGCCGTTCGGACTACCCGAACCAGATCAACAACGTCCTCGCCTTCCCGGGCATCTTCGCGGGCGCGCTCCAGGTGCGGGCCTCCCGTATCACCGAAGGCATGAAGATCGCGGCGGCCAATGCGCTGGCCGACGTCGTCGGTGACGCGCTGTCGGCCGACTACGTGATCCCGTCCCCGTTCGACGAGCGGGTCGCCCCCGCGGTCACCGCGGCCGTCGCGGCGGCGGCGCGGGCCGAGGGCGTCGCCCGGCGCTGACGCGCCGCCCGCGTCCTACACGGTGGAAGCGGGCCGTGTCGTACTCCGTGCGGGGGTACGGCACGGCCCGTTTCGGTTCACGGATCCACCGGATTCACGGGGCGCACGGGGCCATACGGTTGGTGGGGACAGCCGGACCCGGCCGAGGCGCGGCGGATCGGGACGCGCGTCACACCGGTGCCCGGTTCCGCCACGCACCCCGCCGTCCTAGTCTCAAGGTCATGTTCGCCGCCTACGCCGCCCGCATCGACCGCGACCAGCCGCTGAACGGACTCGAACTGGGCGAGCGACCCGCCCCCGAGACCCGTCCCGGCTGGACGACCGTGAACGTCAGGGCCGCCTCCCTCAACCACCACGACCTGTGGTCGCTGCGGGGGGTCGGCCTCGGCGAGGACAAGCTGCCGATGATCCTCGGCTGCGACGCCGCCGGCGTCGACGAGGACGGGAACGAGGTGGTCCTCCACTCCGTCATCGGCCAGAGCGGCCACGGCGTCGGTCCCGACGAGCCCCGCTCCATCCTCACCGAGCGCTACCAGGGCACCTTCGCCGAGCAGGTCACCGTCCCCTCCTGGAACGTGCTGCCGAAGCCGAAGGAGCTCACCTTCGAGCAGGCCGCCTGCCTGCCGACCGCCTGGCTGACCGCGTACCGGATGCTGTTCACCAACGCGGGTGTCCGCCCGGGCGACTCCGTCCTCGTGCAGGGCGCGGGCGGGGGCGTCGCCACCGCCGCGATCGTGCTCGGCAAAGCGGCCGGCCTTCGGGTGTACGCCACCAGCCGGGACGAGGCCAAGCGCGAGCGGGCGGTCGACCTCGGTGCCGAGGAGGCGTACGAGCCCGGCGCGCGGCTGCCCCGGCGTGTGGACGCCGTCATCGAGACGGTCGGCGCTGCCACCTGGTCCCACTCGGTCAAGTCGCTCCGGCCCGGCGGCACGCTGGTGATCTCCGGTGCGACGAGCGGCGACCGGCCCTCGCACGCCGAGCTGACCCGGATCTTCTTCCTGGAGCTGAAGGTCGTGGGCTCGACGATGGGCTCCAAGGACGAGCTGGAGGACCTGCTGTCGTTCTGCGCGGCGACCGGTGTCCGGCCGGTGATCGACCAGGTGCTGCCGCTGGACCGGGCCAGGGAGGGCTTCGAGAAGCTGGCCGCCGGCGACCTGTTCGGGAAGATCGTCCTGACCCCTCGCTGACGTCCCCTTGATGGACCGTCAGTTCTGCTGATGGGATCTCCGGCACTGCCGACCGACCGTGCCGGAGGTCCCATGCACCAGCGTCTGCTCGCCGCCCTCGTCTGCGCAGCCGTCCTGTCCACGTCCGCCGCCCACGCGCCGAGCGCCGGCGACCGGGACGCAGCCCCGGACATACCCCGGCTCGCCGCCGACCGGGACGCAGCCCAGGAAATACCCCGGCTCACCGACGACCGGGGCCGTGTCCTCACCCTGCGCGGCTGGAACGTCGAGGACAAGACCCATCGCGGCGAAGCCGCCCTGTCCGCGATCACCGAGCGCCACTTCCGCGATCTGCGCGCCCAGGGCTTCGGCTTCGCCCGGCTGCTGGTCTTCTGGGACGACCTGGAGCCCGAGCGGGGCCACTACAGCGAGGCGTACCTCCGCAAGATCGAACGTGTCCTGGGCTGGGCGCGCAAGCATCGGATCCAGGTCCTGATCGACGCCCACCAGGACGTCTTCGGGCCCGTCTTCGGGCACCGCGGCATCCCTCGGTGGGCCACGAGGACCGACGGGCTGCCGTTCACCCCGCACCCCGACGACTGGTTCGCCGAGTATTTCGAGCCCGCCGTGCAGCGCGCGTTCACCCACCTCTACGAGGACCCGGACCTGCGGCGCGCACAGGCGGACATGTGGCGGGTGCTGGCCGGACGCTTCGAGGACCATCCGGCCGTGATCGGTTACGACCTGATCAACGAGCCCATGGGTGAGATCGCGCCGGGCGAGGACCTGCCGACGGCGGCCCGGCGCATCGAGCGCGAGCAGCTCACCCCGATGTACAACCGCCTGGCGGACGCTGTCCGTTCCGCCGACGACGACAACTGGATCTTCTTCGAACCGACCCCGATCGTCGGGGAGGGCGTCCCCACCGGCCTGGGCCGGATCGAGGACCCGAAGGCCGTCTACGCCCCCCACTTCTACAACACCGCGATGGAGGCAGGCGCCGACTACGACCCCTCCAAGGGCTGGATAGAGGCGTACGAGTCGGCCGTCACCCTCTATCCGCGGCAGTACCGGGTCCCGGTGGTGGTGGGGGAGTGGGGTCCGCTCAACAACTCCCTTCCGCACATGGGCCGTTTCTACCGCGACGCACTGGCGTTCCTGAACCGCTACGGCTCCGGCTGGGCGGGCTACGTCTGGTGCTACGGCGGCGGGTACTGCGCCGTCGACGACGAGGGACGCTTCCGTACGAACAAGGACCAGACCGCCGCCCCGTACGCCCCCGCCGTCGCCGGCCGGATCAGCGCGGAGACGTTCGAACCGGACAGCGCGACCTACCGGCTGGCGTACCGGGCGCGGGGCGGCCCCACCGAGATCTCCGTGCCGCCCCGGCCTGGTGGCTGGCGCATCGACGTGACCGGCCGCGCCCGGAACGCCACGCCGTTGCTGCCCGCGGACCGCGCGACGACCGCACGCGTGCACGCGCGGCCCGGCGCACAGGTCACCGTCCGGGTCACTCCGCGCACGCCACGATGAACTTCCCGCACCACGTGCGGGCGCCGGGCGACGGTTGCGCAACAGCGTCGGGAATCGGTTGCGCAACAGCGGTGCCGGGCACGAGCCTTGACGCTCACGTGATCGCACGTGGAGGGGGAGGAGATCATGGCAACGGGGGATCAGCAGAGTCGGATTCCGGCCTATCCGGGCGTCGAACGGTTCGTGGACGCCTTCGACAAACTCGTGGTGGAGCCGCGCCGCAGCCGCAGCCGCGTGCCGGTGGTGCTGCTGAGCGAGCCGGGCGCCGGGCGGGCGGGGCGCCGGATCGTCACCGGCCTGCGCTCCCGGCTGCGCGGGCGCGAGGGCAGGCTGGCCCCGCACGCCTGCCTGGACGAGTCCACGGCGGACCCGGCCGCGCCGCCACTGGACCTGTTCGAGCAGATCACCTTCCAGCTGGACGCGACCATGCCGCCGGGCACGGGACGGCTGAGCCTGCCGTCCTACCGGCTGCTGCGCGCCGTCGTCACCGCGCCCGCCGTCGGGGGCCTGATGGAGCGCCGCCCCGGGGAGTTGCGTGACCACTGCTACGCCGAGCACCGGCAGGTGTCGGCGCTGGCCCGAGGGCTGTGGTGGCTGGGCGGCCGGGACCAGGCCAACGGCGGCACCCTGCTCGAACTGCTGTGGAACTTCATCGCAGGACCGCTCTTCCAGCGGCTGCCGCGCGCCCTGTACGGCAGGCGGGCCGGCCGCCGGATGCTGGGCAGGAGCCGCTCCGGAGGGCGTCGCTGGTACGCGCAGTGGGTGCGCCAGCAGCAGGGCACGCCACCCTCCGACTTCTTCCGCTCGGCCCTCGACCTGGTCGGCGGCGGGCCGGACGGCGATCCCGAACAGCTCGACCGGATCCTGGTGCACGCCTTACTCGCCGACCTGGAGGCCGCCGCCCGCAAGCGGCTGTTCAACCCCTGGCGGCGCCGGCGCGTCAGCCGCTTCGTGCTCCTTGTGGAGGAGGCGGGTCCGGCCGAGTCGCGTGTCCAGCGCTTCCTGCGGGAACTGCGCTCCGCCATGGAGGACCTGCGCTGCACCTCCGTCGTCGCGGTGGCGGCCGGTGTGCGCACGCTGGCCAGCCGGATCCCCGACATCGAGGTCCCGGGCCTGTCCGCCGCGGGAGCCGACCTGGCCAACATCGCCCAGCGGGGCACTCCGCCGGGGCGGCCGTCGGGAATGGTCGTGCCGGTCTCCGAGGGACCCGCCGACGACCAGGCCGCGACGTACTGGCTGGGCCGCTGGCCCACGCTCGCCCCGCCCGCGACACGCTGGGGGCCCGGTGCCGAAGTGGCCATGTCGGCCACCGCGGCCGTGCTCGCCCTCGCGGTCATCGCCGGGCTCGTGGCGGGCGTGCCGTTCACCCGGGTCGGCCCCGACCCGTGCCTCGGCTCCACCTTCCTCGGCACCGACGGGCAGTGCGTCGGCGTCGCGGAAGGATCGGAAGTGTTCGGCACGGGCGAGAGCGAGCGCGCCGTGCGGGACGTGCTGGAGCGCATCGAGCGGCAGAACAGGGAGGTGGAGAAGGAGCTTTCGGGCCGGGACGACGACGACCCGCGACCGGACGCCCGCACCGTCGTCTACTTCGGCCCGCTCAGCGGCGGCAAGGACGCCGAGGACGCGGTCCGCGGCGGCACCCTCGCCGAACTGCGCGGCCTGGCCCTCGCCCAGGCATACGCGAACCAACAGGCCCTGCAATCCGGAGAGCGGGTCCCACTGCGCGTCCTCGCCGCGAACGCCGGCGACCGCTTCCAGGACGCCCCGGCAGTGGCCCACCGGATCGTCGAACTCGCCGGAAAGGACCACACGATCGTCGGAGTCATCGGCTTCGGACAGAGCCGGCGCAGTACGTACGAGGCGATGCGCATCTTCGACGAGGCCGGCCTGCCGATGGTCGGCACCTCCGGCACGGCCGACGAACTGCTGCACCAGGGCGGGCACTATTACCAGACCGCGCCGACCGACACCCGCGCCGGGCAGGTGATGGCGGCGTTCGCCGAACACGTCCCCATCGTGGACGACAAGCCCGCAGTGCGTGTGCGGCTCATCGCCGATCCGTCCGACGCGTACAGCGCGAGCCTCGCGACGGCCTTCCGGGCGGCGTACGGCGAGCAGCGGACCGAGTCGCTGCTGCACACGCCGAAGGACGCGCCCGAGCCCTCGCCGCTGACCGGGGCCCCGGCAGGCACCCCGTTCCCGGCGGTGGAGGACCTGGCGCGCGAGGTGTGCCGGGCGGTGGCCGAGGAGCCGCGCACGGCGGTGGTCTGGGCGGGTCGGGGCAGCCACTTCCAGCTGTTCCTGGGCGAGTTGACCCGTGACGCCCGGGACTGCCCCGAGGTGAGCGTGCTCGGCGGCGATGACGTCACCAACGCCCTGACGGAGCAGCGGCGGCCCTGGGAGGTCTTCGACGGACTGAGCCTGTACTACGTCTCGCACGGACGCGCCCCGGCGCTCGCCGAGGTCAGCGGCGAGGCGGCGGCCTTCCTCGCGGCGTACGACCGCACGTACGGGAAGGACCGCGGCACCCGGACGGGCGCGATGCGGCAGAACGCCCATGTGGCGCTCGCCTGGGACGCGATGCGCTACCTCGCGGAGGGTGTCGACCAGGCGTGGCGGGGCACCGGCGGCCACGACGAGCGCCTCGACCGCAGGCTGCTGCAGGCCGTGCTCTACCAGGGGCTCGGCGGCGGAGGATTCGACGGCGCCACCGGACGGATCGAGGCGCACGGGGCGGCGGGCGGCGGCCGGGTCACCGAGAACAAGCTGATAGCGGTCGAGCGCGGCGGCCCGCGGGGAGCGCAGACGGTGCTGCTGTGCGGGATGATCGCGCGCGACGACGTACGCCGGGTCTGGGGGCCCGAGAAGCACACCTGCCCGCTGTGACCGTGCGGGGGGTCCGGGGCCGGAGCGGGGTCCCGGCCCCCCTGCCCCGGACCGTTCTACTCCTTGCGGTCCTTGGGCTCCTCGTGCTCCCTGGGGGCACGCAGCAGCGCGCCGATGTGCGCGGCCGCGGTCGACAGATGCCGGCGGGCCTCGCCGAGCTGCTCCCGCGTCACGCCGTGGTCGCGTGCCGCATCCCGTACGTCATCCCGGAAGCGGTCGAGCAGCCTTTCGAGATCACGCGCCGGATCGGCCGAATCCATGGCGTCCACCGTGTCCTTCGCCCAGTCGGGGTCGACCTCGGCCGGATCCGGCTGCACATACGGCGGCCATGCCGTGCCTCTCGCCAGACCGCCGAGCCGGCCCGCCAGCTCCGACAGGCCCTCGCGCACCCCGGTGGGCCAGTCGCCGCGCGCGAAGTGGTCCTGGACCTGGTCCTGCACCTGCTTGGCGATGCGCTGCATCTCGGCGCGGGCACTCTCGTGCGCCTCCTGCGCCTGCCGGCGCGCCTGCTTGGCATCCTCCCGCGCCCGGCGCGACTCGTCCTTCGCGCGCTGCGCCTGCTCCTTCCACTCCTGCTTGGCGCGGCGCAGCTCGTCCTTCGCCGCCCGCCAGGACTCCTTGTCCATGAACTCGCCGAAGTCGCCGAAGTCCTTGAAATCGCCGGGACCCCTGGCGCCTTGGGAGCCCCCGGCGCCGGGGGACTGCCTGCGGGTCTCGCTCGCCGCGGCACGCATCTCGCTGCGCAGCTTGCCCGCGGCACCGCGCACGTCGTCGCGGATCTCCGCGGCGAGTTCGGAGACGGACTCGCGGATCTCCAGCTCCAGATCGGCCAGTTCACCGCTGCGCCCGGCGAGCTCGGCACGGCCCGCGTCGGTGATCGAGTACACCTTGCGACCGCCCTCGGTGGCGTGCGTGACCAGGCCCTCGGCCTCCAGTTTGGCCAGCCGCGGGTAGACGGTGCCCGCGCTCGGCGCGTACAGGCCGTGGAAACGCTCCTCCAGGAGGCGGATCACCTCGTATCCGTGGCGCGGCGCCTCGTCCAGCAGCTTCAACAGGTAGAGCCGCAGGCGGCCATGGGCGAATACGGGGGGCATGTCAGAGAACCTTCCCGGTCGGGGCGTCGGCGTACGCCTCGTCCTCCTCGGCCGGTGGTCTGCGCAGCAGCGCGATCGAGCCGGAGACGGTGGTGGCCTTGAGCCTGCCCGTGCCCGCACCGAGGGTCCCGGTGATCTGCTTGGTGCCCCACTGGCCGTTGACGCGCAGGTCGTCGAAGGCGTTGGACACGGCGCCGCTCGCGGTATTGGCCTCGACCCGGGCGTCGGCGGGGTGGGGCAGCCGGATGGCGACCTCGCCCGAGACGGTGGTCAGCGTGATGTCGGTCGGCCCGCCGGCGGCGTCGACGTCGATGACCATGTCCCCGCTGACGGAGTCCGCCCGCACGGAGCGGCCCGAGCCGGCGATGACGGTGAGGTCGCCGGAGACGGAGTTGTAGCGCAGGTCGCCGCTGAGCGACTGCGCCTCCAGATTGCCGGAGACGGTGTCGGCGCGGACGGCGCCGGACAGCCCGACGAGGGTGGTGTCCCCGGTGACCCCGCGGATGACGGCGGGGCCCTGGATGCCGGAGACCACGGCGTTCGCCCCGACGACACCCACCTCGACGGTGGCCTCGGCGGGCACGGCGAGGGAGACGACCGCGCTGCGGTGCCAGCCCTTGCGGTCGAGCCACTTGAGGAAGCCCTTCCAGGGCAGGTCCTGGTAGGCGACGGTGAGGGTGGAGCCGTTCCTGGTGACGAGGAGCGGTGGGCCCTCGACCTCGGACACCTCCAGGCGGGTGGAACCTTCGTCGGTGCCGACGACGTTGACCGTTCCGTTGACGATGCGGACGTTGAGCGTCGTGACCGGGGCGTCGAAGGTGAGCTTCCGGGACTCGGCGACATCCCATGTCGTTTCTGCCATGGTGGTGACCTCCAGGGCCGGCCGCGACGCAACATATCGCGTCTCCTGGATGGACACGATATATCGCGGTTTTGGGTTGTCAAGGGCCGGAGCCGCGTCGGGCGGCGGAGGGCGGTGGAGCGCTGCTGCCTGGGGGCTGGGGAATGGGGCCGGCAGGGAGCCGCGTCGGGTGGCCGGACGGGTCCGGGCGTGATACGCGCTCTCGTGGTGCGGGACGCCACAGTCACGGTGTGGGCGCGGTGGCCCGTCAGCACGGGGTGTCAGCGTGGCCGGGGGCGCCAAGGCCGGTCATCGGCGGGCGGCTGCGGCGCGGCACCCCGGCGTCGCCCGCACTCCGGGTGTGGGCGACGCATGCGGCCCTACGCCCCCGAAAGTCAGCGGCGCATCCGAGGTGCGGCTCGGTATCCGCGGCGCTCTTGGGGCCCCACCGCCAGGGACTGGGCCGGACGGCCCCCGGCATCGGCGGCGCAGTATCCGGGGGCGCCGCTATCCGGATATGCCCCGGGCCCCCGCGTCAGGGGCACGTGCGGGCGGCGGCGCCCGTCACACGTCGTCATCCTCGTCGTCCAGGCGGGCCAGCCACGTCGCGAGGCGTTCGACCGGGACCTCGAAGTCCGGGTTGAGGTCCACGAACGTGCGCAGCTGCTCTGCCAGCCACTCGAACGTGACCTCCTCCTCGCCGCGCCGCTTCTCCAGTTCCTCGATGCCGCGGTCGGTGAAATACAAGGGAGCACTCCGATGGGATCTGTGAAATGTGCTCTACCAGGATAGGAGCAGAGGCCCGCCGCCGAGCGCCGGTGCCCTGGCTGCCGGAGGGGCGGGCGTGGCACCGGACCGCCGCGGCGCCGGCCTGACGAAGCGCCTGCCGTGCTGTCCGGCTCTGCGGGGAAGCCGACAGCGGCGCGCAACGCTCCTTGCTGCCGGCCGAGGCGCTGCTCGTGCGCAGCACGCTGACGGCAGCGTGGAGAACGCCATCGAAGGCGTCCAGCTGGTGTCAGGGCTGCTGGATGAGCGCACCGTCCCTTTCGCGGACCGGGAGGCGGCCTGGCGGTTGCTGGACCTGGTGCGCGGTCGGTACGACCTCGGCGCGGTTCTCCGCCCGGACACAGAGGGGCCCGGCCCCGCGAACTGATCGCGGGGCCGGGCTGGGTACTACGTCATGCGGAGGCGCAGCCGCCTCACGCGTCGAACACCTCGCTGACCAGCTGCTCCTGCTCCTGCTCGTGGCGCTTCTTCGAGCCCACGGCCGGGGAGGAGCCGTGCGGACGCGAGATGCGCCGCAGGCGCTCGCCGTGCGGGATGTCCGCGCCGACCGCCAGGTCCAGGTGGTCGATCAGGTTGAGCGCGATGAACGGCCAGGCACCCTGGTTCGCCGGCTCCTCCTGCGTCCACAGGTACTTCTCGGCGTTCGGGAACTTCGCGATCTCGGCCTGGAGCTCCGCACCCGGCAGCGGGTACAGGCGCTCCAGGCGGATGATCGCCGTGTCCGTGACGCCGCGCTTCCTGCGCTCGGCGTCGAGGTCGTAGTAGACCTTGCCGGCGCAGAAGACGACCTTGCGAACGGCCGCCGGGTCGACCGACTCGTCGCCGATCACCGGGCGGAAGCCGCCGGTGGTGAACTCCTCCACCTTCGACGCCGCCGCCTTCAGACGCAGCATCGACTTCGGGGTGAAGACGATGAGCGGCTTGTGGTGCGGGTTGTGGACCTGCCAGCGCAGCAGGTGGAAGTAGTTCGACGGCAGGGTCGGCATCGCGACCGTCATGTTGTCCTGCGCGCACATCTGCAGGAAGCGCTCGGGGCGCGCGGAGCTGTGGTCCGGGCCCTGGCCCTCGTAGCCGTGCGGCAGCAGCAGGGTGACGCCGGAGTGCTGGCCCCACTTCTGCTCGGCCGAGGAGATGAACTCGTCGACGACGGTCTGCGCGCCGTTGACGAAGTCACCGAACTGCGCCTCCCACATGACCAGCGCGTCCGGGCGGGCCAGCGAGTAGCCGTACTCGAAGCCCATCGCCGCGTACTCGCTGAGCAGCGAGTCGTAGACGTTGTAACGGGCCTGGTCCTCGGTCAGGTAGAGCAGCGGGGTGTAGTCCTCGCCGGTCTGCTGGTCCACCAGCACCGCGTGGCGCTGGCCGAATGTACCGCGGCGGGTGTCCTGGCCGGACAGCCGGACCGGGACGCCCTCCATCAGCAGCGAGCCGATGGCCAGCGTCTCGCCCATGCCCCAGTCGATCGTGCCGTCCTCGACGGAGGCCGCGCGGCGCTGCATCTGCGGCATCAGGCGCGGGTGCACCGTGATGTGGTCGGGGATGTTGACCTGGGACTCGGCGATCCGCTTGACGACCTCCTGGGAGACCGCCGTGCTCACCGCGACCGGGAACTCGGCCTGCACGGCCGGGACATGCTCCGGCACCGGGTGGCTGGTGGCCTCGCGGACCTCCGCGAACACCTTCTCCAGCTGGCCCTGGAAGTCCTGGAGCGCCTGCTCGGCCTCTTCCAGCGTGATGTCGCCGCGACCGATCAGCGACTCGGTGTACAGCTTGCGCACCGAGCGCTTCTTGTCGATCAGGTTGTACATCTGCGGGTTGGTGAACTGCGGGTTGTCGCCCTCGTTGTGACCGCGGCGGCGGTAGCAGATGAGGTCGATCACGACGTCCTTGTTGAACGCCTGGCGGAACTCGAAGGCGAGCCGCGCGACGCGGACCACGGCCTCCGGGTCGTCGCCGTTCACGTGGAAGATCGGCGCCTCGATCATGCGGGCAACGTCGGTCGCGTACATCGACGAACGCGACGACTCCGGGGCGGCGGTGAAGCCGACCTGGTTGTTGATGACGATGTGGACCGTGCCGCCGGTGCGGTAACCCCGCAGCTGCGACATGTTCAGCGTCTCGGCGACGACACCCTGGCCGGCGAAGGCCGCGTCACCGTGCAGGGCGACCGGCAGGACGGTGAAGTCCGTGCCGCCCTTGTTGATGACGTCCTGCTTGGCGCGGGAGACACCCTCGAGGACCGGGTCGACGGCCTCCAGGTGGGAGGGGTTGGCGACCAGCGAGACCTTGATCTGCTCGCCGTCGAGGCCGGTGAACGTGCCCTCGGCGCCCAGGTGGTACTTCACGTCGCCGGAGCCGTGCATCGACTTCGGGTCGAGGTTGCCCTCGAACTCGCGGAAGATCTGCGCGTACGACTTGCCGACGATGTTCGCCAGCACGTTCAGGCGGCCGCGGTGGGCCATGCCGATGACGACCTCGTCCAGGCGCGACTCGGCGGCCGAGTCGATGACCGCGTCGAGCAGCGGGATGACGGACTCGCCGCCCTCCAGGGAGAACCGCTTCTGACCGACGTACTTGGTCTGGAGGAAGGTCTCGAAGGCCTCCGCCGCGTTCAGCCGGCGCAGGATGCGCAGCTGCTCCTCGCGCTCCGGCTTGTGGTGCGGGCGCTCCACCCGGTCCTGCAGCCACTTGCGCTGCTTCGGGTCCTGGATGTGCATGAATTCGATGCCGGTGGTGCGGCAGTACGACTCGCGCAGCACGCCAAGGATGTCGCGCAGCTTCATCATCGACTTGCCGGCGAAGCCGCCGACGGCGAACTCGCGCTCCAGGTCCCACAGGGTGAGGCCGTGCTCGGTGATGTCCAGGTCGGGGTGCTTGCGCTGGCGGTACTCCAGCGGGTCGGTGTCGGCCATGACATGGCCGCGGACCCGGTAGGAGTGGATCAGTTCGAAGACGCGCGCGGCCTTGGTGACGTCGTCGTCGTGGGAGGCGTCGATGTCCTTGAGCCAGCGGACCGGCTCGTAGGGGATGCGCAGCGACTCGAAGATCTCGTCGTAGAAGCCCTCCTCGCCGAGGAGGAAGTTGGCGACGATCCGCAGGAACTCGCCCGACGCGGCGCCCTGGATGACGCGGTGGTCGTACGTGCTCGTGAGGGTCATCACCTTGGAGATGCCCAGCTTGTTCAGGGTGTCCTGCGACGTGCCCTGGAACTCGGCCGGGTAGTCCATGGAGCCGACGCCCATGATGACCGACTGTCCGGGCATCAGACGCGGCACGGAGTGGACGGTGCCGAGGCCGCCGGGGTTGGTCAGCGAGACGGTGACGCCGGTGAAGTCGTCCATCGTCAGCTTGTTGTTGCGGGCGCGGCGGACGATGTCCTCGTAGGCCTGCCAGAACTCGAAGAAGTTCAGCGTCTCGGCCTTCTTGATGCCGGCGACGACGAGCTGGCGGTCGCCGTTGGGCTTCACCAGGTCGATGGCCAGACCGAAGTTGACGTGGTCCGGCTTGACCAGGGTCGGCTTGCCGTCCTTCTCCGCGTAGCTCCAGTTCATCGACGGCATGGCCTTGATGGCCTGCACCATCGCGTAGCCGATGAGGTGGGTGAAGGAGATCTTCCCACCCCGGGCCCGCTTGAGGTGGTTGTTGATGACGATGCGGTTGTCGAACAGCAGCTTCACCGGGACGGCGCGCACGGACGTGGCCGTGGGCACCTCCAGCGAGGCGTTCATGTTCTTCGCGACCGCGGCGGCCGGGCCGCGCAGCGTGAGGTGCTCGGGCCCGGTGGAGGCCTCGGTCTCCGGCGTGGCGGCCTTGGCGGCTGCGGCGGGCTTCGCCGGGGCCGCCTTCGGTGCCGGTGCCGGTGCCGGTGCCGCGGGCTGGGCCGCAGCGGCCGGGGCGGCCTGCGCGGGAGCGGCGGGCTGGGCAGCGGGCTTCGCCGGGGCGGCGGAGGCGGCCTGTGCGGGTGCCGCCTCCTGCGCGGCCGGCGCGCTCGGGGTCGTGGTGGTGGCCGCGGCGGCAGCCGCCGACTTGTCCTTGTCCGCCGCGCCGGCAGTGCCCGGCTTGTAGTCGGCGAAGAAGTCCCACCAGGCGCGATCGACCGAATTCGGGTCCTGGAGGTACTGCTGGTAGATCTCGTCGACGAGCCACTCATTGGCTCCGAACGCGGCGGCAGGATTCTGGCCCTGCTTGCCTTGGTCGGTCGAGATGCTCGAGTTACTGGGGGACTGAGACGACACGGCGAGAACCGCCCTCTTCCGCTTCACAAGGTGATGGACAGCGGAAATAAAGGCTACGCCTCCCTGGCCGGGAGGTGCAGGCCGGGCGGGTCATCGTCGCGCAAGTCACACCGAAAGGCGGGTTTCGGGGTTGTGAATGGCGGGAAACAAGCGAAGTTTCGCTTCTGTGAGGGTAGGCCCCATCACGGCTGCAGCCCTGTGGCCTGCAGTCTTTCGCTGGTCCCGAACGAGTCCTGCCCGCATACACCCAGAACAAGCCCCTCCGGTTCGAACCCTACGTCAACCTCGCGGTGACCGGACCCCCGGCAGAGTGACGCGAATCCGGCAGCCGCGCGCGGATTCGGCCACTCCGATGTGGCCGCCGTGCAGATCCACCGCCCAGCGTGCGATCGCCAGCCCCAGCCCCGTACCGCCGTCGCTGCCCGGACCGTGCGGTGCGGCGACCTGGCCCCGGTTGAACCGCTCGAAGACCCGGTGACGCTCCTGCTCCGGGATGCCGGGCCCCTCGTCGACCACTTCCAGGTCCAGCGACTCCCGGCCCTGGCCGCGCCTGGCCCGTACCGTCACGCGGCCGTGCGGCGGCGAGTGCTTCACCGCGTTGTCGATGAGGTTCGCCACCACCTGGTGCAGCCGCTCGGCGTCCGCGTGCGCGGTCAGCTCCGGCGGAGAGACGTCCAGGTGCAGGTGGACGTCGGTACGGGTGTGGTGGCCGGAGCCGGAGGCGAGGCCCCGCTGGGAGGATGCGAGATTCGCCTCCTTCAGCACACCGGACAGATAGGGCCACACCTCGAAGCGGCGGGCCTTCAGCGGCAGCACACCGTTGTCGAGCCGGGACAGGTCCAGCAGCGTCTCCACGAGCCGGCTGAGGCGCTCGGTCTGCTTCAGCGCCGTGCGCATCGTCTCGGGATCGGCGGCGGAGACCCCGTCGACCACGTTCTCCAGCACGGCGCGCAGCGCGGCGATCGGGGTGCGCAGCTCGTGCGAGACATTGGCGACCAGCTCCTTGCGGTGCCGGTCCACCGCCTCCAGGTCGTCGGCCATGCGGTTGATCGTTGAGGCCAGGTCGCCCAGCTCGTCGCGGCGGTCGGCGCCGCGTACCCGGCGCGTGTAGTCCCCGTGCGATATCCCCTTGGCGACCGTGTTCATCTCGTCCAGCGGCGCGGTCAGGCCGTGCGCCACGAACTGCGTGATCAGCAGGGTGGCGATGATCGTGAAGACGGTGATGAAGCGGATCTCGGTCTTGCTGTGGAAGGCCATCAGCAGCAGACCGGTCGTGATGAAGACCGAGACGACGACGAGCGTGCTGAGCTTGGTCTTGATCGAGATCGCGATGGAGGCGGCACCCAGCCGCCCGCGCACTCGGCCGCGGGGGCGCGGGGTCATGGCGCCGGCGTCTCCAGCGCGTACCCGACGCCATGGACCGTGCGGATCCGCTCGGCGCCGATCTTCCGGCGCAGCGCCTTGATGTGGCTGTCGACGGTACGGGTGCCGGATGCGTCCGCCCAGTCCCACACCTCGGCCAGCAGCTGCTCACGCGAGAGCACCGCACGCGGGGTGTTCGCCAGGCACACCAGCAGATCGAACTCGGTGGGGGTGAGATGCACGTCCTCGGCCCGCACCCGCACCCGGCGCTGCGCGTGGTCGATCTCCAGCTCGCCGAGGCGGAGGATGCCGCTGCGCGGCGTGACCGCGGCGAGCGCCGCGCGCTCCACGCGACGCAGCAGTACGTGCACCCGGGCGGCCAGCTCGCGCATCGAGAAAGGCTTCGTCATGTAGTCGTCCGCGCCGACGCCGAGACCGACCAGCATGTCCGTCTCGTCGTCACGGGCGGTGAGCATGAGCACCGGCACCGGACGCTGCGCCTGGACCCGGCGGCAGACCTCCAGGCCGTCGAAGCCCGGCAGCATCACGTCCAGGACCATCAGATCGGGCTGCCACGCCTCGGCGGCGTCCACGGCCGCGGGGCCGTCGAGGGCCGTCTGGACCAGGAAGCCCTCGGCCCGCAGCCGGGCGGCGATGGCGTCCACGATCGTGGCGTCGTCCTCGACGACCAGCACCCGGCGCTGGGCCCCGGGAGTGGCCGCGACCCCGTTGTGCGTGGTGTGTGTCTGCTCCATCGCCCCGCCCCTGTACCTGTTTCACCGCTAGCTGCACGGAATCCGGATCGAGGTTGATCCCGTGTGTGTCCCAGCAGCGTAAGGGCATCGAAGGGGTCCCGGCTACGCAGGGCGAACAGCGAGGTGGACCACGTCGGGTACTCCTCGGGCAAGGCGGATCTCTTCGGTTCTTACCCCGGTGAATCCGGCATTCCGCAACTCGTCCTCGAATGCGGCGGAAGGCTGTGCGGACCACACGGCGAGTACGCCCCCGGGCCTCAACGCCCCCTGACAGGCGGCAAGTCCGGCAGGAGAGTACAGCTCGCCGTTGTCCTCGGTGACCGTCCAGTCGGGCCCGTTGTCGATGTCCAGACACAGTGCGTCGTACTGGTCGTCCGTGGTCCGCAGATATGCCACAAGGTCCGTGTGAAGGATCACGCAGCGTGGATCGGCGAGGGCCTCACCGGAGATCGCCGCGAGCGGCCCCGACCGGTGCCAGTCGATGATCGCCTGCTCGCGCTCGACGACCGCGATCCGCCGCCAGGCCGTGTTCGCGGCGGCGTGGGCGAGGGAGAAACCGACCCCGAGACCGCCGATGAGGACACTGGGCGCGACGTAGCCGGTGGTCACGGCGTCGTACGCGGCGTCGATCAGCAGTCGCTCGGAACGCCCGTCGGAGGTGTCCATCAGGAAGCACCCGTTGGCGATGATCTCGTGCACCGCCGCGTCCCCTTCGCCGCGTCTGCGCAGCACGACCTCCCCGTAGGGCCCCTCGCGCCGGTCCAGGGTGACGGTGGCGTCGCTGACGGGGAACGGCATCGGGGTGACCTCCGGGCGGCGGGCGGGTGACGACAGGGATCGGTGCCATTTTGTCGGGCCGCAGTGGGCGGGACAAACCTGTTCCTGGCCGCCCGGGGGCGGTGCCCCCGGGCCGGGAGCACCGCCCGTTACGCCGGGCCCCGGGCCCCGGCCGCGCAGGCGGGAGGCACCGATTTGCGGCCTGCCCGGGTGGCGGGACCGCGTCCGAGGCGGCTACCCGGCCGCGGCCCCCGAGCGCACCTCTGGTGGGCCCGGGGCCCGGGGCCGCGGTCAGGCGGCTGTGCCTCCGGTGGGCCGGGGGCCGCGGCAGGCGTGGAAGGTGACGCCGAGCACGAAGGCGGCGAGGGCCGTCGCCCACGCGCCGGGCAGGTCTCCGGACTGCATCGGCCAGGCCCAGATCTGCGCCGCACCGCCGTGCGTCCTGGGCGCGCCCAGATAGACCGCGCTGAGGTAGGCGAACGCGGGCAGCCAGCTCAGGCGCGCGCCGATCACGGCGGCCGCGGCCGCCGTGATCCCGACGGCGCCCAGGGTGTTGCGGACCATGGCCGGAGGGCCGAACGTACCGTCGTCGTCGGCGACGACCGCGACCGCGAGCAGCGCCGAGGCGAAGGCCGCGAGACCGGCCGACTGGACGAGACGCCTCGGCCACCAGGGGCGGACCGCGGCACGCTCCAGCTCCTCCATCGGCGAGTGCAGGCCCGTGCCGATCAACGCGGCGGCCATCAGCGGGGCGAGCGCGACCACCGGGACGAGACGTCGGGAATCGAGATGGGCGTCCAGCCCGTACGCCGCCCAGGCCGCCAGCACGGTGACGGCCGCCAGCGAGGTGACGGTGAGGGGGACGGCGCGCGAGCGCGCGAGCAGCAGCGGACCGGCCAGGCGGGAGAAGGGGGCGGTCACAGGGCCGGCACCTCCTTCGGGTCGCAGCTGTGGACGGTGGCGAAGTAGCGGGACAGCCATTCGCGGCGCTCGTCGTCGGGCATGGCGGCCAAGCGGGCCCGGACCGCCCGGTCCGCCTCGACATGGGCGATCGCGGCCTCGTCGCCCGCCTCACCGGCCAACTCCAAGGTGTCCCGCTCGCTGGCCTGCCGCACGGGAACCGGGGCCAACCAGTCGGTGACCGCCATGTCGACCCGGCGGGCCCGCTCGTCCTCGGCGCGCGCGTCGCAGGCGTCGTGGCTGCCCATGATCGCCGCAGCCCCCTCCCATGCGTACTGCTCGGGGTCGGTCAGTTCGCCGCGTACGACGATCCAGCCAAGCGGGGTCAGCATGGGCAGTTGAGCCTCGTCCGGCCCGGGCTCCCCGACCAGGTCCTCGAAGCGCGCGGGAAGGTTGTCGACCCCGTCGAGGCGCTCCTGGAGCGGAGCCAGGGCGTTCCTGACCTCGGGGAGCAGACCGGGACGGAGTGCGTTGACGCAGATATGCGGCCGTACCGACGTGTCGCACACCTGGCGCTGCGCGAGGGGGTGGGGGCGCCACATGCCGTCACCGGTCTGCGCGACGACGACCCCCGCGACGGCCGCGGCGGCGAGCGGCAGCAGTGCGGTGGACCGGCGGCGGGCCGCGTACGCGAGCACCGCGGCGGCCGCCAGGCCGCCCGTCCAGGTGATCGCGGCGACGGGCTGCCACCACACGGGAATCATGTCGCCCATCGCCTCCGCGGACGCCGGGCTGAGGTGGCGCGCCCGGCTCGTCCCGTAGGACGGGATGCCGAAGAGGAGGTAGCAGCACACGGCGAGCGCCGGTGCCGCCGCCCGCCACGCCACCAGCCGCCCCACGACGTGCCCCAGCAGTGTCATGGCCGCCAGGAAGGCGGCGTCCACGAGCATCGGGGCGAGCAGCGGACGACCGGCGGACGTGTACGGCCAGGTGGCGGCCAGCGTCCCCGCCGCCACGACGCCGTAGCCCACCACGATCCACCCCGCCGTGGGCAGCGAGGCCGTCAGGAACTGGGCAAGCGGGGCGCGCGCGGCCGATGCGCGTAGCTCGTCCGTGCGCCGCCGCCGCTCCCTGCCGCCCTGCCAGCAGCCGGCGGCGGCCGCGAGAGGACCGCCGAGCAGCGCGGCCACGGTGTTCAGCATCATCTGCGTCTCACCCCAACTGCCCTGCCACCGCGGTGCCTTTCCGGCGAGCGCGATCCCGAGCGTGACGGCGACGGCGACGCCCGCCCAAGGCGCGGAGCCGCGCCGCAGCTCGCTGCGGAGCGGATGCGGCGCGGGGCGCGCCGCCGCGATCGGGGCCGCGGGTGTGGCTACGGGTGCGGGTGCGTTGGCGGTCATCGGCGTGCCGCCACGCGGTCTGCGCGGTGGTCGCGGAGGGCTGTCGTGTAGCCGCGTTCGATGGGGTTCGTCCCGTACTCGTCCGCGGCGGAGCCCTTGCCGAGGGCGATCAGTTCCCCGGTGGTGCCGCGGAAGGCGAGCCGGCCGGACTCGATCAGGGTCACCTCCGAGCAGGCGGCCGCCACGTCCTCCACCAGGTGGGTGGAGACGATCACGGTGGCCAGGGTGCCGAGTTCCCGGAGCAGTGCCCGGAACTCGACACGCTGCTCCGGATCGAGACCGGCGGTCGGTTCGTCGAGCAGCAGCAGCTCCGGCTCGTTCACGATCGCCTGCGCGATCCCTACGCGGCGCAGCATGCCGCCCGACAGCGTCCTGACCTTGGCGTCGATGCGGTCGCCGAGGCCGACCCGGTCCACCGCGCGTTCCACCGCGCCCGGGACGGCGCCGGCGTCCATCTCCTTCAGCCACGCCACATAGGCCACGAACTCGCGCACCGTCAAGCCCGGGTAGTAGCCGAACTCCTGTGGCAGATACCCCAGTCTGCGCCGGACCTCCGCGCGCGTCCGGTGCACCGCCACATCGCGGCCCAGCAGTTCCACGCGCCCGCCGGAGGGGGCGGCGACGGTCGCCAGGACACGGATCAGCGAGGTCTTGCCCGCGCCGTTCGGGCCCAGCAGTCCGTGCACGCCGGCCCCGAACGACACGTCGACGGCATCCAGCGCGACGGTTCTGCGGTGCCGGACCGTCAGGCCCGTCACCTCTGCCCTGCTTGCGGTGCTCACATCTTCTCCAGGTGGTCGAACGAGGAACGGCGCAGCGAGAGAAGCGCCACGCAGAGCACGGCCGCGCCGCCCCAGGCGCTCTGCGTGGCGGGTCCGCCGACGACGTGGGCGAGGCGGTCGGCGATCTCCGGCGGCATCGCCGCCAGGACGGGAGCGACGACGACGGCCAGCCAGCCGACCCCCAGAGCCGCGGCGGCCGTGCGGCAGCCCACGTACGAGCCGAGCGCCAGTGCCGCGAGGGTCAGCGCGAGGCCGGGCAGCAGCCACGCCGCCGCGCCGGGCCCTCCCGCACCGGGCGGCAGCAGGGCACCGACCGCGGTGAGCAGCGGGACGCCGGCCGCGAGCACGACGGCGGTGCGCGCCAGCAGCAGCCGGAGCCCGCCGGACGGCGTGGACAGGGCGATTTCGTACAGCGGGTCCGTGTGCCTGCCGTACGACAGCCCGACCCCGGCGAGCGGAACCAGCGGCGCGACGAGCAGCAGCATCGGCCGCGCGCCCTGGTAGCCGGCCCCGTACCCGAGCCCGAGCGCGCCCGCGCCGACGAGCAGCAGCGCGACGACCCAGGCGCGGTGCAGCCCCGGTCCCAGGGCCCGCAGGCGCAACCTGGAGGCCCAGGCCTGCCGGATCCGCCCGCCGGTCCGTGCCCGGGGGGTCCGCCCGGCGACGCACGGCTCCGTCCGCCCGCCGGTCCGTGCCCGAAGGATCCGCCCGGCGGCGTACGTCTGCCGGATCCGTCCGGTGGCGTACGGCTCCGTCCGCCTGCCCTGGCCGCGACGACGGGTTCGGCCGCGCCTCGGGACACGACCCAGCCGCGGACCCAGGCGGCCGCAATGACGGAAGTCTGCATGGGGCCATTTACACAGGACGGTTGGCGCGGGCGCCAGGCCCGGCGGCACGGTGGAGCGCCTTCCTCGGTGGGGCTGGGTGATCGCTCTCAGCGAACAGCCCACGGGGAACATTGTTGGGCTCATATGCATTGAGTCGGTACAGCTCAACTTGACTGCCTAAGGGGAGATCATGGCTGCCGATGTCACGGCTCACTCACCGCTCACGCTGCCCGTCCTGCCGCTCGACGACGAGGTCGTACTGCCCGGCATGGTCGTGCCGCTCGACCTGTCCGACACCGAAGTACGGGCCGCGGTGGAGGCCGCCCAGGCTGCCGCCCGTCCCTCCGGCAACAAGCCGAAGGTGCTGCTCGTTCCCCGCATCGACGGCACATACGCCGCGACCGGTGTGCTCGGCACGGTCGAGCAGGTGGGCCGGCTCTCCGACGGCGACCCCGGCGCACTCATCCGCGGCGTCGGCCGCGTCCGCATCGGCGCCGGCACCACCGGTCCCGGCGCGGCTCTCTGGGTCGAGGGCGCCATGGTGGAGGAGACCGTTCCCGACCCTTCCCCTGGGCCCCAGGGGGCCCGGGGAGGCCCCATGCCCGGCGCCGTCACGGAGCTGGTCAAGGAGTACAAGGCGCTGGCCACCGACTGGCTGAAGAGGCGCGGTGCCTGGCAGGTCGTCGACCGCGTGCAGCAGATCGAGGGCATCTCGCAACTCGCCGACAACTCCGGTTACTCGCCGTTCCTGACCACCGCTCAGAAGATCGAGCTCCTGGAGACCACGGACCCGGTGGCCCGGCTCAAGCTCGCCACGGAGCAGCTGCGCGACCACCTCGCCGAGCAGGACGTCGCCGAGTCCATCGCCAAGGACGTCCAGGAAGGCGTCGACAAGCAGCAGCGTGAGTTCCTGCTGCGCCGTCAGCTCGAAGCCGTGCGCAAGGAGCTGCGCGAGCTCAACGGCCAGGACGGCGACGACGAGTCCGACGACTACCGCGCCCGCGTCGAGGCGGCCGACCTGCCGGAGAAGGTCAGGGAAGCCGCGCTCAAGGAGGTCGAGAAGCTGGAGCGGGCCAGCGACCAGAGCCCCGAGGGCTCCTGGATCCGCACCTGGCTCGACACCGTCCTCGAACTGCCGTGGAACGAACGCACGGAGGACGCCTACGACATCCGGGGAGCCAAGGCGACCCTGGAGGCCGAGCACGCGGGCCTGCAGGACGTGAAGGAGCGGATCACCGAGTACCTGGCGGTGCGCAAGCGGCGCGCCGACCGGGGGCTGGGCGTGGTCGGCGGGCGGCGCGGGGGCGCGGTGCTCGCGCTCGTCGGCCCGCCCGGCGTCGGCAAGACCAGCCTCGGCGAGTCCGTGGCCCACGCGATGGGTCGCAAGTTCGTGCGCGTCGCGCTCGGCGGCGTACGGGACGAGGCGGAGATCCGCGGCCACCGGCGCACCTACGTCGGCGCGCTGCCCGGCCGCATCGTCCGCGCGATCAAGGAGGCCGGTTCCATGAACCCGGTCGTCCTGCTCGACGAGATCGACAAGGTCGGCTCCGACTTCCGCGGCGACCCGGCCGCGGCCCTGCTCGAAGTCCTCGACCCCGCGCAGAACCACACCTTCCGCGACCACTACCTGGAGGTCGAACTCGACCTCAGCGACGTCGTCTTCCTCGCCACCGCCAACGTGCTGGAGGCCATCCCGGAGGCGCTGCTCGACCGGATGGAGCTCGTCCGGCTCGACGGCTACACCGAGGACGAGAAGATCGTCATCGCCCGGGACCACCTCGTGCCGCGCCAGCTGGAGCGGGCGGGGCTCGCGGTCGGCGAGGTGACGCTGGACGACTCGGCGCTGCGCAAGCTGGCGGGGGAGTACACCCGCGAGGCGGGCGTACGGAACCTGGAGCGGTCCATCGCGCGGCTGCTGCGAAAGGTGGCGGCCCAGCAGGAACTGGGCGACCGGGAGGAGCTGCCGCTCACCATCACCGACGGTGAGCTGCGCGCGCTCATCGGACGGCCGCACCACGTTCCCGAGTCCGCCCAGGACCCGGCCGAGCGCCGCACCGCGGTGCCCGGCGTGGCCACCGGGCTGGCGGTGACCGGCGCGGGCGGCGACGTCCTGTTCGTCGAGGCCTCGCTCGCCGACCCGGAGACCGGTGCCGCCGGACTGACCCTGACCGGTCAGCTGGGTGACGTGATGAAGGAGTCCGCACAGATCGCGCTGAGCTTCCTGCGCTCGCACGGCGCCGAGCTGGAGCTGCCGGTCGCCGACCTCAAGGACCGGGGTGTGCACATCCACTTCCCGGCGGGCGCGGTGCCCAAGGACGGCCCCAGCGCGGGCGTCACGATGACCACGGCGCTCGCGTCGCTGCTCTCCGGACGCCTGGTGCGTACCGACGTGGCGATGACCGGTGAGGTGTCGTTGACCGGTCGGGTGCTGCCCGTCGGCGGCGTGAAGCAGAAGCTGCTGGCCGCGCACCGCGCGGGCATCACGACCGTCGTGATCCCCAAGCGGAACGAGGCCGATCTGGACGACGTGCCGGCCGAGATCCTCGACAGGCTGGAGGTCCACCCGGTCACGGACGTCCGCCAGGTGCTGGAGCTCGCGCTCTCCCCGGCGGAGGTGCCGGTGACGGCCGCGGCCTGACCGCACGGCGGGGCACGGACCCGGCGGAGGCGATCCACGTGATCCCCGCCGGGTCCGTCCCTGTCCCTGCCGGTCCGTACGGTGCGCGTGCCGCGTCGACAGCCCGCCGGGTGCGTGGCGGATCCGTGCGGCGCCCCTGCCGGGTGCGTGCCGGGCCCGTGCCGCGCCGACGGGCGGGCGCGTACCGGGCCCTGTCGTGTCCCCGCCGGGTGCGTGCCGGATCGGTGCGGCGTCCCCGCCGGGGTGCGCGCCGGGCCCGTGCCGTGTCCCTACCGGGTGCGTGCCGGGGTGCGCGCCGGGCCCGTGCCGTGTCCCTACCGGGTGCGTGCCGGGGTGCGCGCCGGGCCCGTGCCGTGTCCCCGCCGGGTGCGTGCCGGATCGGTGCGGCGTCCCCGCCGGGTGCGCGCCGGATCGGTGCGGCGTCCCCGCCGGGTGCGTGCCGGGCCCGTGCCGCGCCGACGGGCGGGCGCGTACCGGGCCCTGCCGTGTCCCTGCCATGTCGGCGTGTCCGGCACAATGGACGGATGACCGCCCTGCAAGCCGACTGCTCGAACTGCTTCGGGCTGTGCTGTGTCGCACTGCCCTTCTCCGCATCCGCCGACTTCGCCGTGGACAAGCCCGCCGGAAAGCCCTGTGGCAACCTTCGGACGGACTTCGGCTGCGGCATCCATGAGCGGCTGCGTACGAGCGGCTTCCAGGGCTGCACCGTCTACGACTGCTTCGGCGCCGGCCAGCACGTCTCCCAGGTCACTTACGGCGGTACGGACTGGCGGCAGGCACCGGACACCGCGCGGCAGATGTTCGCGGTGTTCCCCGTCGTCCGCCGGCTCCACGAGCTGCTCCGGTACGTGGAGGAGGCGCTGACGCTGCCGGCCGCGCGGGAGGTGCACCCGGCGCTGCGCCGGCAGCGGGAGACGGTCACCGAGCTGACCCGCCTCGACCCCGACGCGCTGCTGGAACTCGACGTCGCCGCGCACCGCCAGGACGTCAACGTACTGCTGCTGCGCGCCAGTGAGCTCGTCCGAGCGGGCGTGGGCAGGGGTGGGAAGAAGAAGGACCACAGGGGCGCGGACCTGATGGGCGCCCGGCTGCGCGGTGCGGATCTGCGCGGGGTGAGCCTGCGCGGCGCGTATCTCATCGCCGCCGACCTCACCGGTGCCGATCTGCGGCAGGCCGATCTGATCGGGGCCGATCTGAGGGACGCCGACCTCTCCGGTGCGAATCTGACCGGCAGCTTCTTCCTCACGCAGCCGCAGGTCAACGCGGCCCGCGGCGACGGCGCCACCCGGCTGCCGCAAGGGCTGACCCGCCCCGCGCACTGGTCGTGACGACCGGCACGGCGGGACGGGGCAGTCGAGGGTCGGGGGCTCAGCCGTTGGCGAGTGCCTGGAGGCGGTCGTAGGCGCCGTTGAACTTGTTGTGGTCGCCGACGATGGGCCCGGAAGAGGTGTACTGCCACATCGTGTAGTAGCTCCAGCCGGCCGGGAGCGTTCCGGGCGTGGTGTTGTAGCGGGCGATCCACAGCGGGTTGGTGGAGCCGAAGCCGCCGTAGTTGCCGGTGCACTGGGTCCACCAGCTGGTCGCCGTGTAGATGACCGCGTCCCGCCCGGTCCGGTACCTGTAGCGGTTCAGGAAGTCGCGGATCCAGGTGACCATCGCGGACCGCGACTTGCCGTAGCAGGCCGCGCCGTACGGATTCCACTCCACGTCCAGCGCGCCCGGCAGGGTCTTGCCGTCGCGGGACCAGCCCCCGCCGTTGTTGACGAAGTAGTCCGCCTGGACGGCGCCCGTGGTCGTGTCGGGGGTGGCGAAGTGGTACGAGCCCCTGATCATGCCGATGTTGTAGGAGCCGTTGTACTGCTGGGTGAAGTACGTGTTCTTGTAGTACGTGCCTTCCGTTGCCTTCACGTATGCCCACTTGACGCCGCTGTTCCACAGGGCGGCCCAGTCGACGTTGCCCTGGTGGCTGGAGACGTCGACGCCTTCCGTCTGGACGGCGCGGGTGTCGCCCGGGGTGCCGCCCCGACCGTCATGGGCGATCACGCCCATCCCCATGCGCGCGGAGCCGCGCTCGGGTTTGGGGTCGGCCATGGCGGAGCTCGGGACGGCCGGCAGGAGGGCGAGGAGTGCGAGGAGAGTGCCGGCCGCAGCGAGACGCCTGCGTCCGGTCGTTCCGGATCTGTGCACGGGCATGGCGTGCCTCCGAAGACCTCGGTGAGGGGGGTGAGGGGATCTGACGATGTGTCGACATGTCGTGGCGGAAAACTGCTTGGTGTGGACATGCCATGAATACGCTACGCACGTAGAACACCCCGTGGAAGGGGCCCGGGTTGCCGCCGTTGGTCTACGCCTGCGAAATACTTGCCGAGCTGCGGCGACGTGAGACGCCGGAAGAAAATTTCATCACCAGGAAAGCGCGCGAGGGGTGCTGACGTGCACGAAAGCGGTACGGCAAGTGAAGCCGACCCCAATGACAGAACTGGTGTGGACCAGGAATTCCTCACCCTGGAGCGGGAGTTGTCGGTCTTCCTGCGCCGCGCGAGGGCTTCGTCCGGGGAGATGGCACGCGAGGTCCACCCCGACCTGGAACCCGCCGCCTACGGCCTGCTCGTCCGCCTGGAGGAGACCGGACAGCAGCGCGCCACGGAACTCGCCGGTTACTTCGGAGTCGGAAAGGCGACCATGAGCCGGCAGTTGCGGGCCCTCGAGGAGCTGGGCCTCGTCACCCGCGAGCCCGACCCCGCCGACGGCCGAGCCTCCCTCGTGCGGCTCACGGACGAGGGAGTGGCGCGCTTCCGCCATGTGCGCGATGCCCGCCGCGACCGCTACCGGAACAAGCTGGCGGGCTGGGACCGGCGCGAGGTCGCCGAACTCGCCCGGCTGCTCCACCAGCTGAACGCGCGCGCGGAGGGCTGAAGAGATCTCGGAGGGCCGAGGGCCCCGAGCGCACCTCGCGCCTCACAACTCGGCGAAGACCGCCGTGGCGTCGTCGTGCAGCTTGAAGCGGATCGCGCCCGTACGCGGCTCCGCAGCCGACTCCAGCGCCCGCACCCGGTCGATCAGAGCCTGCGCCCCCTCCTTGCGCAGCAAGCCCACGCACGCGGCCCAGTCGCCCTCGGCGAACATGTCCACCCAGCGGGACGCGCCGTCGGTCAGTGCCGCCAACGCCCGCACCCCGACGCGCGGGATCCGGCCCGTCACCGCCCGCGCCGCCACTGCCGGGTCGGCCGCCGCCGTGAAGAACCCGCCCTCCGCATTGCGCAGCGCGTCGGCCGACGCGTGCGTACGCAGCGCCTCGCGGGGCAGCCGGTCGAGCCGGTCGTCCAGCACCGCGCGGACCGAGCCGTCGGCCGACTCCAGCAGCAGTGTCGAGTCGGAGAGCACCAGGTACTCCACCTCGCCCGACGGTTCGCCCCACCGCGCGAGGACCACCGTCGCCTGCGGCGTACGCACGTGAGAAAGGTCACAGGTGCCCCGGTGGGCGGCCGCCGTGCGGCGGATCGCCTCGGAGAGCACATCCGCCAAAGGGAGATCACACCGCGAACCGGACAGTTCGATCAGCGTGCCGCCGAGCCGGGCGGTGAACCATGGAACGCCGTGCACACATCCCGCGTCGCCCTGCGGCGGAGTCACGCCGTCCAGTACGACCAGCGTTCCGCCCTGGCCCGATGCGGGCAGAGCCACCGAGGCCCAGTCCTCGTTGAGACGTTCGGGCCTGCCCGGGGCAGTGGCGAGATCGAAGTGCATGACCTTCAGTCTGCATGACTCCTCCACCCACCCCGCACGATGTGTCCATCGGCCCGTACCGGCAGGTCAGACCGGTGGCTTCGACCCAAATGGACCGCTGTGCGAAGCTGCGGGCGCGCATCCTGCCAAAGGGTGCCCGCGAGGTCCAACCCACACGCCGGGCTTCGCGCGTTTCGGTGTTCGGGAGAGTTGTTCGCCAACTCAAGCATGTTGTTCACTCGTTCGGGTGGCGGAGCGGCCGATGCGCGCCTCCCTCCCAAAGGCACTGGAATGGTCGGAAGCCGTACCAGGGGTGGGGCTCTCGCGCGTGACCGGTCGTCATCTCTGCTTCATGGGTGGACGAGTCAAGCAAGATTGCGAGCACCGGTGCAGAAGAAGCGGCCTCGGGGCAAGGGCGGCAGGCCCACTGGAACGGCAGGCGAGCTCCAGGTCCCGGCCCCTGCGGCGTCACTGCCCCCACGGGAACAGGGCGAAACCCTCCCGTCCACGGAAGGGACCCCCGCGTTTCCCACGCAGAGCCCCGCGCCCGCGCAGGACACGGTGACCCCCACGGGGCGCCCCACCCGCGTACGCCGCAGGCTCGTCGCCGCGGTGGCGGTCGTCGGCCTGGTCGTCGTCGGCGCCGGAGCCCCCGGCGTCCTCGCGACCTCCGCGGAACTGACCGAGGCCCAACGCCTCGTCACCCTCGCCGAGCTCGACCGCCAGGCCGTCACCCTCGCCCACTCCCTCGCCGACGAACGCGACGAGGTCACCGCCTACGTCGCCGCCGGCCGCGACGCGTCGAAGGACGGCAGGGCGAAGGACGGCAGGGCGAAGGACGACGCGGCGAAAGACGGCGGGTCGCAGGACAAAGCGGCGGGCACCGACGAGGGGCCGAAGCTCTCCGCGAGCCTCCGCGCCCGCGTCGACCGGCAGATCGGCGAGATCGCCGCCGCCGTCCCCGACGACCACGCCGAACTGCGCCGCGAGCTCGCCTCCCTGCCCGCCGTGCGGCGCACCGCCCTCACCGGCGAGGGCACCCCCATGCAGGTCCACCGCGCCTACACCGCGGTCATCGACCGGCTCCAGGCCCTCGCCGACGAGCTCGCCGAGAAGACCCCGCCGCGCGCCGCCGAGGCCACCCGTGCGCCCGCCGCGCTCGGCCTCGCCGTGGAGCAGGCGTCCGCCGCCCGCGGACTGCTGCTCGCCGCGCTGTCCGTCCCGCAGCCCGAGCCCCGGCTGACCTACGACCCGGTCACCGGCCTGCCCGTAGAGACCCGGCCCGAGGACTCCGGCGCCGCCGCCCGGACCCGCAACGCGCTCAGCGCCGCCGCCCAGCAGGCCCGCGTCCGCGAACTCGCCGCGCTCGCCGAGTTCGACCGGGCCGCCGACAAGGACGCCCGCGACAAGCTGGCCGCCACCGTCACCGGCCCCGAGGTCACGACCGCCGAGAGCTATCTCGACCGCCTCACCGACCAGCCCAAGCTCTCCGACTCCGAGCGCGACACCGACCGCGCCAAGCTGGAGGCCGCGCTCACCGCCCGCATCGAGCAGATGCGCGGCGCCGAGACCGCGCTCGCCGCCGACCGTCTCGCCCGCATCGAGCAGCTCCGTGACGACGACGTCACGGCACTCGAGGTACGCATCGCGCTGCTCGGCGGACTGCTCGTCGTCACCATCGGTGTCCTCGCGGCCGTCTCGCGCACCCTCACCCGCCCGCTCGCCGTCCTGCGCATCGGCGCCGCCCGGGTCGCCGAGTCGCCCGACACCGAGGAGCCGGTCCGCTTCACCGGCCGCAACGACGAGTTCGCCCAGGTCGTACGGTCCCTCAATACCGTGCACGGCAGCCTGCGCGACCTCGCCGCACGCGTCCAGCGCCTCGACAGCGAGCGCGGCGACCTCATCGGCACGCGCGAGAGTCTGGCCGCCGAACTGGCCGAGGCCCGCACCGAGCTGGGCGAGCGCACCGCGGAGCTCACCACCGAGCTGGAACGCCTGCGCCACACCGTCCACCACACCTTCGTCAACCTCTCGCTGCGCACGCTCGGCCTCGTCGAACGCCAGTTGGGCGTCATCGAGAAGCTGGAGGAGCGCGAGCAGGACCCCGAGCGGCTCGCCACCCTCTTCAAGCTCGACCACATGGCCACCGTCATGCGCCGCCACAGCGAGAACCTGCTGGTCCTCGCGGGCGCCGAGCACGGCCAGGGCCATGTCGGGCCCGTACCGCTCGTCGACGTCCTGCGCGCCGCGGTGAGCGAGATCGAGCGCTACGACCGGGTCGTCATCCAGTCCCTGCCGCCGCACGCCCAGGTCGCCGGCTTCGCCGCAGACGACCTCAGCCACCTGGTCGCCGAACTGCTGGAGAACGCCACCTCCTTCTCGCCACCGGACGCCCAGGTCGAGATGTCCGGCTGGCTGCTGGAGAGCGGCGAGGTGATGCTGTCCGTCCAGGATGCGGGCATCGGCATGACCGAGGCGCGTATCGAGGAGGTCAACGCCCGGCTGCAGAACCCGGAGACGTACGAGACGGGGGCCGGCCCCGAGACCCAGGGCCTCGGCCTGCGGGTGGCCGCGCTGCTGGCCGCGCGTCACGGCGTACGGATCCAGCTGCGCGAGCACAAGCAGGGCGGGATCACGGCGGTGGTCGTCGTCCCGGCGGCGCTGCTGCCGGACGGTCCACCGGCCACCGCGTCCCAGCAGGCGCCGGTCTCCGGTGCGGGCCCCACGCTGAACCTGCCGGGCTCGGCGGCGGAGGCGAACTCCAACGCGCTCCCGGCGAGCTCCCGCCGCCCCTCGCCGCGGCCCGCCACGGCGCCCGGGGACCTGGTCGCGCCTGCGGCCCCGTCGTCCGAGGCCGACGCCGCTGACGCGGCCGTGGTGGCCGAAGCCGAATCGCCGGCCGCGCCGGACCTGTTCGCCGGTACCGACCCGGTGCAGCACGCGGCCCGCGCCCCCCACACGGACCCGGTCGCGCCCGTGGCCTCCTCGGCCGCCGCTGACGCGGACCTGCTGGCCGACACCGATCCGCCGGTCGACGTGGACCCGTTCGCCGGTACCGACCCGGCGGGTCACGGGGACCGCGACTCCCACGCGGACCCGGTCGCGCCCGTGGCCTCCTCGGCCGCCGCTGACGCGGACCTGCTGGCCGACACCGATCCGCCGGTCGACGTGGACCTGTTCGCCGGTACCGACCCGGCGGGTCACGGGGACCGCGACTCCCACGCGGACGCGGTGTCGTCCGCGGACCTGGTGGCGCCTGCGGCCTCGTCGGCCGAGGCCGAATCGCAGGCCCAGGCGGACCCGTTCGCCGCCGCCGACCCGGTGCAGCACGCGAACCGCGCGCCCCACACGGACCCGGTCGCGCCCGTGGCTTCGTCGGCCGGCCCCGCCGATGCTGCCCCGTCCGTCCAGGCGGACCTGTTCGCCGGTGCCGACCCGGCGGGTCACGCGGCCCGTGACCCCTACGCGGACGCGATGTCGTCCGCGGACCCGGTCGCGTCCGTAGCCCCGTCGGTGGACGCCGACGTCGGCCCCCTGGCCGAGCCCGAGCCGACAGACGCCGCCCACGGCGAACCCGCCCTCCCCGTCGACCCGTTCGTGGAGGCCGCCGAACGGGCCATCCGGGCCGCCGGAGTCGAACAGGACACGCAGGACACGCAGGACACGCAGGACACGCAGGACACGCAGGACACCCACGAGCGGACCGCCGCCAGCGGACCCCGGGCCGACGTCGTCGACCAGGAGACGTTCGCGATGCGGCTGCCCGAGCAGCCCTCCGGGAGCGACGCCCCGGCCGAAGGCGACGCCGCCTGGGACCGGGTCACCGACAAGGGCCTGCCCAAGCGAACTCCCATGGTCGTCGCGCCCACGACCGCGCCCGCGGAGCGCCCCAAGGGCGTCGACCCCGAGGTGCTGCGTCGTCGGCTCGGTGGGTTCCACCGCGGTGCGCAGGAAGGCCGCCGCGATGCCGAGGCCGAGATCGCGCAGAGCGAGCAGACCGTGCACGGCGAGCAGCACGCGCCGCATACCGACCACACCCGGACAACGGACCAGCAGGACACGGAGACAGAGGCGGGGGACACAGTCGAGGAGGCACGCAGTTGACTGCGACCGGCACATTCGGGCTGAGCAGCGAAGCCCGTAATCTGCAGTGGTTGTTGGGCAATCTCGTGGAGGAGGTGCCAGGAGTCCGCTCGGTCGCCGTCGTCTCGTCCGACGGGCTGCTGCTGCTCTCCTCCGACCCCGCACAGAACACCGCCCCGACCGAGTCCCCGCGCCGTGAGGGCCCCCGCGGCTCCAGCGCCGACCTCGCCACCATCGTCTCCGGCATCGGCAGCCTCACCGTCGGCGCCGCCGGGCTGATGGACGGCGGCGGGGTGAAACAGACCATGGTCGCGATGGACGAGGGCAGCGTCTTCGTGATGTCGATCAGCGACGGCTCCCTGCTGGGCGTGCACGCCACACCCGACTGCGACATGAGCGTCGTCGCGTACCACATGGCCCTGTTCGTCGGCCGCGCAGGACACGTACTCACCCCCGAAGTCCGCAGCGAGCTGCGCAAATCGATGGAGAGCACCCGATGACAGCCGCCGCCTCGTCCGCCACACTCCCCGTACGCGGCCAGGGGCGCAGGCCCGCCCGGGTCCGCCCGTACTCGCTCACCGGCGGCCGCACCCGCTTCGGCCATGTGCTGCTCGTCGAGACGTTCGTCGCCGCGCTGGAGGCCGCGCCCGAGCGGCGCGAGCTGCCCGGTGGTGACCTCTCCACTCGTGTCATGCCCGAACTGCGGGCGATCGTCGAGCTGTGCCGCCGTATGCGTACCGTCGCCGAGATATCGGCGCTGCTGAAGATGCCGCTGGGTGTCGTCCGGGTGCTGCTCAGTGACTTGGCCGATCAGGGAAAGATCCGTGTGTACGGGACCGGGCACGGCACCGGCCAGCCCGACCGCGCGCTGCTCGAAAGGGTGCTGAGTGGACTCCGCCGCCTCTGACACGCTCCTGGCACGCCCCCGCCTCCCGCAGGACGAGGAGGCGCAGGACGCCCCCGCAGCGGCCGCGGACCCGCGCCCACGGGACGCCGTGCAACCCGACGAGACCCTGCAGGCGTGGGAGCTGGACACCACCCGCGCCCCCACCGCCACCAAGATCGTCGTTGCGGGCGGTTTCGGCGTGGGCAAGACGACCTTCGTCGGCTCGGTCTCGGAGATCACCCCGCTGCAGACCGAGGCGCTGATGACCCGGGCCAGCGAGGACACCGACGACCTCGCCGCCACGCCCGACAAGGTCACCACGACCGTGGCGATGGACTTCGGCCGCATCACGCTCGACGACGACCTGGTGCTCTACGTCTTCGGCACGCCCGGCCAGCAGCGTTTCTGGTTCATGTGGGACGACCTGGTACGCGGCGCGATAGGCGCCGTCGTGATGGCCGACACGCGGCGGCTGCCGGACTGCTTCCCGGCGCTCGACTACTTCGAGAGCTGCGGGCTGCCCTACATCGTCGCTGTCAACCATTTCGAGGGAACGACCGCCTACGAGGCCGAGGACGTACGAGAGGCCCTCACCGTGCCGCCCCACGTGCCGGTGGTGATCATGGACGCCCGCAATCGCGTCACGGTCATCGAGTCGCTGCTCGCGCTCGTCGCCCACGCCCTCGAAGCCACCCCCGAATAGCCTCCCGAACATCTACGGAGCACCCCTTCATGCGGAAGATACTCATAGTCGGCGCCGGCCAGTCCGGACTGCAGCTCGCCCTCGGCCTCCAGTCCCGGGGCTACGAGGTCACCCTGATGTCCAACCGCACGGCGGACGAGATCCGGTCCGGCCGGGTCATGTCCACCCAGTGCATGTTCCACACCGCGCTCCAGCACGAGCGGGACCTGGGCATCAACTTCTGGGAGACACAGGCCCCGAAGATCGAGGGTCTCGGCGTCTCGGTGGCCGGACCCGACGCGAGCCGTGCCATCGACTGGGTGGGCAGGCTCGACGGCTACGCCCAGTCCGTCGACCAGCGCGTCAAGATGGCCGGCTGGATGGAGACGTTCGCCCAGCGCGGCGGGCAGCTCGTCATCCACGGCGCGGCCGTGTCCGACCTGGACTACTTCTCCCGCACCTACGACCTGGTGCTGGTCTCGGCCGGCAAGGGCGAACTGGTCTCCATGTTCGGCCGGGACGCCACCCGCTCCCCGTACGCCGAACCGCAGCGCGCGCTCGCCGTCGCCTACGTCCACGGCCTCGGCCCGCGCCCCGAGCACCCCGACTACGATGCGGTGCGCTGCAACCTGGTGCCGGGCGTCGGTGAGCTGTTCGTGATGCCGACCCTGACGACGTCGGGCCGCGCGGACATCCTCTTCTGGGAGGGCATCCCCGGCGGTCCGCTCGACGTCTTCCAGGGCGTCAAGGACCCCTCCGAGCATCTCGCGCTGACGCTGGAGCTGATGGAGAAGCACACGCCGTGGGAGTACGCGCGGGCCACGAAGGTCGAGCTGACCGACGCGGCCGGCACGCTCGCCGGCCGTTACGCCCCCACCGTGCGCAATCCCATCGGCCGCCTGCCCGGCGGTGGGCTGGTGCTCGGCGTGGCCGACGTGGTCGTGGCCAACGACCCGATCACCGGCCAGGGGTCCAACTCGGCCGCCAAGTGCGCCGCGTCGTACCTCGCCTCGATCACCGAGCACGGCGACAAGCCGTTCGACGAGGCGTGGATGCAGGCGGCGTTCGACCGGTACTGGGAGACGGCGCAGCACGTCACCAAGTGGACCAACGCGATGCTGGGAGTCCCTCCGGAGCACGTGTTGAACCTGATCGGTGCGGCCGGTCAGCTCCAGCCGGTCGCGAACCGGTTCGCGAACGGGTTCAACGACCCGGCGGACTTCGAGAACTACTTCTACGACCCGGAGAAGGCCGGTGCCTACCTGGCCGAGGTCGCGGGCGCCCAGGGCGCCTGACGGCGTCCCCATTCGCCGCCGCCGCCGTCGTCCCGTCCCCTCCCGCCGTCATTCCGGCGGGGCCGGCGTGGCTGGCGTGGCCGGCGGTACGGAACCGGCCGTGCCGTCCGTCCTGCTCGTACCGCCTGTTCCCGCCGCCCCGCCGCCGGGCAGGGGTCGCGGCGCCTTCGGCAGGGATCCGAGGGCGGCGACGTCCTCAGGGGACAGCGTGGCGAGCACCGCCGCGGCGGACTTCAGCCGTGCGGTCGTGGTGGCCTGGGAGTGCTGCTGCCCGGCCGCCAGCGCGAGTTCGGTGTCCAGGGCCGCGCGTGAGGCGGTGGCCAGCTCCCGGGCCCGCCGCTCCACGGCCTCCAGGCGAGACATCGCCGCCAGCCGTCCGGTGGCGACGCGCTCGATCAGATGCCCCTGTTCCAGCGCCTGTTCCGGATCGGGCGCGAGCAGCAGCCGCAGGTAGGCGGAGAGTTCCGAGGTGCCCTGGTACTGCTGGCGTGCGATCCACCCGGCGTCGGCACGGCTGACGGCGAGCGCCCGGCGCGCCGCGCCGAGCTCGCGGCCGAGCCGTGCGGTCTCGGCGCGCTGCTTCGTGAGCGCCCGTGCGGTGACGCGGTACGTCTTCTCCGCCTCGGACGCCTGCCGGTACAGAGCCCCGAGATGCGTCAGCACACCCTGCAGGCCGACCGGCGCGCCCGCGCCCGCCGTGGGCCCGCCGTCCCCGACGAGCGCCTCGACCACACCGTCCCCGAGATCACCGAGCACCCGGTCGACGGCGCCGCCCGCCTCGCGGCCCCTCTCGCCGCCGGGAGCGGGCGCCACGGCACCGGGTGTGCCACCGGGAACGGGGTCGGCGGCGGCCGGGTCCCCGGCGACGGCTGTCGCGGCGACGAGCGCCACCGCGCAGACCGTACGCAGCATCCTGCCTGACACACCATCACCTCCGCCTCGCGGGGCGGCCCCTCCTCCCCACGACGTGAGCATGCGCCCCAGCCGCCGCGTGGGCCCGCCGAGTCGTCGCATCGGCGCAACACGGTCATCCGTCGCGGCACAGTGCACGCGCGGCGCGGCGTGGCGACGGGCCCCCGGCGGTGTCCGTCAGTCCACGGGCAGGGCGTAGCAGACCGATCCCCGTGGTGTCCGTCAGTCCACGGGCAGGGCGTAGAAGACCGAGCCCCGGCGGGCGAGGACCCGGCGGTCCCCGGCGGCCATCGCCGCGTAGCGCGGCGCGGCCTGCTCCTCGGCCTCCGCGGCGCCCGCCTCCTGGAACTTCCACAGGCGTCGGCCGTCACGCGCGGAGAAGGCGGTGAGCTGTGCGGCATCGCCCGCCAGAACGGTGCGGCCGCTGGTGCTCAGGGCCGTCGAGGGCGTCTCCCGCCACACCGGGGCCTCGGTGGAGCGCCGCCACAGCTGCCGGCCGGTGGCCGTGTCGACGGCGCACACCTGCTGGTAGCGGTTGGCGACGTACAGGGTCGGGCCGCGCAGTACGGCCGTACCGAAGGCGAACTCCCCGCTCTCGCCGCGGGTGTCGGCCGCGGCGACCCGCCACTGCCGCTTGCCGTCCGGCCCTGAGTACGCGTGCAGTTCGCCGCCGGACGCGGCGTAGAGCCGGCCCGCGGCGTCCCCGGTGACGGCGGCGGTCGGGCCCACCGCGCCGAGCGGAACGGACGCGAGCGGCTTGCCCGTACCGCGGTCCAAGGCGAGCAGCACGGTCTTGTTCCTCGCCGCCTTGCGCTGCGCGGGGGTGAGGGTGTTGCCGTCCTGCCGTACGAGCACCTCTCCGGAGCGTGCCGCGACCAGCTGGTACAGCGGGGTGTACGGCGGGCGCCCGTCGGGGACGCGCGCCCGCCACAGCTGTCTGCGCCCGGCGAGGTCGTAGGCGATCACGTACGTCTCGCGTACGTCCACCTTCCTCTTGCGCTTCTTGACGGTCTTCTCGACCGTCTTGCGCACATGGCCGGTGAACCAGACGGTGGGGCCGTCGGCTCCCATGACGTTCCCGATCGTGAGGCTCTCGCCCGGCCGCGCCAAGGTCGCCTTGGCCACGCGGTGTCCGGTCCTGCCGTCCTCCGCCGACACCCACAGCAGGTGGTCGGCGGTGTCCACGAGACAGAACGTGGTGTCCACCGGCACGGGCCGGGAGGCGGCCGCGGCCTCCGCCAGCTCCCATCGGCGTCGGCCGGTGCGCAGATCGACGCCCGTCATCCGTTTGCCGTCCGTCACCAGCAGCAGCCGGTCGCGCCACACGGCCGCCCCGACGGGACCGTCCCCGGCCGCCGGATGCTCGTACCGCCACAGCGGATCGGGCGCGAGTCCGGCCATACGGCTGGGCCGCGGGGCGGGCGCGGGAGTGCCCGTACCGGCTTTGTCCTCGGTGTCCCCGCCGAGGGCGTACACCGCCCCGCCCCCGACGACGAGCCCGGCGACGCCTGCCGCCGCCGCGACGAGCAGCCCCCGCCGCGCGATGCCGGTGTCCTGCTCGGTCCGCGAAGCGGTCCCGCCCGCGAAGGGCACGACGGCAGGCAGCGCCGGCACCGCGGGCGCGGTGTGGTCGCTCACAAGGGGGGTGGTGTCGCGCACGCCCGGCGCCCCACGACGCCGCACGAGCACGGTGGCCCGATCCCCGAGGTCGCCCGCGGCGGGGTGGGCGGGGTTGTTGCCTGCGCCCGCGGCGGGGTGGGGCGTGTCGCCTGCCAATGCGGCGGGCCGGGCGGCATCCGGTCCCCTTGCGGCGGGGTGGTGGTGTGTGGCCGCGTGGGCGGTGCCGTCCGCCCCGGCGGCGTCGGCGTGGGGGTAACCCGCGTCCCTGGCCGGGTCGGTTGTGCTCGCTGTACCGGCGGTGGGCTGAACGAACGTCCCCGCTCCCGTGGCCGCGTAGGCGGCGCCATCCGCCCCGGCGGCGGGCCGAGGGGTGCTTGCCACCCCTTCGGTTCCGGCTGCGCCTGCGGCGGCCCGGTCGGCGCCACCCGCCCCCGCGGCAGGCTGGACCGGGCTTGCACCGCCCGTGGCCGGGCCGGCCGTGCTCCCCGCCCTCGCGGCGGCCTCGTCGGCGTGTCCCGCCCCCGTGGCTGTGCGGCCTGGGCTGCCCCCGCCCGTGGAACGGTCGGCCGGGAGCCCGTCCGGTTCGCTGCCTCCGCCCGTGGCCGGGCCACCCACGGACGCGCCGCCCGTGGCCGGGCCACCCACGGACGCGCCGCCCGTGGACCCCACGGCCCGGGTGCGCGCCGCGTCCGCGTTGCCCGTGGCGAGTGCCCTCGCCTTCGCCTCCTGGGCCGCAAGCGCCGACGTCACCGGGGTCGGGAGCCAGCCGTCGCGGGCCAGGGCTGCCGCGCCCTCCAGGGCGAGGTCCGCCGCCACCTTTCCGGCCAGGGGGCGTTCGGCGGGAAGCTTCGCCAGGCAGGACGCCACGACCGGGCGCAGTCGCTCCGGCACGCCGGCCAGTTCCGGTTCGCCGTGCGTGATCCGGTCCGCGTCCGCGAGCGGGGTCGTCCCCGTCGCCGCGTAGGCGAGGAGCTGGCCGAGGACGAACATGTCCGACGCGGGTCCGGGCTGGGCACCCGTGGCCTGTTCCGGCGTCAGATAGCCCAGCCTGACCGTCAGCTGGCCGTCCGCGTCCGCCTCCGCGACGACCGCGGCACCGAGAGCGCCGAGCGCCGTCAGACGCGGGCCGTCCGCCGCCAGCAGCACCGTGTCGGGCGAGAGGCTGTGCAGGACCATGCCGGTGGCGTGCACCCGGGACAGGGTCTCGTCGAGCGCCGCGCCCAGGATCCGTACAGCGCGTTCGGACAGCGGGCCGGCGAGCGCGATCGCCTGCCGCAGGGTCAGCGCGGGGACGTACGGGCTCGCCGTCCACAGCTGCGGCCCGTCCACGTCCGACGTGACCGGCTGGACCCAGCCCCCGGCCAGCTGCTCCGTCCTGCGGGTCTCGTGCCGGAAACGGCGCCGGAACACGGGCGAGGCGGCAAGCTCGGGCCTGACGAACGCGACCACGGACGCCTCCCCGTCCGGCCCCAGCGCCAGGAAGCGGACCGAACTCGCCGACTCACGCACACGCGCCAGCGTGCGGTACGGACCGATCCGGGCCGGATCGTCCGGCAGCAGCGGCTCCATCGCGACATCCCCCCTGGTGACACGGTCCCGTGATCCTATGGCGTGCCCTTCGGCTTCGACCAGGGCCACCTCGGCTCACGCCGCTGCACGCCCTCCGGCGCGTACTCGTACATCCAGCCGCGCTGCAGGCCGAGGCGTTTGGTGTAGCCGGACGGGACCCGGCGGTAGGCGTGGACCGTGGGCGGGCTGCCGTCGTCGTGCGGGACCGGAATCGTGTACCACTTCGGGGGATGGCCCGTGGGGCCCACCAGCACCGGCAGTACGCGCCCGTCCATCGGGCCGCCGACGAAGGGGGTGTTCTCGCTTCTCACCGCACCAGTGTCACAGCAGATGCGACGCCTCGGCCACGACCGGCAGCAGGCGGCGGGCCAGCGTGCCGACCGCGCCGTCCGCCGTCTCCTGCGCCACCAGGTCCGCGACCGCGGCCGCGGTCTCCTCGTCGGTCGTGGCCGTCGCCACGAGCAGGGCGATCAGATGGTCCACCAGCCAGTCCCGCATCTCGGCGGCGGAAGGCTGCTTGCCGTCGTCGATCCAGATCAGCGACGCCGCCTCGACGGCCGCGATCCAGGTGCGCACCATCATCCGCAGCCGGGACCCGGCCCCTTCGGCGCCGAGATGGATCAGGATCTGCTCGGCCGCGGACCGCCGTACCTCGTCGACGATCGATGTCGTGCGCGAGGTCTCGACGACGCTGCCGCCGCGCAGCAGAGCGCTGAATCCCGTGTCGTGCTCGTCGACGAAGACGAGGTAGCGGTCAAGGACCCGGGCCAGCCGGGCGGTCGGGGGCCCGGCGGCCGGTTCGGCGAAGCAGTCCTCCAGCCGGTCGGCGGCCGAGCGCAGCGCCGCCTCGTACAGCTGCTGCTTGCCGCCCGGGAAGTAGCGGTAGACGAGCGGCCGGGAGACACCGGCCGCCTCCGCCACGTCATCGAGCGAGATCTCGTCCGGCGGCCGGTGCGCGAAGAGGGAGAGCGCCGCGGCGAGCAGCTGCGCGCGGCGCTTCTCGACGCTGAGCCGTCGGTACGCCCGGGCCGCGGGAGCAGGACTGGTCATGCTCCGCAGCGTAACCGCAGCCCGCGCCGCCCTACGCGAGAAGGCCGGAGCTCTTCCACAGCCTGCGGCCCGCTCCGCGCAGCACGCCGATGTCGTCCAGGAAGTCGGTGAGCCGCCGGGCGCCCGCCTGCATGACCTGCCGCCGGTGACCGCTCGCCCGCACCTGGGCGACGGCCTCGCGCCGGTCGAGGCCCACGTTGTCGTACACCTTCGGGTTGACGAAGCAGACGCTGAAGACGCGGGCGGCCTCGCCGCAGCTCAGGCGCGTGAACTCCTGCTCCCAGCGCGGCGCCGTCACCATCTGGCGGCGCAACTCCTCACGGGCGTACCGCACATGGCGGGCCTCCTCCACCACATGGATACGGGTGACACCGCGCACCAGGGTCTGCACCCGCTCGTCCGGGAAGGTGAGGCGCTGCATCCAGTCGAGGATCTCCTCGCCGAGGAGCGTCGCCGCGAAGGAACCGGGTGTGGTCGAGACGGTCTTCAGCACGCGGGCCAGGTTGTGGTAGATCCGCGGAACGGGGTAGGCGGGGGCCTCGGCCTTACGGATCATCTTCGCGAACATCATCGAGTGCCGGCACTCGTCGGCGATCTCCGTGAGCGCGTAGCGGACGTGGTCGCTGGTCAGGGACTTGTCATAGATGTGGCGGACCAGCAGCTGCATCAGGATGATCTCGAACCAGATCCCGAGCGAGGCGAGTGACGCCCCTTCGTGCCGGGCCAGGTCCATCCGCTGCTCCTCGGACATCCGGTGCCAGAGCGGGGTGTCGTAGAGCGAGACCAGCTCCGGCGGCCAGAACCACTTGCCGTCCTCGATCGGCGCCGCCCAGTCGAGCTCCTTCTCGGGGTCGAAGGAGTGCTTCGCGGAAGCCTCGAGCAGCCGGGCGGCGACCTGCTCGCGGTCCCGGAGGGGGCCCAGTGCGTCGCGCAGCAGCTGCACATCGTGTTCGGTCACGGTTGTCATGGCTGAGGACACCTCGCGAGGGGGGTTGCCGGTCGTCAACCGTTATGAGACTGCTCGTCAGCAAGCTCGTCAATCCCTCGTGCGCAACTTGTTGACTATCCGTCTATCAGCGTGTGAGCCTGCCAACTGTCCTTGCACATCGGTGAGTCGAAACGGGATACCAGGCGAAGGAGCCGCCAGTGTCGACGTACGAGCGCTACACGCAGCCACCCGCGAGCCCCCTCTGGCAGGTCCCGGCTTCCGGTTCGGCACGCTTCGCGTGGGACTACGACGACGGGCGCGACCGGCTGCTCGCCCTGTACCAGAAGGGCAAGGACAAGCAGTGGGACGGCGCCAAGCGCATCGACTGGGACCTGGAGGTCGACCCGTACGACGCCCTCGGCACACCCGACGAGGCGCTGACCCTCCACGGCACCCGGCACTGGGCCAGGATGACCGACAAGGACAAGGGCGAGCTGCGCAGGCACTACACCTCCTGGCAGTTCAGCCAGTTCCTCCACGGCGAGCAGGGCGCCATGGTCTGCGCCGCGCGGATCGTCGAGTCCGCCCCCGACCTCGACGCCAAGTTCTACTCCGCCACGCAGACGATGGACGAGGCCCGGCACGCCGAGATCTACGGCCGTTTCCTGCACGAGAAGATCGGCATGCTCTACCCGATCAACGACAATCTGCAGAGCCTGCTCGGCGACACCCTGCGCGACTCCCGCTGGGACATGCCCTACCTCGGGATGCAGGTCCTGATCGAGGGCCTGGCGCTGGCCGCGTTCGGCATGATCCGCGACACCACCAGCAAGCCGCTGCCGAAGCAGATCCTGGCGTATGTGATGCAGGACGAGGCCCGTCACGTGGCTTTCGGACGGATGGCGCTGCGCGACTACTACCGGCAGCTCACCGATGCCGAACTGCGCGAACGCGAGGAGTTCGTGATCGAGGGCTGCTACCTCATGCGCGACCGCCTGCGCGGCGTCGAGGTCCTGGAGAACTTCGGCATCTCGCGCAAGGAAGCGGAGGAGTACTCGGAGCGGTCCGAGTTCCTCCACCTCTTCCGCAAGCTGCTGTTCAGCCGCATCGTGCCCTGCGTCAAGGACATCGGACTGTGGGGCGAGCGGCTGCAGAAGGCGTATCTGGACATGGGCGTCCTCGAGCTGGGCGACGCCGGACTGGAGCTGCTGATGAGCCAGGACGAGGAGGTGGCCGAACAGCTCGACCGGGAGCGGTTCGCGGCCGAGGAGCAGGCGCGGGTGACCGAGGTGACGGACGCGATCGCGGAGGGCGCTCAGCTCTCTGGTCCGTGAGCCGGTGCAGGCCTGGCGGCCGGCTGGGCGGCTGACAGCCGGGCCGGTCAACGCGAGATCGTCGATCACTCTTTCGATGGGTCGATGCGGCATCTCTGCTGGGTACGCTGAAAGCGCCAGGCAGACTCCGTCGCATGGGAGCAATCATGAGCGCCGCACGCGAGTACGAACTGGATGACCAGTTCCGGTGGCCGCTTCCGCCGGCCGACGGATGGACGGCGGACGACCTCGACAGGCTTCCGAATCTTCCTCCGCACACGGAGCTGATCGATGGGATCCTTGTCTTGATGAGTCCGCAGACGCGGTTCCATTCGCGCACCATCCACTTCCTGGTGCAGGCGCTGACGGACCAGGCGCCGGAGCATCTTGAGGCCATCGGCGAGATGACCATGAGGATGGACAGCAAGAACCGGCCCGAGCCCGATGTGCTGGTGGTTCCGGTGGACGCCGACGCAGGCCCGCGGGAAACGTGGTTCAAGCCGCAGGACGTCTTTCTCGCCGTCGAGGTCGTTTCCGCCGACTCCGTCGAGCGCGACCGCGAACTCAAGCCCCGCAAGTACGCCCAGGCCGGCGTCCCCCACTTCTGGCGCGTCGAGGAGGACGAGGGACTGCCGGTCGTCTACGTCTACGAGCTCGACCCCGCGACCCGCGCCTACGCGTTGAGCGGGATCCACCGCAAGCAGCTCAAGGTCGACCTTCCGTACCCCATCGACATCGACCTCACCGCGGTCAAACGGCGGCTTTGAGTTCCCCCACCGGCGGCGGGAACGACGTCCGCAGCGTGAACGCATACTCCGTCGGCCCGTGTTCCCGTACGTACCGAAGGCGCTCCTCCGCCTCCCGGACCGTCGGGCGGTGGCCGGCCGGGACCCACCACAGGGTGGTCATGACCTCCTGTATGCGCTCGAAGAACTCGTGGCGCCGCGCCAGGAGTTCGCGGTGCGTCCCCTGGTACATGAACGCCGTCAGCGCGTTCGTGTCGCGCCACAGGGACATGTTCACCATCATCATGTCGTCGCCGAACACCCGCATGTCCTTCGCGTCGCCCGTCGCGTCCTGCATGCGCCACACGAAGCCGTCGGCCGCGTCGGCGACCGCGTTCACCGGGTCGAGGTTGTCGACGAAGTCCTTCAACTGCGCGGAATCCAGCGGGTGTTTGAGCCGGGCGATGTTCACCTGAGCGAGTTCGTGTGCGGTCATGGCCGCACAGTAATCAGCCGCTCCTCGGCCGCAACCGCCATTTCGACCAGTGAGACGTCCGCCCCGCGCGCCGCCACCAGTTGGAGCCCGACGGGGCAGCCGTCGCTGGTGAAACCCGCCGGGATGCTTGCCGCCGGATGGCCGCTCAGGTTGAACGCCCAGGTCAGCGCCGTGGAGTAGACATCGGGGCCGGGGCCGTCGTGGCCGTGCGGGCGGTTCGGGGTCGCCGGGGTGAGAAGGACGTCCGCCCCGGCGAACAGGGCGTCGAGCCGCCGGTCGTTCTCCTCCCGTACCGCCGCCCCCGTCGCCGCCCGCCCGGCCCGCACCGCCGACCACGCGTCCGCCGGGTCCAGCAGGGCCGGATCCCCGCCCACCGGGCGTACGACCCCCGCCCCCACCAGCCGGTCCACCGCGGCGCGTGCCACATCGGCCACCTCCGGGTCCACAGCGGCGAAGCCCAGGTCCGGCGACCACACCGCCCGCAGCGGGAGGTCCACGGGGGCCTCCGCGTGGCCGTCGAGCACACAGCGCAGATACGCCCGCGCGTCCGCGGCCCTCGGCGTCAGCACACCGGCCGAGGCGAGCCCGGTGCGGTCCGGCGACGGCAGCAGCCCGTTGGTCGTCTTCAGGCCGAACACCCCGCACCACGCCGCCGGGATGCGCACCGAGCCCGCCCCGTCGCTGCCGGTGGCCAGCCGCGCCATCCCCGCGGCGACCGCCACCGCCGAGCCGGCCGACGAACCGCCGGGGGTGCGGTCCGCGCGCCAGGGGTTGCGGGTGGGGCCGTGCGCGCCGAGGCCCCAGGTCTGCCAGTACGTGCCGGGGCCGGGCACCGACGTCGACCCGACCGGGACCGCGCCCGCCGCGATCAGCCGGCGGGCCGCGTACGTGCGGGCCCCTCCCGCGTCCGAAGGGCTACGGGGGCGGATGCCCGACCGCCCCTTCACCGCGAACGGCAGCCCGGCGAGCGGGAGCCCGGGATCGACCGCGCGGCACTGCGCACGAGCCCGCTCGTCCCAGACCTCGACGAAGGCGCTGAGCGCGGGATCGAGCCGTCCGATGGTCTCCAGTGCCTGCGCCACATCCATGCCGTCAGTGTCGCAGCGCCGCCTCCATCACCGCGCGGGCGATCGGCGCCGCGCTGCCCCCGCCGCTGATCACCTCGCGGTCCGCCGCCGCTTCCTCCACGACCACCGCCACGGCGACCGCGGGCTGTGCCGCGTTGCGGTCCTGCGCCCAGGAGATGAACCAGGCGTACGGCGTACCGGTGTTGCCGACGCCGTGCTGGGCCGTGCCGGTCTTGCCGCCCACGATCGCGCCGTCGATCGCCGCGTTGGTCCCGGTGCCCTCCTCGACGGCCTGCACCATCAGACGCCGCAGCCGCATCGCCGTGGCCGGGTTCATCGCCTGCCGGTAGGCCCGGGGGCCGTACTGCGCCACCGGATAGCCGTCCGCCCGGGTCACCCGCTCGACCAGATACGGACGTCTGAGGGAACCGCCGCCGGCGACGGCCGCCGAGACCATCGCCATCTGCAGCGGTGTGGCGGTCGTGTTGAACTGCCCGATCGAGGAGAGCGCGAGCTGGTCCACGGACATGTCGGTGTCGAAGTTCGACCGCGAGACCGCCGCCGGGATGCGCAACCCCGCGTCGTTGAAGCCGAACCCCGCGACGGCCTCCACCATCCCCGACAGGCCCACACGCGCCCCGAGCCCGGCCATCACCGAGTTGCACGACCACTGGATCGCGTACGCGAGCGAGGCGTTCTCGCACCCCTCGGCAGCGTCGGGCAGCCTGGTGCCGGTGCCGGGCAGGACGTACGGGTCCGGGGTGCGGGTCGGCGCGTCCACGTCGTCGACCACGCCCGACTCCAGCGCCGCCGCGGCCGTCACGATCTTGAACGCGGACCCCGGCGGGTACGTCTGCCGGATCGCCCGGTTGAGCATCGGCCGGGTGGGGGCGCCGTTCAGCCGAACCCACGCGTCCGCGGCCTCCTCCCCTGAGCCCGCAAACTCACCGGGGTCGTACGAGGGGCTGCTGACCAGTGCCAGGATGCGGCCCGTGGCGGGCTCGACCGCCGCGACGGCGCCCCGGCGCCCGTGCAGCCCCTCGTACGCGGCCCGTTGCATCGCTGCCCGGACGGTCGTGACGACCCGTCCGCCGGGCGTGCGGCCGCGACTGAGGTCGTTCCAGAGCGGCAGCCGGGAGAGCAGCGGGTCGGTGCCGGAGAGGATGCCGTCCTCGATGCTCTCCAGCAGCGAGGTGCCGTACGTCTGGGAGGCGTAACCGGTGACCGGGGCGTACAGCGGGCCGTGCGGGTAGGTCCGTTCGTACCGCAGTCGGCCGCCCGTGTCCCGGGAGCCGGTGACCGGCCTGCCGTCGACGACGATGTCACCGCGCGGGTCGGCATAACGGGCGATGGCGGTACGGCGGTTGGCCGGGTTGTCGACGAGGGAGGGACCCTCTACGAGGTGCACCCGTGCGGCGTTGACGAGGAGCGCGGCCAGCAGCAGCACGCAGAACGCGGCGGCGTGCCGCATGCAGCGGGTCACCGGCCGACCGCCGGTTCCGCGACGACGGCGCCGGGCTCGGCGGCCCTGGGTCCCGGTGCCCTCGCCGAGTCGCTCAGGCGGATGAGCAGGGCGACGATCACCCAGTTGGTGACGACGGACGAGCCGCCCTGGGCCAGGAACGGCATCGCCATGCCGGTGAGCGGGATCAGCCCCGTCACACCGCCCGCGATGACGAACACCTGGAGCGCGAGGATGGAGGAGAGCCCGACGGCGAGCAGTCCGCCGAACGCGTCGCGCAGGGCGAGTCCGGCGCGGTAGCCGCGGGCCACGAGCAGCGCGTACAGCAGGATGAGGGCGGTCAGTCCGACGAGGCCGAGCTCCTCGCCCGCAGTGGCGAGGATGAAGTCGGACTTGGTGGCGAAGCCGATGAGGACGGAGTGGCCGAGTCCGAGGCCGGTGCCGAGCAACCCGCCGGTGGCGAAGGCGAACAGCGACTGGGCGAGCTGTCCGGGCCCCTGTCCGGCCTCGATGCTCGCGTACGGGTCGAGCCAGTCCTGCACCCGGCCGTGGACGTGCGGTTCGAGCGAACCGACGGCGTACGCACCGGCCGCTGCGAGCAGCAGACCGACGGCGATCCAGCCGATCCGGCCGGTGGCCACGTACAGCATCACGACGAACAGCCCGAAGAACAGCAGCGAGGTACCGAGATCCCGCTCCAGGACCAGGACGCCCACGCTGAGCAGCCAGATCGCGAGCACCGGGCCGAGCACGCGCCCGGCGGGCAGCCGGAGCCGCCACAGCCGCCGCCCCGTGTGCGCGAGAGCGCCGCGGTTGGCCGCGAGATACGCGGCGAAGAACACGGCGAGCAGCACCTTCGCGAACTCGCCCGGCTGGATGGACAGTTCACCGGCGCGGATCCAGATGCGGGACCCGTTCACGGCGGGGAAGAGGATCGGTGCGCAGAGCAGGGCGAGGGCGGCGACGACACTGACGTACGCATAGCGCTGGAGCACCCGGTGGTCGTGGAGGGCGACGGCGGAGGCGATGAACAGGGCGACGCCGAGTGCGGACCACACCAGCTGGGTGGGCGCGGCGACGTCGCCGGGGGTCTCCAGGTCGAGCCGGTAGATCAGCACCAGCCCGATGCCGTTGAGCAGGACGGCGATCGGGAGGAGCAAGGGGTCGGCGTAGGGGGCGCGCCGGCGTACGGCGAGATGGGCGAGCAGGGAGAGGAGACCGAGGCCGGCCCCGTATCCCACCGTGTCCGGGGGCACGGCGCCCTGGCGGGCGAGGCCGACGGCCACATAGCCGTAGACAGAGATGAGGACGGCGCAGACGAGGAGCGACAGCTCCACGCCCCGCCGCTTGGCGGGGCGCGGTTCGGGCGGTTCGGGCTCCGGCTCCGCCGTCGTTGCGGTCATGCCACGCAACGTAGCAAGCTGTAAGAGTATTTGCCCCTTTATGTCAACGGTGGGCCCGGCCTGTGGTCGCGGACCGTCACCACCGTGCCGTCCACGACCAGTTCGACCGCCGGGCGCCCGTGCCTCATCGGGCGGTACGGGCTCGCCTTCCCCGGTCTCCTCGCGGGGGCGGACCGGGCGGCGGGCCGACGGGGCAGACTCCGGCACGGCCGCACCGGGCGGTCACCGGCCCGTCGGCTCATTCGCTCGGGCGCACCGTTTGTCCGCCTGCCGGCTGTCCGGCCGACGGCGCGGAAGAGGCCTGCCACTGGAGCTGCTCCGCCTGCTCGGCCGTGAGCCGCTGCTCCGCGCCGCAGAACGTGCACTGCGTCGCGTACTTCGTCGAAATGGGGAACAGCGGCACGAAGAACAGCGTGAACTTCGTGACGCGCTTACGGAGCGTGTGCGCCGACGGGTTGCCGCAGTGGCCGCACACCAGCGTCAGGATCGCCAGTTGGTACAGATAGCCCTTGGTGCCGAAAATGATCATGTTCCGATTCCCTCCGTAGAGGTCCAGCATCGCGCACGCGCCGCCATGGGCGCGCCCCGGGGCCATGACGTACGCGAGGCCACGGGCGCGGGCGGTCAGGAGCCCGCGGCGTACGCGGGACGGCCGGCGTGCGGCGGTCAGGAGCCGCCGACAGCCGGGGTCGCGGGCCGTCAGGAACCGCCGACAGCCGGGCGGCGGGCGGTCAGGGACCGCCCGTGACCGCCTGTCGGCACAGGCTCAGCAGCCGCTCGTCCGTGAAGATGTCGTGGCCGTCCGCCCCCGCGTCGATTGCGTTGTGCCGTCGTACGGACAGCAGTTCGCCGTCGACCAGCCGGTCCGCGCCTTCGGCGCCCCGCGTCGTCATCTCCGCGAGAGCCGCCGCGACCGGCACCCGGGAGTGCGGCAGCTCGCCCCAGGCCCGGCGCAGCACCGGCCACGCCCGTCCCGGGTCGCCGCTGACCCGCCACAGTGCCGCGGCCGACTCCACCCGCGTCCACGGCTCCGCCGACCACAGCAGCCCGCCGAGCGGGTGCGCGGCCGGCGCGCCGGCCGGCCCCAGAGCGCCGAGCACCGCGGCGGCCGTGCGCCGGGCCCCCAGGTCGGGCCCGTTCAGCACGGCGCACAGCACCGGCAGCACGGCATCGGCATCGCCCTCGATCGCCCACAGCGCCCCCGCGGCCCGCGCCGTCAGCGCGGCCGGGAGTCCCGTGTCGCCGGGCCGCCCGCCGTGCGGGCCGGCGATCAGCCGGCGCAGCTCCGGCACGGCCTCGTGCGCCGCGGGACCGAACGCGGTCAGCGCCCGCAGCGCCGACTCGGTCACCCACTCGCGCCGGTACGCGGGAGCGCCCCGCAGTACCCGCAGCACCGCGGGCACGGCCCCGGGGAGCGTGTCGGCCGCCCGCAGCACGGACAGCCCGTGGAGCAGCGGTCCGGCCTGTTCGTGGAGCGTGTCGTCGAGCGGTACGCGGGCCAGCCGGTCGCACAGAGCCGGTCCGAGCGGTGCCGCCGCCGTGCCGAGCCGGTCCAGCGACCGGCCCAGATCCCTCGGCGCCTTCTCGCGCTCCAGGATCCGCGCCAGTACGGGCACGACCCGCGGGTCGCCCGCCCGCACCAGCGCCATGACCGCCGCACCGAGCGTCGGCGGCCCGGCGTCCCACTCGCGCACCCAGCCGTGCGGCTCGGCCGCCACCCGTTCCATCAGCGCGTCCGTGGCGGGTGTGGCGAGCTGGAACAGACCCTTGAGCACCACGGCGGCGGCGTCGCCGAGCCGCGGCTCGGGATCCGCGAGTTGCTCGCCGATCAGACCCACCAGCTCGTCGTAGGCACCGCGCAGCGTCCGCAGCAGCGCCTCGCTCATCCGTACACCGTCGATCCGCTGGCCCCGGTCCGGGCTGCACAACTGGTCGGCCACCAGCGCGATCCGGTCGTCCACCCGGTCGCCGAGGCCCGCGTGGAGCGTGCGCAGCAGGTCCGCCGTCCACGGCGCGACCCGGCCCGCGACGGCGGCCGCCCGCATCTCCCGCTGCGCCCCCGGCACGGGCGGCGCCGGCATCTCGGCGGCCGCTGCCACCACCACGGGCTCCGCACGCAGTTCCCGCAGCAGCCCCGTCACCCACGGCACCACGTCCGCGGGCAGGGCGGCGGGCGCGCAGCGGGCGAGCTGGGCGATCGCGCCCAGTCGCAGGCCCGCGCAGTAGGCCGGGCCGCCGATCTTCATCAGCCAGGCGACGACCTCGGGCGTCAGGCACTGGTGCCGCAGCGCTATCCGGCCCGCCGCGTCGATGAAGGCGAGCCGTACCTCGTTGTCCTCCTCCTCGTCGAACCTCTCCCGCAGTTTCCCCAGCACCCGCACGGGGTCGCTGTGCAGCGTCGCGAGGGCGAGCGGGGCCGCGAGCCGCACCCCACGGTCGTGGTCCCCGGCCAGGGGCAGGAAGACGTCGGCGCCCGCGGTGACGGCGGAGGCCGCCATCGCGTAGTTCGCCGCCCCCTCGAACTCCTCGTCGTCCGGGTCCAGTTCGTCGTCGCCGTCCAGATCGATGCCGCCGATGCTGGTGAGCAGCTCGACGATGCCGCCCCGGTCCTCGACCGTGGGGTCGGCCACCAGCTCCATCAGGAACGGGATGCACGCGAGCGTCGAATCGTAGACGTCTCCCTGGTGGTGCACCGCCCCGTACATCGCGTCGAGCGCGTGCTCCCGCTCCTCGGGATCCGCGGAGGCCAGTCCGCGCAGTAACTCCGGCACATCGTCTGCCGGGCCGTAGGCGTGCGCCAGAGAGGCCCAGTCGACCTCGTCGATCCCCGCGAACACCGTTGCCCCCCTCCCAAGAACTCCTGCATCGTCCTTGTGTCTGGGGAGAGTGTGCCCCACGACCCGGACGGGGCGACCGGTATCACGCCGCTTGTCGGACCGCAGGATGTTGCCCCCGGACGCCATGGCTGCTCCCATGGTCAGGGGTGGTGGTGTCATGCAGGGACTGAGGGTGACGCCCGCACGGGCAGGGGGCCGTAACAGGCTGTACGTGAATCTTCCGGGCGGCCCTACCGTCGCCTGGTACGACCCCGACAACGGCCGGATCAGTGTGGTTCTGGAGCGGTACAGGGACGACGCGCTCGCGGCGCTCGCCCCCTATACGACCGGTGACCTCACCGTCGGGCCGCCGCCCGTCCCCTCCTCGGCGGAGCTGGCCCGGCTCGCCCTGCACCCGGACGACGACCTGGCGCCCAACCGCCCGGGTGAGGCCCTGTACGCCGAGCTGGACCCGCGGCCCCCACCGGGCCTGCCCCGGATCCGCAGGGATCCCCGCCGTGCCGACCTGGCGGCCCAGCAGCGCCTCGGCGACGCGCTGGACCGGCTGGAGGGTGCTGGATGGCGGACCGTGCACTGCGTACCGCTGCCCGGTGCCGACCGGATCGACCACCTCGCCGTCGGCCCCGGCGGCGTCCTCGCCGTACGCGCCCTCGCGGCGCAAGGCACCCGGGTCCGCGTCGCCGGACCCGTGGTGCGGGTGGGCCGCGGACCGGCGAACGGATACGCGGCGGCGGTGCGCCGCCGGGCCGAGCGCGCCGCCCACGCGCTGGCCACGCCGGTGCGGCCGGTCCTGGCCGTGGTGGGCGCGGCGCGTCTGGAGACGGAGGCCGTCCCGCAGGATGTCCGCATCCTGCGGGACGACGAGGTGGCAGCGCTGGCACGGCTCGGCGGGGTGCTGAAGCCGGCCGAGGTCGAGGCGCTGTACGCGATGGCACGGGACAGACGCACCTGGCTGGCGGTCTGAACCGCGCGCGGCGCCCGGTGAGGTCGCGCCGTCAGCGGAGGTTGTCGCCCCAGCCGCCCTGCAGCATGGTCTGGAACGCCCACCGGCCCTCCTGCCGGATCAGGATGTCCGCGTACCGCAGGTGCTGCGTCCGCCCCTCCATGGTCATGGTCGAGTCCGTGAAGACCACGGCCATGGCGGGCGAGAGGAGCACCGGCGTCCGTACCGACTCGAACGTGATGTCGTCGCTGCCGTCGCCCATCACCTGCGTCATCGTCCGCACGAACTGCTGCCGGTCCCACTGCGCCGAGGCGCCGTTGCCCGCCGAGTCGTCGCTGACCAGGTTGAGCGGGAAGACGGCCATGTCCGCCATGCGCTCGACGTCGCGCTTGGCGCTCACCGCGTCGTAGGCGGCGAACCACTCCTGGATGCTCGCCAGCTCCTCGGCGGTCGGGATGTATCCGGTGTCGGGCAGTCGCGTCACTCTGTCTCCTCGGCTCATCACATTTGACTGGTGCCTCGTCCCGAAGTGCTGCCCGCCGGGACTCCTAGTCAAACTTGATTAATCCGACTCCGGTGAATCCATCTCCTCGGGAAGTCGCAGCCGGGCCACCGTCGTGACCGTGTGCCGCGTCGTGCGCTGCTCCACCTCCGCCGTCAGCCCCGGCTCCACCGTCCGGTAGCCGATCTCGCCCAGCCCCGGCGCGATCGCGGTCCCGGTCCCGACCCCCACTCGCCCGGTGAGCGCCACCGCGGCCTGGGACCGCAGCGCTGGGGGAAGCGGGCTGGAGACCACCGGGGTGTCGTCGTCCGGCAGCACGAGCACCAGCGCCGCGGGCCGCGCCGCTCCGCCCGTGAAGCCCACCACGGCCGCGTCCCGGCTGCTGGTGTGCCGCAGCTTCCGCCACGCGCGCGCACCGCTCCGGTAAGTCTGGTCGAGCCGCTTGACCACCAGTCCCTCGACGCCGATCGCGGGCAGCGTCTCGAACCAGGTCTCCGCCTCCGTCACGTCCAGCGTCATCGGCACCGGCTGGAGCGGCGGCCCGAGCGGCCCCACCAGCGCCACCAGCCGCTTCCGCCGCTTCGCGTAGGCCAGCCGCCGCAGGTCCTCGCCGCCCTCGGCGAGCAGATCGAAGGCGGCGTACGAGGCGGGCAGGGAGCGCGCGAGCCCCGGTGCCCGGCCCGGGGTGGCCGCGGCCCGCCTCTGCACGGCGGCGAAGTCCGTACGCCCGTCGCGCCACACCACCACCTCGCCGTCGAGCACCGTGCCGTCCGGCAGCCGCGCGGCCGCCTCGGCGAGATCGGGGAACGCGGCCGTGACGATCCGTCCCGACCGGGCCTGGAGCAGCACCTCGCCACCCACTTGGAAGACCACCATCCGGTGGCCGTCGAACTTGGGCTCGTACGCCAGGCCCGCTTCGCGTGGCAGCACGGTCACCGACTCCGCCGCCGCGACCTTCACCGGCGGCCTGGGCACGCTCACGGCAGGCGCCCGGCGCCGTCCGGGTCGGTGAGCGGGCCGAGCAACTCCCCGTACCGGTCGAGCCGCGCCGCGATGTCGCCGAGGCGGAAGGCCAGGCCGCGCCGCGCCTCCACCTCCTCCCACGTCACCGGCGCCGACACCGTCGGCTCGGGGCGGGCCCGCAGGGTGTAGGGCGTGGCGGTCGTCTTGGCGGCGGCGTTCTGGCTGTGGTCGACGAACACCTTCCCGGGCCGCAGCGAGCGCGCCATCCGGTGCAGAACCAGCCGGGGCATCGCCGCCTCGCCCTCCTTGGCCAGCGCCCTGGCGTACGCCGACACCGTCTCGGACGGTGTCGGAACCAGTGGTACGAGCAGATGCAGCCCCTTGGCGCCCGAGGTCTTGGCGTAGGCGTCGAGCCCGTCCGCCGCCAGCCGCTCGCGCAGCCACAGCGCCACCTCGCAGCACTCGGCGACGCCCGCGGGGACGCCCGGGTCGAGGTCGAAGACCATGCGGTCGGCGACGGCCGGCTTCTCGGCACGCCACTGCGGCGTGTGGAACTCGACGACGAGGTTGCTCGCCCACACCAGCGACGCCAGATCGTCCACGACCACCTGGCGGGCGCCGGGATCCTCCGACCGTGGGACGGGGGCCGTGCGCACCCAGTCGGGTGTGCCCGGCGGCGGGTTCTTGGTGAAGAACACCTGCCCGTCGGGGCCGTCCGGATACCGCAGGAAGGAGACGGGCCGGTCCTGGAGGTGGGGCAGTATCGCCTCGGCCGTGACGGCGTAGTAGTGCAGGATCTCGCCTTTGGTCGTCCCGGTGGCGGGGTGGATGACCTTCTCCAGATTGGTGAGCGCCAGCCGCCGCCCATCCACCTCCGTGATCGGCGTCATACGATGAGAATCCCACGAATCCCGGACGGAAGGGATGAAACGTGCGATCCATCTGGAACGGTGCGATCTCCTTCGGACTGGTCAGCATCCCGATCAAGCTCGTGAACGCCACCGAGAACCACTCGGTGTCCTTCCGGCAGATCCACGAAGCCGACGGCGGCCGGATCCGCTACCGCAAGGTGTGCGAGCTGGAGGAGAAGGAGGTGACGAACGCCGAGATCGGCAAGGCGTACGAGGACGCGGACGGATCGATGATCCCGATCACCGACGAGGATCTCGCCTTCCTGCCGCTGCCCACGGCGAAGACGATCGAGATCGTCGCCTTCGTGCCCTCCTCCGAGATCGATCCGCTGCAGATGGACGCGGCCTACTACCTGTCGCCCAACGGAGTGCCGGCCGCCAAGCCGTACACGCTGCTGCGCGAGGCACTCAAACGCAGCGACAAGGTCGCCATCGCCAAGTTCGCCCTGCGCGGCCGGGAACGGCTCGGCATGTTGCGGGTCGTGGGCGGTGTGGTCGCCATGCACGGCCTGCTGTGGCCGGACGAGATCCGCACCCCGGAGGGCGTGGCGCCGCAGGCCGACGTGACCGTGCGGGATGCCGAACTCGACCTGGCGGACGCCCTGATGGACACGCTCGGCGAGGTCGACATCGAGTCCCTGCACGACGACTACCGCGAGGCGGTCGAGGCCATGATCGCCGCCAAGGTGGAGGGCGGGGTCACGGCACCGGAGATGGAATCGCCTGCCGAACGCGCCGGAGGCAAGGTCATCGACCTCATGGCGGCACTGGAGAACAGCGTGCGCGCGGCGAAGGAGGCGCGGGGCGAGGAGGAGGTCGCCGAGGTCACGCCGATCAAGGGCCGGGCCGCGCCCAAGCAGTCCGGGACGAAGAAGTCGACCGGGCAGGCCGCGAAGAAGACCCCGGCCAAGAGGGCGGCGACGAAGTCCACGGCGAAGACGGCGAAGACGGCGAAGAAGGCGGCGTCGAAGAGCACCACCAAGTCGACCTCGAAGACGGCCTCGAAGAGTGCGTCCCGGACGGAGTCCAAGCCCGCGGCCAAGAAGACGGCGTCGCGCAGGCGCAGTTCGGCGTGACGGCTCTCAGCGCCTCAGTGCGGGTCTTCGTCCGCGACCCGTACGACACCGGACAGAAGAAACAGGCCGCCCTGGTGAAACAGCTACGCGCTGTGGTGTCGACCGTCGTACCGGTCAATGTGATGCACCAGAAGATCGTCGTCATCGACGAGCGCACGGTCCTCCTCGGCAGCCTCAACTCCCTGTCGCAGAGCCGTTCACGCGAGGTCATGCTCACCATCCACGGCGGCCATTTCGCACGCAGGATCCTCACCCACGAACATGCGGAGGACTTCGCACGGCCGCCGCGTTGCGGGGCGTGCCAGCTCGACGAGGTGGACCTGCGCCGCCGGAAGAACGGGGACTGGCGCTGGCGGTGCTACAACCGCGCGTGCCCCGCGCGAAAGGGATCCCGCGGCTGGGAGACGCCAGTGCGTTTCACCGCACGCCACCGGACATGACGGCCCGGCAGGGCCCGGGACTGCGGCACGGAGCGTGCCCGACGCCTCGCATAAACTGACTTCGGGCCATGGGCCGTTCACGTCCGGAGCGACGGCACGCAGGCCGCAAGGGGGAGACGCAGCACCATGGAGCCACTGAGGGACGACGACCCGAAGACGATCGGGGGCTTCGCCCTCGTGTGCCGCATCGGGTCCGGCGGGATGGGCCAGGTGTTCCTCGGCGAGTCCGTGGCCGGACACCAGGCCGCCGTGAAGGTCATCAAGCCCTCGGTGCTCGACGAGGACACCCGTGCCCGCTTCCTGTCCGAAGTGGAGAGCCTGCGCACCGTGTACGGTCCGTTCGTCGCGGCCTTCGTGGGGGCGGACGCGGGCGCGGATCAGCCCTGGCTGGCGGTGGAGTACGTGCCCGGACCGGATCTGCGCACCTTCGTGTCCGGGCACGGTCCTCTCCCGCTCGCCGAGACCGCGAGCCTCGGGGCGCTGCTGGCCGAGGGGCTCGGCACGGTGCACGAGGCGGGCCTGCTCCACCGGGACCTGAAGCCGCAGAACATCCTGCTGGCCGAGTACGGCCCCAAGGTGATCGACTTCGGTCTGGCTGTCTTCGCGGAACGCCGCACCACCCTGACGGCCACCGGCTTCGTCGTCGGCAGCGTGTTGTGCATGCCGCCGGAGCAGGCCCGGGGCGAGCACCAGTTGGACCGGTCGGCCGATGTCTACGCGCTGGGCGCGGTGCTGCTGTTCGCGGCGACCGGGCACTATCCGTATGAGGGGCCGACTTGGCAGTCCGTCGCTCTGAAGATCGAGGATCCCGAGACCCGTCCGGACCTGACCGGTCTGCCGTCGGAGCTCGCGCCCCTGATCACGGACATGCTGGCCGTGGACCCGACGGCCCGGCCCGCTCTTCCTCAGGTCATCGAGCGGCTTGTCCGCGTCATCCGCGGCCTGGGCCTGACGGCGCTGCAGGCCAAGCGCCGCCTTACCGACCTGACTCCTGAGATCGTCGTGCCTCAGCTCCCCGCACCCGCCTTCGAGGCCGGAGCCGGTGAGCCTGCCTACACGCCGAGCGCCGTCGATGTGGCAGCGACCGAGGACGACGAGGAGGCGGGTGTGTCGGCGCCGGCCGGAGCGGAGCCACATCCCGTCGACGGCGACCCCGGCGAGGAACCCGAGGACGCCGTCCCGTCCGTCGTGGCCGCCGGGCAGGGCGGGCCCCCGCCCCGGGGCCGCGGCGCCACCGGAGTCCGCCCCACCGCACCCCTGCGGATCGCCGAACGGATCCGTGCCGCCTACGCACGTGAGGCGCGCTTCTGAGGTGTGACGCTGCCCCTTCTCCAGGCACGCACGGCCGCCCCCGCCGCCGTGACAGACTTGCCGTCGCAGGGCTGCGAGGCGCAGGGCCGCACGCGCAGGGGACGACGGAGGGATCGCGGGTGACCGACCAGGGGGCGACGCAGGGGGAGACCCGGTTCCCGCCGGGTGCGCAGATCCTCGTCCGTGACGAGGAGTGGCTCGTCCGCAACACCGTTCCCACCGACCACGACGGCGAGAAGATCGAAGCGGTCGGCGTCTCCGAGTTCGTCCGCGACGAGGAAGCGGTCTTCTTCAGCGGGATCGACGACGTGGAGCTGCTCGACCCGGAGAAGACGCGCCTCGTCCCCGACACCTCCTCGTACTTCCGGCGCAGCCGCCTCTTCATCGAAGCCGTGCTGCGCAAGACGCCGCTGCCGCAGTCGGAGCGGGGCCTGGCGCTCACCGACCGCTTCCTGCTCGACCCGCTCGTCTACCAGCAGCGCCCCGCCGAACTCGCCCTGTCCATGCGCAACCTCCGCCCCCGGGTCCTGATCGCCGACGTCGTCGGCCTCGGCAAGACCCTGGAGATCGGCCTGACCCTCGCGGAGCTCATCCGCCGCGGCCGGGGTGAGCGCATCCTGGTCGTGACCCCGCAGAGCATCCTGGAGCAGTTCCAGCACGAGCTGTGGACGCGTTTCTCGATCCCGCTCGTGCGGCTCGACTCCCTCGGCGTCCAGCGCATCCAGCGGGAGATCCCGGCGGGCCGGAATCCCTTCACGCACTACAAGCGCGTGATCATCTCCGTGGACACGCTCAAGAACATCGGCCAGTACCGGCACCACCTGGAGCGCATCCGCTGGGACGCGGTCGTCATCGACGAGTCCCACAACCTGATCAACCCCGGCAGCCAGCGCCGTGCCCTCGCCGAGATCCTCGCCCCGCGCACGGACGCCCTGCTGCTCGCCAGCGCCACCCCGCACAACGGCGACAAGCGCTCCTTCGCCGACCTGATCTCGCTGCTCGACCCGGCCGCCATCGCCGACCCCGACCACTACGACCCGGCACAGGACCTGGGACACCTCTACATCCGGCGGACCAAGGTCAGCCCCGAGGTGCGGGACGAGATGGGCACCGAGTGGCCCGACCGCGGCCCCACCGTGTCCCTCCACTGCGCCGCCACGGAGGCGGAGGAACGGATCTTCGCCGAGCTGGTCGAGCACTGGCTCCCCGCGCCGCCGGCGAGTACGGACTTCGGCACGGCCGACCAGGACCGCACCTCGGTCGCCACCGAGCAGCTCTTCGCCTACAACCTGCTCAAGACGTTCCTGTCCTCCCACATGGCCCTCGGTGAGACGGTCGCCAACCGTATCGCCTCGCTCGGCGACCGGGTCCGCAAGGCCGAGGAGAAGGGGTTGCGGCCCGACCCGGCCATCGCCCCGGAGCAGGCGGCCCTGGCCCGGCTGCGGGAGATCGTCGCGGGCATGGGCGACGGCACCGCACCCGGCGACTCCGCCAAACTCGACGCCCTCGTCGAGCAGTTGAAGGAGATCGGCGTCGGCCCCCGGTCCACCACCCGGGCCGTCGTCTTCTCCGAACGCGTCCGCACGCTCACATGGCTGTCCGAGGTCGTCCCCGCCCGTCTGGGCTTCCCCGTCGGCGCGGACGCCACGTCGAAGGCCGTCACGGTCATGCACGGCGGACTCAGCGACGACGAGCAGAACAAGGTCCTGGAGGCGTTCGGCCTGGCCGACAACCCGGTCCGGCTGCTGTTCACCGGCGATGTCGCCTCCGAGGGCGTCAACCTGCACCGCCAGTGCCACCACCTGATCCACTACGACATCCCGTGGTCGCTGATCCGCATCGAGCAGCGCAACGGCCGTATCGACCGGTACGGGCAGAAGCACGAGCCCCAGTTCCGGGCGCTGATCCTCACCTCCGCCGTCCCCGGCGCCAAGGACGACCGCACGGTCGCCGAGAAGTTGCTCCTGCGGGAGGAGGAGGCGCACAAGCTGGACGGCACGGCCGAGGCCGTGTCCGGTTTCTACCGGGCCGAGGAGGAGGAACGCCGGCTCATCAGGGAACTCGTCCGGGGCGGCACGGTCGAGGAATTCCTGGAATCCGCCCCCGCCGACGACACCGCGCTCGCCGACCTGTTCGGCCAGGTGGGCACGATCACCGAGCACGAGCTGCCCCCGCGCGCCGAGCTGATCTCCCTCTTCGAGGGCGACACGGCCGACTTCGTCTCCACCGCCCTCGACGAGGTCTACGAGGAGCGCGCCGAGGACCTGATCGGCCTGTCGTCCGGCAGCGACGCCAAGGGCGGCGCGTACTTCTCGCTCTCCCCGGCGATGGCCCCCGACCTGCTCCACCGCCTCAAGGCGCTGCCGCCCTCCTATCTCAAGGAGCAGCGTGTCGCCGAGCGGATGCTGGTCACCTTCGATCGCACGCTCGCGCAGCGCAAGCTCACCGAGGCCAGGGACAGCAGCAGCACCATGTGGCCGGAGGTCTCCTTCCTCACCGACATCCACCCGGTGGTGGAGTGGCTGACGGACAAGGTCCTCGTCGAGTTCGGCCGGCAGGAGGCTCCGGTCATCACCACGCCCCACGTCGACGGACCGGTGTTCCTCGTCCAGGGCATTCACTCCAACGCACTGGGCCGCCCCACCGTCGTGCGCTGGATGGCCGTGACCGGCCTCGACGCCGATGGCACCGGAACACCCGAGGTGCGCCCCATGGCGGACGCGCTGCGCGACGGGAAGGTCGGCCCCCGGCTCGCACGTACCGGCGGGCCGCGCGATCTGGACCGCCTCCAGGCCCTCGTCCCGGCCGCCGTCGCCGCCGCACGCGCACACCTGGAGGCGGGGAGGGCCGCGTGGGAGGAGCAGATCAGCGAGCCCCTCGCCGGCTACCGCGACCATGTCGCCCGGTGGCGTACCGACTCGCTGCTGCCCGGCATCACGGGCCGCCGCGAACGCCTCGTCGAGGAGACCGCCGACGAACTGGCCCGGCTGCTCGACCAGTTGCACACCACCGGCCGTCCGCTGCTGCGCGTCCTGGCCGTCCTCGATCGCCCTGGCGACCCGGACGCCCCCGACGCCGGTTCCGCGACGGCACCTGTCGCCATCGACTCTCACCCGTCCGACGCCCAGGCGGAGATCTGACGTGACGTACGACTCGCTGGTCAACCACGGCGACTACCTCTCGGCCCACTATCTCGCCGAAGTCCTCCCCAAGGATCTCAAGGCCAAGGACGGCCTCCTCGCCCGCTGGGCCGCGTTCGAGGAAGAGGAACGCCGCCGGTACACCGACGCCGTCGCCGAGGCCCGCAGCCGGGGCGGCGATGCGGGCTCCGTGCCTCCGCGCGCCCGCACCCCCCGCGAGGGCCTGCGTGCCCTGCGCGGTCCCTACTTCGCGGGCCGCGCCGCCCTCACCGAGGACGCGGAAGCGCTCGCCGACCCGGGCGCGCCCGAACCCGAAGGCTGGCGGAAGCGGTTCACCGAGGTCCATCTGGACACCCTGCACGCCCTCGGCTACACCGACGCCCACGAGCAGACGGTCACCGTCCACCGCTCCGACCACGCGTACACCCTCCAGGTCGCCCACGCAGAAACCGGCCTGTACGCCGTCTCCTGCGGCTGGACCACCGAGCCCGACGCCGCGCTCGACCCGGACGGCGCCGGCCGCCTGCTCCACCCTGTGGCGCTGGAGGCGTCGGCGGCTCCGCTGGAGGACGCCAAGGCGCTCACTGACTTCCTCTTCGCCTGCGACACACCCCCGCGCTACGTCCTCCTGCTCGTCGGCGGCGTCATCGTCCTCGCCGACCGCCTCGCCTGGCACGAGGGCCGCTACCTGGCCGCCGACCTCGACGCGGCGCTCAACCGCCGCGACGACCGCCACGGCGGTGAACTCGACACGGTGGCCGCACTCTTCGGCGCCGACTCGCTGCGCGTCCCCGCCGAGGGCGGCACCGCCCCGCTCGCCGGCTTCCTCGACAGGTCCGGCAAGCACGCCGTCGGCGTCTCCACGGAACTGCGCGAGGGCCTGCGCCTGAGCGTCGAGTGGATCGCCAACGAAGTCCTGGACCGCCTGCGCGAACCGCAGAACGGCATCACCCCGGCCGAGCTCGACGACCCCGCCAGGCTGGCCAAGGAGCTCAGCCGCGAGTCGCTGCGCTACCTGTACCGGATCCTGTTCCTCCTCTACGCGGAGGCCAGCCCCACGCTCGGCATCCTGCCCTCCGACTATCCGGAGTACGAACAGGGCTACGGCCTCCAGCGCCTCGGCGACCTCGTCCTGCGCGACCTGGTCGGCGAACGCTCCCGGCGAGGCTTCCACCTGTACGAGTCGCTGGACCTGCTCTTCGAGAAGGTCGAGAACGGCCACCGCCGCTACGGCACCGAGCCCGAGGACCTGGCGGCCGAGGCCGCCGCCCGCGAGGCCACCGAGGCGGAGAACGAGGCGGCCCGGCTGCTCGCCGCCGGCACGATCACCCCGGCCGAGCACACCGAACGCGTCCGCGAGGCCGACCGCGTGCGCCGTGCCGCCGCCCGCAGCACGAGCGCGGGTCTGCGCTTCGAGGCCCTGAGCTCCGAGCTTTTCACCAAGGAGGCCGTCCGCCTCATCTCGGACGACCAGATCGAGAACCCGGCGTACCGGGGCGGCGAGGGCGAGCGGCGCCGCCCGTTCCTGGACACCCGGCTGCGCAACGAGACACTGCACAAGGTGCTGCGCCGCCTGATGCTCACCAAGGGCAAGGGGAGGGAACGCGGCGGGTTCATCTCGTACGCCCAGCTCGGCATCAACCAGCTCGGCGCGGTGTACGAGGGCCTGATGTCCTACACCGGCTCCATCGCCGAGGAGGAGCTGTACGAGGTCGCCAAGGGGGGCGACCCCTCGGGCGGCAGCTGGACCATCCCCGCCTCACGCGCCCAGCACTACAAGGACGAGGTCTTCGTCAAGCGGACGAACGAGGAGACCGGTCTGCTCGAGCGGGTGGTCCACCCCAGGGACTCGTTCGTCTACCGCCTGGCCGGCCGCGACCGCCAGACCTCCGCCTCGTACTACACGCCGAAGTCCCTCACCGAGGTCACGGTCGAACTGGCCCTCAAGCACCGCCTCGACCAGCACGACACCGTCACCCCGGCCAGGGAACTCCTGGAGTGGAAGATCTGCGAACCGGCCCTCGGGTCGGGCGCGTTCCTCAACGAGGCCATCGACCAGGTGGCCGCCGAGTACCTGAGGCGGCGCGAACACGAGCTGGGCCGCCGGGTGGACCCCGAGCTGCGGCAGATCGAGCTCCAGAAGGCCAAGGCGTACATCGCCCTGCACAACGCGTACGGCGTCGACCTCAACGCCACGGCGGTGGAGCTGGCGGAGGTCTCGCTGTGGCTCAACTCCATGCACCCGGGGATGCGGGCGCCGTGGTTCGGCCTGCACCTGCGGCGCGGCAACTCGCTCATCGGCGCGGGGCGGAAGGTCTACAAGGCCGATGTTCTCAACGATGGTGCGTGGCTGGCGAAGAAGAACACCCTGCCGCCGGCCGACCTGCCCTTCCGTGACGGCCCGCTGCCCGAGGGCGCGGTGCACCAGTTCCTGCTGCCGGCGATCGGCTGGGGCGCGGTCGCGGGGGAGCCGGAGGCGAAGAAGCTCGCGGAGGACGAGGCCAAGGCGCTCGGCACGTGGCGCAAGGGCGTGCAGAAGGCCCCGAAGGGGCCGAAGCCGTTCCAGGAGCGCGGCGACGAGACCGACGAGGCACGGCAGAAGCGCTACGAGCGGTGGCAGAAGGCGGCGGCGAAGACGGAGCTGGGCCGGTTGCAGGGCGTGGCCCGGCGCGCCGAGTTCCTGTGGCAGCTGGTCGCCACCCGTCTGGAACTCTCCGAGCGGGCGGTCGCCCGCCGAATCGACGTGTGGGGCGCGGACTGGCTGGAGCAGTCGTCGGAAGCAGAAGACAAGCAGAAGGTCCTCGACGACCTGACCCGTCAGGGCACGCCGTACTGGCGGCTCAAGACCGTGATGGACGCGTGGTGCGCGCTGTGGTTCTGGCCGCTGGACAAGGTCGGCGAACTGGATGGCACGGACCCGGTGTACGGGAAGGGTGGCGGGCTCGTCGACGAGTCGTCGGTTGCGGGACTGCTGGGCGGCTCGCCCGCGGGGGTCGTCGCGAAGGAGCCGGTGGAGCCGACCGGCCCGGCACCTGGGGACCAACTGTGGCAGGCGTCCGGGCTGTTCGACGACCCGGACGGCGAGCAGCAGGAACTGGGCGCGGGGCCGGTGACCGGGCCGAAGCGGAGCTCGTCGGGTACGACGCGCGGGAAGAAGCCTGAGCGGAAGACCATCCCGCTCCAGAGCTTCGGCGACTGGCTGGATTTCCTGGAGAAGGTCCTCGGCAAGGTCGACATGCCCGAGAACTCGTTGCTCTCGGGCATCGAGAACCTGAGCCCGGACGAGGCGCTGGAGCTGCTGGGCGACGTCGAGGACCGTCTGGAGGGCTTCCTCGGCATGGAACCGGCGGCGCTGCTGCCGTTCCGCTTCCCCTGGCTGAACACGGTGGAGGACATCGCCGGCACGACGGAGAAGGACATAAAGGCGGAGGACGGCCACGGCTTCTTCCACTGGGAGCTGCACTTCGCGCACGTGTTCAGGGGCAAGGGGGGCGGGTTCGACCTTCAGGTGGGGAATCCGCCGTGGGTGCGGCCGGACTGGAACGAGAGCGTTGCCCTAGCCGAGTTCGAGCCGTGGTTCCAGCTCGAAGAGAAGCAGTCGGTCACAGCACGGAGGGAGCGTAAGAGTGCGGTTCTGGAGAACGCGGCCGATCGCACGGAGTACCTGCGCGACTTGACCGGGACGACAGGAACAGCCGAGCTGCTGGGCAGTGCTGTGCTGTATCCGCTCATCTCGGGTACGCGTCCGGACTTGTATCGGGCGTTCATGTGCCGTACCTGGGAACACCTGGCTGACGAGGGCACGGTGGGGCTCGTGCATCCGGACTCGCATTTCAGCGGTGACAAGGAAGGGCGTCTGCGTGAGGCCGCCTACACCAGACTGCGGGTGCACGGCGACTTCGTGAATCAGGGCAACCGCTTCTTTCCACCCCCTGTCGGTCATGCCAGTCACTTTGGCGTGCACATCTACGGGCAGGAAGGGGAGATTGACTTTGACCACCTGTCATGGCTCGTTTCCGTGGATGCCCTGCGACTGTCGGCCGAGGATGACGGAACGGCTCCGGACCCTGGGATCAAATACGGCGACAGCTGGGATGAACGCCCGCACCGCAAACGGATCGTCCGGGTGGACGAAGCGACGCTCGCCCGGTGGCAGAAGCTCACCGGTGACGAGACACAGCCCGTCCGCCAGGCCCGGCTGCTGTCGCCAGTGAGTACAGCCGAGGAGCTCGCGATCGAGGCGCTCGCTGACTATCCGCTGCGGCTCGCGGTGTACGAGCCGCAGATCAGCAGTGGTTACAACGAGAAGACCGCCAAGGACGACGACCTCATCGACTACAACACGCCGGACGACGCTGGTGTGGTCCGGCGGCCGGCCGACTGGTCCGAGGTGATCCTCAAGGGCCCGCAGATCGGCCTGGCCAATCCGCTGTTCAAGCAGCCGAGCCAGGGCAGCGGCGAGGTCCTGGGCCTCAACCCGGCGACGCTGGCGGACGAGGCCGTGCCCGAGTCCGAGTACGTGTACGTCGCCAAGCCGGCGGCGTACCGGGCCGTGCAGGACGTGTGGAGCGACGGCAGGACGCTGGAGCAGCTCAGGGCGTCCGAGCGTGAGGTGTCGCGGGCGCGGAACGTCGCGGCCGGGCGGCTCGGGGTGGCGTCGGCGGACGTGACCGAGGAGCAGGTGGAGGCGGAGCTCCTGCGGCGGCTGCAGCGGCCGTACACGGAGTTCTATCGGGTGGCGTGGCGCAAGATGATCGCGCCCGATACGGAGAGGGCGCTCTACACAGCCTTGTTGCCTCCGGGGGCCGCACACGTAGACGCTCTGCGCAGCGGTGCTCTGCCCGACAACCGGAGCACTGCACTGCTGGCTGGCTTCTGGGCGTCGCTCCCAGTGGACTACTTGCTGCGCACTGTTCGGGTGCGGAACCTCGATGTGGCTACAGCGAGACGGCTGCCAGCGCCAGATGTCGACCACCCGCTTGATTCAGCCCTCTTGTTGCGCACCCTGCGCCTGAACTGCCTGACCTCTGCCTACGCGGACCTGTGGGAGGAGCTGTACGAACCGACGTGGCCAGGCTACGAACCCTGGGCAGTGGAGTGGCCGGACATACAACCTCTCCATGAGGTCGGCCCAACGTGGGAGCGGGCGACTCCGCTTCGCAGCGAGCGGGCGCGTAGGGCAGCGCTGGTGGAGATCGACGCCCTGGTCGCTGTATGGCTCGGGGTAAGCGCAGACGCTCTTGCGGCGATGTACAAGTCCCGGTTCCCGATCATGCAGGACTTCGACGCGGTCACTTGGTTCGACGCCACCGAACGCAAGATCGCAGGCGCTAGGCACACGTACGGCTTCGGCCAGACCAAGGACCACTACGAGCAGTTCCTCGCCTACCAGAAGCAGGGGCGCTCCGAGCCTCCGGAGGGCTACACCGCCCCCTTCTACAAGGCCGACCGCGAGAAGGAGATGCGTGAGGCGCACGCCTACTTCACCGCGCGGCTACGGGAAGCCACCGCCAAGGGCAAGTGAACGGCAGCGCCCCGCGCCGGACGGTTCCGGCGCGGGGCGCGAGGGTCAGCCCTGGGCGGCGTAGGAGACGAAGTCGTCCCATGCGGTGGGGGAGAGGGCGAGTTCGGGGCTTCGCTGGTCCTTGGAGTCCCGGACGTGGATCGCCTGCGTCCCCTTCGCCACCTCGATGCAGGCGTCACCCTGCGAGCCGCTGTAACTGCTCTTGAACCAGGCCAGTTCGGACGTGCTCATAGCGCTCCTCGCAATCGCTTCAACAGGCCCAACGAGTCCTCGGGGGTCAGGGCCTGTGAGCGCAGTTTCGCATACCGCTGCTGGAGCAGGCTGATCTCTTTCGCGTTGGCGATCAGCCGTCCGTTCTGCTGCCCCTCGGAGTAGGCGAACCACCGGTTTTCGGGCGTCTCGGCCAGCATGATCGGCCCATCCATCCCCGCGTGTGACGGCTGCCGCAGCGGCATCACCTGAAACTCCACGTTCCAGTTCCGCTCGATCAACTCCAGCAGCCGGTCGAACTGTTGCCGCGTCACGCGCTCCCCACCCGTCCACCGCTCCAGCACCGCCTGCTCCACGATGAAGCTGAACGCCGTCGGCGGTTTCCGCGTCACCGCCAGCAACTCCTGTCGTGCCAACCGCGCCGCGATGCGCTCCTCCAACTCCTCCGGGTCGGGCAGCGGCGGCACGTCCAGCGACACCGCCCGCGCGTACGCCTCCGTCTGCAACAGACCCGGCACGACCCGGCATTCGTACGTGTACAGGCTGATTGCCGTCGTCTCCAGCCGCGCCCACTGCCGGAACCAACTCGCCAGCCCCGCCTGTCGCGTCAGATGCGGCGCCGCCTTCCGCAGCGCCCCCGTGTTCCCGAGCGCCACCTCCGCGCGTTCCACGAAGTCGCGGTCCGGCATGCGCCGGCCCTGTTCGATCGAGGCGACCGTGTGCTTCGAGAAGCGGACCAGATCGCCGAACTCCTCCCGGCTCAGGCCCGCGTGCTCCCGTAACGCCTGCACGAACGCGCCGAACGTGCGCAGGCTGTCCGACACCCCCGGTTCGCCGCTGCCGCCCGCTCCCGTACCGCCGTCCGTGCATTCGTAGGCCACTGTCGGCCACCTCCCGCGCACCCGCCACCGCCCGTACCGCTACTGACTCGGCTCCATCGTCACGCGCGGTGACACGTACTGTCCACCGAATGTGCGCGTACGCTGACGCAGCGTGCGCGACCATTGTTGGCGAACGCGGAGGCGTCCGGACAGGTTTGTTGGGATCACCTGGCGAACCGGAGGGCCGTGCTCGCCAGGTGAGGTCCGATGAAGCAGGCGGTGGTGGGCGCCGGCCCACGGCAGCAGATGCCCGGTTGGGGCCGGCCTCGCGGTCGCGGTTCGTTGCCGGAGTTCAGCTCACGGCTTCAGCGTCCCGCCGAACTGGAAGTGCACGCCGTCGTGTCCGATGACGGGTGCCCTCGGCACCAGGGTGAACGTGAGGGAGTTGAAAGGCTCGAGCGCGTGGAGTCGGACGCTGCCGTTGGAGTCGCTGGGCCCGCCGTCGGAAGGCTGGTGATACAGGCCTTCGACCTTGTTGCCTTCGGCTTGGAAATTTTCGTCGCCGCTGAGTTTGGTGACCGTCACGTCCGCCGGGTCTGTGAACAGCAGGGTCGAGGCGAGCGATCCCAGATGGATGACGAGGTCCTCCATCTTTTTCTGGAGCTTGATGGTGAACGAATGGCCGGTCAGGCCCACGATTTCGATCATGTCCGAGTCGGGCATCTGCGGGGTGAAGAGGTCCAGCCCGAATTGCTCCCAGTTCTCGTCGAGATAGGCGGTGCCCAGGGGTTTGAATTCCGACACCGGTCCGGCAGCCGTTCCGGTGAGGGTCACCCTGTGGCCGTCCAGCTTTCCGGTGGCTTCGGTCCTCTCCTCGTTACGGCTGTCCCAGTCGACGAACTGAAGCGGTTCCACCTTTCCGCCGAGCTGGAAGTGCACGCCGTCGTGTCCGGTGACGGGGTGATTCGGCACCAGGGTGAACGTGAGGGAGTTGAATGGCTGGCGCCCGCGCAGGCGAACGCTGCCGTTGGAGTCGCTGGGCCCGCCGTCGGAAGGCTCGTGGTACTGGCCTTCGACCTTGTTGCCTTCGGCCTTGAAATCGTCGTCACCGCTGAGTCTGGTGACCGTCACGTTCGCCGGGTCTGTGAACACCAGGGTCGAGGCGAGCGATCCCAGGTGCAGGACCAGGTCCTGCACCTCGGTCTCGAACCCGATGGTGAACGAATGGCCGGTCAGGCCCACGATTTCGATCATGTCCGAGTCGGGCATCTGCGGGGTGAAGAGGTCCAGCCCGAATTGCTCCCAGTTCTCGTCGAGATAGGCGGCGCCCAGGGGTTTGAATTCCGACACCGGTCCGGTGGCCGTCCCGGTGAGGGTCACCTGGTGGCCGCCCAGGGTTCCGACGGCTCGGGTCCTCTCTTCGTTGCGGAATGTCCAGTCGACGAAAAGCTCCTGCGCTGCCATGGTTCTGCCTCTCTGGGCGATTGGCTCATGCGATTTGCTGAACGCACTCCGGTGGCGAGCCGACCGGAATCCGGGACGCGGGAATTCCAGCCGCAAGCTGGGTGGTGATTACCCCGTGGGCAGGATCTTGAAGCGAACCGGTCGTCATCGATCGTGAGTGCTATCTCTGCCCGTGTTCATTTCTCAGGGAATGCGTTGCCCGCGGGATTGCCTCTGGGGTGTCCGACGCGGTGTGATCGCGCCTGGTGTCCCAAGCAGGCCGTGAAGGGCGGGTGCGCGGCGCGCGTAATCGCGAGGGCACCCGTTGCCCTGAGTACCGTCCCCGGTGCGTGTGCGTCCTCGCCGTTTCCGTGTGGTCGGTTCCAACGTCGGCGTGGTCGGCACCCTCCTCGCGGGGGGCATGCTGACCACGTGCAGCCGAGTCCGCCTTCACCGGCGCAGTACCGCGCGCTGAACGGCATCGGGCGGCAGCCGGACACGGTCTGCCGCCCGGGCGACCCTTACGACGGTTCCATGGGCAACCGGTCGTCGATGTGGTCGTCGCTGTAGCCGAGCTGCTCGGCGATCACCTTGCAGCGGGCGCGCCGGGCCCCGGTGATCTGGACGTCACACGTGCTGAGAGCCGCTGAGGCCGAAGTCCGCCACGCCTTCATGCGCTTCCATCGCGCTCCCGCCCCTGTGTTCATGGCCGGGACAGTCCGTGTGCTCGCTGTGAAGGTGGTGGGCGGGGTGGTGAACGTTGGCCGGGAATCGACCAGATGGCCCCCACTCTCCCGGAGAAGTGACGTCGCCCTGCCGGCACGCTCTCGACTCGCCCCCGTCGTCACGCCGGGTGACGCGTACCGTCCACCGTCCGTGCGCGTACGCCGACTGGACGTACGCGCGTTTCCCCTGGTGAACGGCACGGCTCGGCCATCAGATTTGGGCGTATGACACCGCCGCCCACGCCTGCGTCCCGTCAAGAGCCCATCACCGTACGTGTGTTCACCCAGCGCTTCAGCTCCACCCCGCGCGGCGCCCGCCTCGCCCGAAGGCTCGCTCAGCACCAGCTCGACTCCTGGGGCGTGCCCCACGGTAGCGAGGCGTCCGACACCGCCGCCCTGCTCGTCGCCGAGCTCGCCGCCAATGCCGTCACGCACGGCCGCGTCCCCGGCCGGGACTTCGAGGTCACAGTCAAACTCCTCGGCCGGACCCTGCGCATCGAGGTGTCCGACACCCGGGGCGAGCTCCGGCCCCTGGCCCCCGGCGCGCCCCGCCCCGCGCCCCGGCCACTCGCCGAGACCGGCCGGGGCATGCTCCTCGTGGAGGCGCTCGCCGACCGGTGGGACGTGCTCGACCGCGTCCCTGTCGGCAAGACGGTCGCCGCCGAGCTGGACCTGCCGCGCTGACGGTGCCTGCGGCCCCGGGACGGTCGCGCTGACAGGCCGTAAGGCCCGTCTATAGGCTGGGCCGCAACGGCATCGGGCGGCGGCGGAGGCAGCGGGGACCATGACGGACCTGGAGGGCAGTGCCGGGGGCACCGGGCGGAACCGGCCGGTGCGGTACGCCACGGCGGAGGACGTCGACGAGCCGGACGCGCTCTTCCTGCCGCTGGGGCCGGCCATCGAGATCGGGTCCGACGGACGGCCGACCGGCGTGGAGCTGGAGCTTCCCTCCGACGAGGAGGACGAGGGCTACAGCGACGCCGACGGCATCTCCGCCCCGTTCCGGCCCGACAGCATCAAGATCCACACCGAGACCACCACCGTGGACCTGCTGCTGTCCCGGCTGCGGGAGGGCATGATCGACCTCGCGCCTGACTTCCAGCGCCGGGCCGGAATCTGGAGCGACCGGGATCAGAGCCGGCTGATCGAGTCGCTGCTGCTGCGCATCCCGATCTCCAATTTCCACATGGCCCAGGACGACGAGGACAAGTGGGCCGTGGTGGACGGCGTCCAGCGGCTCACCGCCATCGCCCGGTTCATGGAACCAAGGCTCACCGGCCTCGGCCCGTTGACCCTCCGGGGGCTGGACTACCTCTATCGGTTCGACGGCAGCACGTACCAGGATCTGACCGGGCGGCTGAAGATTCGGCTGCGGGAGACCCAGCTCACGGTCCACATCATGCAGCAGGGCACCCCTGAGGCCGTCAAGTACAACGTGTTCTCCCGGATCAACACCGGTGGTATGCCGCTGAAGCCCCAGGAGTTGAGGCACGCGCTGGTGCGGGGACCCGTCCGGGAGTTCCTCGCCGACCTGGCCGAGGATCCCGCCTTCGGAGAGGCCACCCGGTGGAGCGTTTCCGATGAGCGGATGGCCGACCGGGAGATGGTGCTGCGCTTCCTCGCCTTCCGGCTGAGCAATCCCGCCGAGCACTCCGAGAAGGACTTCGATCAGTTCCTCATCAACGCGATGTACCGGATCAACGCCCTCACCGAAGAGCGGCGGGAGCAGTATGCGCGGGAGTTCCGGGTGGCCATGCGGTGCGCGCAGGACTTGTTCCATGAGCATGCCTTCCGCAAGTGGCGTGGGGGGCCGCGCAGCTCTCCCGCCATCAACAAGGCACTGTTCGAGACGATCTCCGTCCATCTCGCGCTACTCGAAGATCACGAGCGGGACAGACTGGTAGCGTCTCGGGGGAGGGTGCACCAAAGGTTCTTCGAGCTCATGGACGACTGGGACTTCGACCGGTCGATCTCCGTGAGCACCGGGGACCCGGGGAAGGTCCGCACCCGATTCCAGGAAGTGGCACGGCTGTTCCGGGGGGTGGCTGAACAGTGATCGACCGTCTGACACTGCACAACTTCAAGGCGTTCAGAGACGTGTCCTTACCGCTGGGCCCGCTCACCCTCCTCACCGGGCTCAACTCGTCCGGCAAGAGCAGCGTCCTCCAGTCGATCGCCCTGCTGCGCCAGTCATATGAGGCGGGCGACCTCGCGGTCTCCGAGTACATCCCCGAAGCCCAACGGGCCGGACTGACGGTCAGCGTCATGAACCAGGGATTCCTGCTCAACGGCGAACTCGTCGGTCTCGGCACCGGCGAGGACGTCCTGCACGAGGACTTCGCGGAGGAGGAGGCCAGGATCGGCCTCGCCGTCGACGAGGGGCCGTTCCACTACGGCTGGACCGTCGAGTACGAGGCCGAGCAGAACCTGTTGCCGCTGCTCGACGTGGACCTGCCCTTCACCTCGGAGGGGCGCGACCGGCCGGCCGGGCCACAGGCCGTCGCCCCGTCGTTCCTCACCGCCCCCTTCCAGTACCTGCACGCCGACCGGATCTCGCCCGCCGAGTTCTACCCGCGCGACCACCATGCGGCCATCGGCCGTGCCTTTCTCGGAGTACGGGGCGAACACACCGTCAACTTCCTACGCCACCACACCCGGGACGAGGTCCCCGCCGGTCCCCTGCGCCATCCGGCTGCCGCGTCCGACCTGTTCCTCGACCAGGCCGCCGCCTGGATGGGTGAACTGTGCCCCGGGGTGGACATCCAGGCCGCGGCCGTCAAGGGCGCCGACGCCGTACAACTCTCGTACGGATTCCAGGGCACACTCGGCCCCACCCGGCGCCGCCGTCCCAGCAACGTCGGCTTCGGCCTCACTTACGTCCTGCCGATCGTGGTGGCCTGCCTCACCGCTCGCCCCGGCTCCCTGGTCCTTCTGGAGAACCCGGAGGCGCACCTGCACCCCCAGGGGCAGACCCGGATGGCCGCCCTGGCCGCAGCGGCCGCCGCACAGGGCGCGCAGGTGATCATGGAGACCCACAGCGACCACGTCATCAACGGCGTGCGGCTCGCCGTGAAACAGGGGCAGCTCGCCCCCGAGTCGGTGGTGCTCCACTACTTCCGCGGCGACGGCACCGGCGTGGAGGTCGTCAGCCCGCGGGTCGACACTGACGGCATGCTCGACCAGTGGCCCGAGGGCTTCTTCGACGAGCTGGAGAACACGCTCGACCAGCTCATCGGCTGACACCCGCCTGGGGAGGGCGGGGCAAGGCGCACACACCGTCGCGGAGGGGGAGACGTGCCGCAGCTGTTCCTGAACGAGAAGTCCTGCGAAACGACAGCGGACCCGGAGCGGGTCAACCGCGCCATGACCGAGATGGTCAGGGCCGTCCTCGCGGTTGCGAGGGAGGACCGGGCGGGAACCCTGCTGGTCTCCCGGGAGCCGGTCACCGCGTTACAGCTCGCGCACGGCCACGCCATCGGCAAGTGGATCGGCACCCCGGGCACCAAGGACCTGTGGCAGCGGCTGGCGATCCTCCAGTCCAAGTGGCCCCACCGGGAAGCATTCCCCGAGGGGGAGACCTACTCCGACGTCGAGTACCGGCACGACGGGGACACGGTCGAGGGGCTTGGAGCCGCGCACCTGACCGGTGGCCTCGGTGTCTCCCTGCCGGTCGAGCCGCGCTGGGCCACCGACCGGCTCACCCTCGTCCGGGAGGAACTCCTCGACGGCGAGGACGGCGGTACCGCGCTCACCGAGGTGGAGATCTCCCACGCCGCGACCCGCGAGCACGTCACGATCCACCTGCCGTGGATCCGGCGCGGCGCGGACGCCGGCCGGCAGAAGGCCGTCGAGGGCCTGCGATCCGGCGCGGAGCTGTGGGCCGCCCGGTCGGATCTCTTCCCGCTCCTTCAGTTCCTGCCTCTCGCGGAGCAGCACTTCGCCGAACTCTCCGAGGCGTGGGTGCGGCCGGTGGGCGAGCGGCTCGGGGAGCTCCAGGACGCGGTCAGCGACTGGGACCCGGACCGGCAGCCCATCTCGCCCCAGTGGCGTTCCTACGTCCGTACCGAATTCGAGGCCCGTCGGCGCCTGTGCTGGTTCCCCGACATCGACGGCGAGAACCGGCTGTTCGACTGGCACTGCGACTTCCTGCCGAAGCCGGGCCGGATGCACTTCCGGCTGGTCCACGAGGAGCGCACCCTGCGCATCGCGTACGTGGGACGCAAGCTCGGCGTCTGAGCCGGACCCGGGCTGTCTGTCCGCGCCGTTACCGTAGGGCGGTGAAAGGGCGCCCTCTGGGATGCCCGGCTCCGACCAGCCCACCAGCACCGCAACGGAGGACCACGCGTGCGTCCCACACTCGCCGCCGACCAGGTACGGGCCAGCCTGAGCCAGTACCTCGCGACGACGTACGCGCTGGCGGACGAGAGCACCCGACGCGCCCTGGAGGGGTTTCTCGGCGATGCCGACGACGGTATCTTCCGCGGCCCCTACCTCCGCATCCGCACGCCCTTCCGGTCCGCCGAGGGCACGGACTGGCAGCGGCACCTGGGCTGGTGGCCCCGCGACTTCACCCCGCACCGGCACCAGGAACTCGCCTGGGAGCGGCTGTCCACGCTGCACGGACCGGCGCGGCCTACGCTCGTCACCACGGGCACCGGGTCGGGGAAGACCGAGTCGTTCCTGATCCCGCTGCTCGACCACTGCCGCCGGGAGCGGGAGGCGGGCCGGGAGGGCGTCAAGGCGATCCTGCTCTACCCGATGAACGCCCTCGCCACCGACCAGGCCCACCGCATCGGCAAGCGGCTCGACGACCCCGAGGACACCCGGCTGCGCGACGCGGGCGTCCTGGCCGGGCTCTACATCGGCGACAAGCCGTCCCAGGAGTTCAAGCAGGCCAACCCCGCGATCGCCGTCGACCGGGACGAGATCCGGCGCACCCGGCCGGACATCCTGATCACCAACTACAAGATGCTCGACCTGCTGCTCCAGCGGCCCGAGGACCAGCGGCTGTGGCAGGACTCCGCACTCGCCTACGTCGTCCTGGACGAGTTCCACACCTATGACGGCGCCCAGGGCACGGACGTCGCCATGCTGCTGCGCAGGCTCGGGTCCGTCACCGGGCTCGCCGAACCGGGCCGGCCGCTGGGGCCGGTCTGCCCCGTCGCCACCTCCGCGACGCTGGGGGAGAACGCAACCGGCGCGACCGCGGGGCAGGGCGGCGGCCCGGGAATGCTGGAGGTCGCCGAGCAGGTCTTCGGCGTGCCGTTCCCGCCCGACTCGGTCGTCGGCGAAGACCGGCGCACCACCAGGGACTTCACCGGCGAGAGCGACTTCACGCTGCCGTTCCCGTCCCCGCAGGAGGTCGCCGAACTCGGCGACCCCACCCGCGACCTGGGCGCCATGGACGCCCTCGTCGCCGCGTTCACCAGCCTCAGCGGACCGACCCCGGAGGAACTGGGCGGGGTACTGCGCAGTCACCGGCTCACCGCCGCTGTGCTGGAGATCCTCGACGGCGCTCCGAAGACCCTCGCCGAGATCACCGAGGTGCTGCCCCGCTACGCCTACCACTGGGGCATGGCCGTGCAGCAGCGGCCACGTCTCGCCGCCGAGGCACTCGCCCGCTACATCGCCCTCCTGTCGTACGCCCGCGACCCGGAGTACCCCGGCCGGCCGCTGCTGTCCATCGAGATCCACCACTGGGTGCGGTCGGTCTCCCGTGTGCTGCGCGGCATCAGCGCTGCCCGCGCCGAATTCCGCTGGGACGACGAGCGGGTGACCTCCCGTGGCGTGCTGGCCCGCAAGGACCGGAGCCCGGCCGCCCGGCCCTCCCCGTACGACGGGGAGGAACCCGTCGTACCGGCCGGCGCGGCCGAGCAGGCCGCCGTACCGGCCGACGACAGCGCCCCGCCGCCCGCCGCGGTCTTCCTGCCGGCCGTGTTCTGCCGCGAATGCGGACGTTCCGGCTGGGCCGCGTACTCGCCGGAGGTCGACCCGGCCGAACTCGACCTGAACGCCTCGAAGATCCGCCGCGCCTCCATCGGCCGCGACAAGCGCCGGGTGCGCAACATGATCGCCGCGACCCCGCAGGAAGTGCACGACGCGGCCTTCGGCGCCGGGGCCGAACGCCGGCGCGGCGGACCCGCCGTCATGGTCCTGGAAGGTGCCGGCGGACGGCTGCGCCCACTGTCGCCCGAGGCCGACTTCACCGCCCCGGCCGACGGCCAGGGACCGCGCCGGCCAAGGCCACTGACCAACGCCGCGTTCGTCCACGCCGATCTCGACGGAGACCGTGCCGCCGAACGCGACCAGTGCCCCGCCTGCCGCACCTTCAACTCCATCCGCTACCTCGGCACCGGACTCGCCGCGCTCGCCGCCGCCGCCGTCACCCAGCTCTTCACCGGCGGCGAACTGGACAAGAACCTGGGCGAGGACAAGACCCTCCTCTTCAACGACTCCGTCCAGGACGCCGCCCACCGCGCCGGCTACGTCGCCAGCCGCTCGTACACGTTCTCGCTCCGCGCCCTGCTCGCCAGCCGTATCGACGAGGACGAACCGATCACCCTGAGCGACCTCGCCGCGGACCTGATCGCCGACGTCGTCGACAGCAAGGCGGTGCAGGCCGCCGTCATTCCCCCGGACCTGCACCTGATCCGGGGTGTGGACACCCTGCTCTCCGGCCGCAGCCGCGGGTCCGGTGCCACCTGGGAACTGATCGCGCAGCGCCTCGCGTTCGCCACCGTCATGGAGTTCGGCCTGCGGTCCCGTCAGGGCCGCACCCTCGAACTCACCCGCACCGTCGCCGCCGACGTGCCCCTGCCCGACGCCGATGCCGTCGCCGACCTCGTACGGGAAACCCTGCTCACCACGCCGGGAGAGATCGCACTGCCCGGCGGGTCCACGCCCGGCCCCGACCAGTACACCGGGTTCGTCCGGGGCCTGCTGGAGAGGCTGCGCGTCCGGGGCGCCGTCCGGCACGCCTGGCTGGACCCCTGGCTCGACCAGGCCGGGGTGCGCAGATGGGCGATCTGGGGCGGGCGTGCGACCGGGATGCCTGCCTTCCCCCGCGGGGTGTCCGCGCCCGCGTTCCTGCTCGGCACGCCCAAACAGGGCAGCGAGGACTTCGACGTCCTCACCGGCCGCCTCGGCTGGTACCAGGACTGGGCCGTACGCTCCCTCGGCCTGCGCAGGGAGGCCGCCACCGACTTCCTGACCCGGCTGCTGCCCGCCCTCGCCGACGCGGGGGTCCTCTCCGTGCGCACCGCACTTGACGGCGCCACCCGCGTCTACGGCCTCCAGCCCGGCCACATCCAGGTCCGCCGACTCGCCGACCACGCGCTCCCCGATGCCACCGCGCACTGCCCGGTCTGTTTTTGGGAGCAGACCGTCCACCCCGACCTCGCCGACCAGTGGCACGGACAGCCGTGCCCGCGCTACCGCTGCGGAGGAGTCCTCGCCACCGGCCGCGACCTCGACAGCGGCCTGCGGCAACGGGACTTCAGCGACGACTTCTACCGGCGCATGTACCGCGAAGCCGGCGTCTTCACCATCAACACCGCCGAGCACACCGGCACCCTCAGCCGCGCCAAGCGCGAGGCCGTCGAGAAGGCCTTCCGCGAGGGCATCGACGTCCACTACGCCAACCCGCAGGTGCTGTCCTGCACCCCCACCCTCGAACTCGGCATCGACATCGGCGACCTGTCCGCCGTCGTCCTCGCCTCCCTGCCGAAGGGGCCCGCCAACTACATCCAGCGGGTGGGCCGGGCGGGCCGCTCCACCGGCAACGCGTACCTGCTCACCATGGTCGACCGCGGTCCGCGCGACCGCTACTACCTGGAAGAGCCCCGGCTCATGATCGCCGGAGACGTCCTGCCCCCCGGCTGCTACCTGTCCGCGGTCGAGATCCTGCGCCGCCAGTACCTCGCCCACCTCCTCGACCTCGCCGGCGCCGGGCGCCTGACCGCCCCCGACGGAACGCCGGTGCGGCCCCTGCCCGGACCCGCCACCGAACTGTTCGGCGCCTCGGCGTGGCAGGACGAGTTCGCCGAGGCCGCACTGGCAGGGGGAGAACGGCTCGTGGAGGACTTCCTCGGCCTCTTCCCCCCGTACGACGAGAGCCGCGGCACCGGCGTCAGCCCGCAGGCCCGCGCCGCCCTCACCACCTACGCCACCGACCCCGGCGAGCAGGGGCTGGTGGAGGCGCTGAAAACCGCGTGCCGGCGCTGGGAGGACCGGCGTGCCGACATGCAGCGCCGGATCGAGGCCATCGACCGGGCGCACGGACTGCTCGTCGCCGGCGACCCCGAACACGAACGACAGGGCCGTGAACTGCGCGCCGAACGCCGGGACGTGGCACGCGTCTCCTGCGAGATCAGCCGCACGACCGCGCACGGCGCACTCGTGGACCTCGGCCTGCTTCCCAACTACAGCCTCATCGACTCGGCCACCGAACTGGAGGCCACCCTCACCTGGTCCGAGAAGGCACCTGACGGAACCCGCAAGGACCACAGCAAGACCATCCGTCACAGCCGTCCCGCACGCCTTGCCCTTTCCGAGTTCGCCCCCGGCAACCACTACTACGCCCAGGGCTACAAGCACCGCGTCACCGGACTGGACATCGGCAGCCCCGGACGCCCGGCGTGGATCTGGTGGCGCATCTGCCCCGACTGCGGCCACGTCCGCACCCACCGCGCCGAACCGGACACCTCGCCCTGCCCCCGCTGCCGTTCCGCGGCCATCGGCGACGTCGGCTGCCTGCACAAGGTCCTGGTGCCGCGCCGCGCCACCTCCCGCGACGAACGCGACGACGTCCGCGTCCGCGACGACACCGACGAGCGGGAACGGCGGCACTACTCCGTCGTCCCCGCCGTCGACATCCACGCGCAAGACGTCGAGCAGGCGTGGAAACACGAACACGCCACTTTCGGCTGGGAGTTCACCCGCCAGGCACGGATCCGCCACATCAACGTCGGAGCCACCCGTGTGGACGGCGGGACCGACACGTCTTTCGCCGGCCGGGAGGTCCGCCTCAACCCCTTCTGGGTCTGCGACGCGTGCGGCTTCGCCGACCCCGACGGCGGCCCCGCCGCCCACGACACCGGCGACGCCACCGCGTACGGCAAGTACCACCGGCCCTGGTGCCCCAGGCGGCGCGACGGAGCCGACGCCGCGCGGCGCGGCGAGAAGGTGCTGCTCGCCCACGAGTTGCGCACCGACGCCCTGCGGATCCTCATCCCCGCCGTCACCGCCCACACCCAGGAACGGCTCGTCTCCTTCAAGGCGCTGCTGCTGGCCGGCATCGCCCGCAGCTACGGCGGCGACCCAGACCACCTCGCGGTCGTCGCCGACTCCATGCCCGAGGAAGGCGGCGAGGCCGCCCTGCGCCGCCACTTCCTCGTGCTGTACGACACGCTGCCGGGCGGCACCGGATATCTGCACCGCCTCGCCGGCCAGGACGGCCTGCGGGGCGTCCTGGACGACGCCCGTCAGGTGATCGAGACCTGTGTGTGCGCCGGTCAGGGCCGGCCCGCGTGCCACCGCTGCCTGCTGCGGCACGTCACCGACAGCGAGTACGAACTCGTCTCCCGCGAGCACGCGCTGGACATGCTCGGCGACCTCTTCGGCCGCACAGCGGACCGGTGGAGCGTCGCACCCGTCACCACCACCCGGGACATCACGCTCGTGCACCAGGTGGAGAGCGAACTGGAGGCGCTCTTCCGGCGCGGGCTGCTCGAATGGGCCGAAGGTGTGGACGAGGTCAGCGTCCGCAGCGCGCTCACCGCCGACGGCACCCGGGACACCACCCTGCGCTTCACCGCACCCGACGGCACGGTCCGCGGCTGGCAGATGGAGACGCAGACCCCGCTCGGCTTCACCCGGCCGGACGTCATCTTCCGCAGCACCGACGACGATCGCAGGGTGGCCGTCTACCTGGACGGATACCGCTACCACGCGAGCCCCGAGCACCTCACCGCCGAGTCCGACGCCGACAAGCGCACCCGTCTGCGAGCTGAGGGCTGGCAGGTCTTCCAGCTCACCTGGGACGACGTGCAGGCATGGACGGGCCGGACCGGGCCGCAGACCGACCCCGCCTGGAAGCCGTACCCGAACACAGCGCAGAAGACGGCCATGGACGTTCACCGGCGCATGCACGCCGGCGACACCCGGGATCTGCCACGCTTCGTATGGGCCAACCCGGTCGAGACCCTCATCGGCTACCTCACCGACCCCGACCCCGACGCATGGCGCCGCCGCACCCAGAGCGCGCTCGCGGGCTTCGCCGCCGTGTCGGCGACCAGCAGGGCCCTGGCGGACGGCGAGGAGATCGGCCGCAGGATCGGCGAGGCACTGAACGGGCGGCGCCTGGCCGGAGGACAGGGCGCCGTCCAGGTCATGACGACCCGGGACGCGTCGGGATGCCCGCTCACCATCACGCTCGACCTGCGCAGGGGGCAGACCGGGGCGGCCTGGACGGCACTGGCCGTGCTCGACGACAGCGCGGAAACCGTCGCGGCGGACGAGGCCGCCCACCGGCGGCGATGGCAGGCATGGCTCTACTGGAGCAACCTGCTCCAGTTCCTCGACGCCGGCGAAGGAGACGGGGTCCAGCTCACGACAGGCATGCTGCCCGGATTCGACCCGCGTGAACTGGCCGTCACCGGCGGTACCGGATGGCTCACGTCCCAGCGGCGGGCGCACGAACCCGCGGCGGCCGGGCAGAAGCCTGAAGCGGCTCCGAGAAGGAGCGAGGAAGCCCCCAAGGCCGTCCGCGACCCCGCCTGGGACGAGGTCATCGAGTTCCTCCTCGACGACCCCGGCCTGCCCGACCTCGCCCGGACCCTCGCCGGCCTCGGCGCGCCGGCGCCCGAGGCGGGCTACGAACTGGGGCCGGCCGCCTGGCCCGCCGAACTCGCCTGGCCCGCACGGCGCGTCGGCGTCGTCCTCGCGCACAGGCCCGACCCGGGCAGCAAACGGGACATCGACGCCGAACAACGGGACCAGGCCTACCGGGAGGCGGACTGGCAGGTCCGGCCCGCGGCGGAGTGGAACGCCGGTGAGCTCGCCGCGCTGCTGGGCGGAGACGCGAGCAGGACGACGAATGAGCACGAGGAGAACGAGGGATGACGGTCACCGGAGCGCCGAGGACGGGCGTGACCCTGCGTCTGCTGGACAAGGCCGACAAGGAGATCGTCAAACTGGACCGCGCGGTCCTGGGAGCGTTCTACAAGTTCCAGCACGACTTCCGCCGCAACCCGGATGCCGGCGGCTTCGGCCTCAAACAGCTGGAAGGCCACGACCGGCTCTGGTCGGCACGCGTCAACCGCGAGTGGCGGGCCCTGATGATCCGCCTCGGCGGTGACGACTGGCTGCTCGTCTCGGTCAAGCACCGCAGCCACGTCCACAAGAACCTGGACCGGCTCAACTACGGCATCAACCACATCACCGGCGCCATCGAGTACGTCGACCTCCAGGTTGTCGAGGACAGCGTGCTGCGCCGCGAACTCGCGCCGTCCGCCGCCCCTGTCGCCGTACCCGAAGCCGTCCGACGGCAGCCGGTGGAGGAGCCCCTCTTCGCCGCGTACACCGACGAGCAGCTCGCGGACCTCGGCGTCGCCGAACCTCTGATCCCCATCGTCCGGAAACTCACCACGGACGACGAACTGCTCGGCCTCGCCGAGTATGCACCCCGTCACACCGGGGAAGTCCTGCTCCGGCTGCGCGACGGCGTTCCATACGAAGCGGTCATGGAACAGGTCACCGCGCCGGTCGCGGTGGCCGAGCCGGAGCAGAACGTCGACACCGAGGACTGGCAGGCCGCCGTCGACCGCTCCCAGACCGTGGTGATCACCGACGACGAGTCCCTGCAGAGCATCCTGGAGGAGGGCGACTTCGGGCGGTGGAAGATCTTCCTCCACCCCACCCAGGAGAAGCTGGTCCATCGTCGCTATTCCGGCCCGGCCCGGGTCGGAGGGGGACCGGGGACGGGCAAGACGATCGTCGCCCTCCACCGCGTGTGCCATCTGGTGCGCGCGCTTCCGCCGGGCCGTGACAAGCCCGTGTTGCTCACCACGTTCAACAGGAACCTTGCCGCAGACCTGCGGGCCCGACTCCTCTCGCTCGGCGGCCCCGAGGTGCTGGCCCGGGTCGACATCGCCCACGTCGACCAGCTCGCCACCCGGATCGTCAGCGAGGCCGACCCGGGCAACGCGAAGCGGCGGATCGACGACGCGGCGGCACTCCGCGAGTGGCGGGAGCTGCTGGTGGAGGCGGGGGAGACCCGCTGGAGCGCCGAGTTCCTCAGCGACGAGTGGAACCAGGTCATCCTCGGCCAGGCCGTGACCTCCCGGAGCGACTACTTCGCCGCCCGGCGCGCCGGACGGGGACGCAGCGTCACCCGCGCCGAGCGAGCGGGTATCTGGCAGCTCGCCGAACGCTTCACCCAGCGCCTGGAGACCAAGGGACTGGAGACCCACCGCCAGGTCGCGGAGCGGGCCGCACGGCTGGAGATCGCCCGCAAGGCCAGGATCGACAGGCGGGCTGAGGAACGCGAGGAACGGGGCGGCCTGGACAACCTCCACGTCGAGGCCGGCTCCGGTGCCTGGCTGCGCTACCGCTACCGGCACATCGTGGTCGACGAGGCCCAGGACCTCAGCGCCGCCCACTGGAAGATGCTGCGCGCCATGGTGCCGGCCGAGCCTGACGACATCTTCCTCGTAGGCGACACGCATCAGCGGATCTACGACAACCAGGTCACGCTCGGCAGCCTCGGTGTCCACATCCGCGGCCGGTCGTCCCGATTGACCCTCAGCTACCGCACGACCCGGGAGATCCTGCGGAACGCGATCCGGGTACTGGGCGACGCGGACTACGACGATCTCGACGGTAGCGCCGACACTCTTGCCGGATATCGCTCCGTCCTCCACGGTCTGAGCCCGTCCCTGCGCGGCGCGCGGAGCTGGGACGAGGAGATGGACCTTGTCGTGGAGCAGCTGCGGGCCTGGCACGACGTGCCCCGCGAGTCCACGGCGATCTGCGTCCCGACCAACGAGATGGTCACTCAGCTCGCCAACCGCCTGGGGCAACGTGGCATTACCGCCACGGAGATCACGCAGGACGGACCACGAAGCGATCAGGGCGTCCACATCGGAACCATGTACCGCTTCAAGGGCCTGGAGTACCGCTGTCTGATCATCGCCGGAGTGTCCGAGGGACTCGTGCCGCGGTCATCTGTGGACGTCTGGGAGCACACCGACCCGACACGCCATCAACGGGAGCTCCACCGCGCCCGCTCCCTGCTTTTCGTGGCCGCGACCCGCGCTCGTGACGCCCTCGCGATCACCTGGCACGGGGAGCCGAGCCGGTTCTTGGCTCCGCTGTGCTCGGCCCGATGACCGCGTGGGCCTGCTGGGTGTGCCGAGGCAGCTGCTGTACGCCAGCAGGCCGCGGCTGCGCGCCTCCGCGGCCGGGAAGCCGAGCTCCTCGAAGCGCCTGCTGCTCCGCCGCACCCAGCGCCGGGTAGCCGGCGCGGCGCCACCGGCGCCGGTGCGCCTGACGCGGGCCGGAACCGGCCGGGTTCCGGCCCTGATGCGGCCCTGGGGGCCCGAACCTAGACTGGCGAGCGCCCGATACACCCCGAAAAGGGAGATGTGCACCATGTCGAAGCGAGGCAACAAGCGACGCGCCCGCAAGAAGAAGGGCGCGAACCACGGCAAGCGGCCCAACGCCTGAGCCGACCGACCGCCGTATTCGCCCGGTGCTGCCGCGCCGCCGTGCCGCAGGGCGGGCCGGTGGCGGCGGCACCGGCCGGCCACCTGGCTCCTGCTCGTCAGGAGGCCCCGGCGAGAGCCGTCAGATACATGCCCGACGGCCCGTCGCCCGCCGTGTTGCGGCAGCTGTAGTCGCCTGTCGGCTTCGCGTGGACGAGGGCCAGGCAGCGTCCCTGCGCCAACTGCCCGTAGTGGTTGGGGTGCGCGGACTCCTGCACCGGCCCCTGCGTCCCGTCGCTGTCGATCCACCGCGTCCATTCGCTGGCCGCGGCCGACGGGGGCTGCGTCGCGGTCACCAGGCGGCTGGCCCTCGCGCAGACCTCACGGCCCTGGAGCATGTCCCGCAGATCCAGGAACTGGGCTTCCTTCGCCGCGGCCAGTGCCTTCAGCCGGCCGGCGAGCTGCGGCACGAGCGAATCGCGCGCCCAGTCGGAGTCGAGGTCCCAGAAGGGGCATCCGCCGGTGTTCACCCGGGACCAGCCGCTCTCGGTGTACCGGTTCTCGCTGCCGCGGGGGATGGGGGAGGGGTACGACTGGAGCACGATCCGGTACGAGGAGGCCGCGTACCCGGCACCGGCCATCACCGCGCGGATCTCGTCGACGGCCTTGCCGACGTTCGCCATCACGGCGTCGATCTTCCCGTCCACGACGGCCTGTTGGTCGTCGTGGCAGTACGAGTAGTAGATGATGTAGTCCTTCGCGCAGGCGGTGATGATGTCGGCGAAACCGAGGTCGTTGCCGCCGATCGACAGCGCGATCACCTCGACGTCGTGCGAGGCGACCACGGCGGCCAGCTGATCCGCCTGCGGCGCCTCGCCCTTGAAGGCCGTGCCGCCGCGGGATGTCCGGAAGACGTTCCCCGTGGTCGCCCCGGAACAGGCGAGGTTGATCAGTGCCTGGGTCGTCCCGGTGGCGCTGAGCACTTCCGCGGAGTCCGACCGGTGGCACCCGTTCGCCGCTGTCGTCCCGTACACCCGCGCCGGGTCGTACGCCGTCCCTGTCCACGCCCGGTCCGTGCCGTCCCTGCTGCCGCTGTTGGTGAGGCTGTTGCCCTTCCAGCGCCCGGCCTCGCCGGAGATGTAACTGTCCCCGAGCGCCACGATGGCGCTGGGCCCGACGCCCGGCCCGGCCTGAGCGGTCCCGGCTCCGGCGACCACAAGGGCGAGGAAGGCGAGCACCCCGGCGACCACGGCACGCAGCCACCGCCGACCACGGGCCGTTGAGGGAAGCATTCTGTACAAGCGGAATCCAGACACGGCGAACTCCTGCGGCTGGCCACGGAAGAGAGCGACTTTCGGTCGATCTCGACGAGGGCGTGACGTACGAGTGAGGGAGCCGCCGGCCGGTGGCATGCGGAATCTGGCATGCCGCGTCTTGTTACCGCTAGGTAGCGACAGGTCTCTTTTCGGTCACACGGGCGGTGGTGATTGAGTCACGACGGCGCGCGAGGCGCGGGCCCGTGACCGACTCGCTGATCACCGACCCTGGAGCCTTGAGCCGTTCTCAGGGGAACGGGTGGTCCGGAGCTCTGCCGTGATCTCCTGCGCGCGCCGGTGACCCGGTGTCAGGTAGATGGTTCTGACCGCTGGTGTGGAGCGCCCTGCCATGCCACTTGCCTTGCAGTAACGTATTCAATGCGGCAGGTAATGCGGCACTTCAATGCGGCAGGTAATGCGGCACGTTCTGATTTCTGCGATCGAAAGCGGTTGAGCATTGGCGGTTGGGCAGAGGTCCGACATTCTGACGGCGGCAGACGGTGACGCCCGTACGCGAGCTGTGGAGTACGCGTGAAGTCGGCGCCATTGACCGCGACGGACGACGCCGCAGAACGTCTCGTTTCGCCGGTCAATTCACACAACGAGTGGGACCCGCTGGAGGAGATCATCGTCGGTCGTCTCGACGGCGCGACGATCCCCTCCCACCATCCGGTCGTAGCCTGCAACATCCCGCCGTGGGCGGCGCGGTTGCAGGGGGTTGCCGCCGGCTTCAGGTATCCGCGCAGGCTGATCGAGCCGGCGCAGCAGGAGCTCGATCAGTTCGTCGGTCTCCTGCAGTCACTCGGCATCACGGTCACCCGCCCGGACGCGGTCGACCACAGGCAACGCTTCGGCACCCCCGATTGGTCCTCGCGAGGTTTTTGCAACACCTGTCCGCGCGACAGCATGCTCGTGATCGGCGACGAGATCATCGAGACCCCTATGGCATGGCCGTGCCGATATTTTGAGACCCACTCCTATCGCGCGATCCTCAAGGACTACTTCCGGCGCGGCGCGCGCTGGACGGCGGCGCCGAAACCGCAGCTCACCGACGAACTGTTCGAGGCGGATTTCCGTACACCCGAGGCCGGCGAGCCCATGCGCTACATCCTCACCGAGTTCGAGCCGGTGTTCGACGCGGCGGATTTCGTGCGGGCGGGACGCGATCTGTTCGTTACGCGGAGCAACGTCACCAACCGCATGGGCATCGACTGGTTGCGCCGCCATCTCGGGCCCGGCTATCGGATCCACGAGATCGAGAGCCGCTGCCGCACGCCCATGCATATCGACACGACGTTCGTCCTGCTCTCTCCCGGCAAGGTGCTGGTCAATCCCGAACACATCGACGCCGACCGACTGCCCGAAGTGCTGCGCTCATGGGACATCCTGGTCGCCCCCGAGCCCGACCCGATCGACGAGCGCCTGCTCAAGCTCACCTCGATGTGCGGCAAATGGCTCAGCATGAACGTTCTCATGATCGACGACAAACGGGTGATCGCGGAGCGGCACCACACCGCCATGCTCCGAGCGCTCGAAAAGTGGGGGTTCGAGCCGATCCCGTGCGACCTGCTCCACTACGCCCCGTTCGGCGGCTCATTCCACTGTGCGACGCTCGACGTCCGACGTCGCGGCACGCTGGAATCGTATTGCCAGTGATCGACCCACCGGGGGACGGATACCGAGCCGAGGGGCGTGCCGTCAGACCTTGACGACGGTGACCCGTCCAGCGCACAGGGTGGTGAGGTCCTCGGGATCCGAGGTGAGGATCGTGACCGGTCCCGGGGCGACGAGGGCGGTGGCGCAGAGCATGGCGTCGATGGCGTACTTGTGGCCGTGCAGACCGGCGTCGGCGAGCAGGACGGCGGCGTGGCGGGCGATCGGCTCGGTGACCGGTTCGACGACGAGGCGGGACGGGGCCCATTCCAGGGCCGGGCTGTTGATCCTGGGATGGACGACCTCCACGAGGGTGGCCGCGGACGTGATCACCCTCGTGTCGTCGGCGCGGGCCAGCGCGAGCCAGCCGGTGACCGTCCGGTCGAGCAGCACGGCCTTCGCCAGTCCCTCACTGTCGAGGACCCGGGTGCCGCCGGGGACGGCGGGGGAGCGGGTTTGGTCATCATGGCGAGGGTCTGGTGTGCCCCCGGTCAGACAGGCCGGTGGACGTGTGCCTGACCCGCCCCTGCACCGTCCAGATCGACACCGTTCGCTCGGCGATCTGCCAGGACAGCATCCGGCATTCACCCCACCGGATGAACCGACCACCCCGCCAGTACCCGCCCGGCCCCGCAGCGTTCAACCGCATCACGGCCCGGTAATCGCAGTGGATGCCGCGGCGCTCCGCGCCGCGAACACATGGATGCGATTCCTCCCGGGGCTGAAGCCCCGGGGGTTCCTCGCAAGAATCCGCTGAACCCCGCGCGGACGGTCCAGCCCCGGCTCCGGAGATACCGGAGCCGGGGCCGGACCTCGTTCAGGCGACCTCGGGGAAGTGACAGGCCACCTGCCGCGCCTCGCCCGGGGCGGCGATCCGCAGCAGCGGCGCCTCGGCCCGGCAGATCTCCTGGGCCTTCGGGCAGCGCGGGTGGAACGTGCAGCCGGGCGGAGGCGCGGCCGGGCTCGGTGGGTCGCCGAGCAGGGTGATCCGTTCGCGGGTCCGTTCGGCGGCCGGGTCGGGCAGGGGTACGGCGGACAGCAGCGCCCGCGTGTACGGGTGGGCGGGGGCCGAGTACACGCGCTCCTTGGCACCGATCTCGACGATCCTGCCCAGGTACATCACGGCGACCCGGTCGCATACCCGCTTGACCACGGACAGGTCGTGGGCGACGAAGAGGTAGGCGAGGCCGAGTTCGCGCTGGAGGCGTTCCATCAGGTTGACGATCTGGGCCTGGACGGAGACGTCGAGGGCGGAGACCGGTTCGTCGGCGACGACGAGGCGGGGGCTGGTGGCCAGGGCGCGGGCGATGCCGATGCGCTGGGCCTGTCCCCCGGAGAACTCGTGCGGGTAGCGGTCGATGTGCTCGGGGATGAGCCCGACCAGTTCCATCAGCTCGGCTGCCCTCGTGCGTGCCTCGGCCGCCGGGCTCCCCTGCACCATCAGGGGATCGGAGATGATCCTGGCCACCGTCTGGCGGGGGTTGAGGGAGGAGTGCGGGTCCTGGAAGACCATCTGCAGGTCCTTGCGCAGGGGCTTCAGTCCCCGCTGCGACAGATGGCTGATGTCGCGTCCGTCGTACGTGATGGATCCGGTGGTGGGTTCCAGCAGACGGACGATCAGGCGGCCGGTGGTGGACTTACCGCAGCCGGACTCGCCGACCAGGCCCAGCGTTTCGCCCGCCGCGACGTCGAAGCTGATGCCATCGACGGCTCGCACCGGGTTCGCATGTCGTCGTCCGGGAAAAGTCTTGGCCAAGTCCCGTACGGACAACAGGGTTTCAGTGCTCATGAGGTGACGCCTTCGTACGCGGGGAAGTGGCAGGCGGCCGGGTGTCCGGCCGGTCCCCGGAGGGTGGGGCGCTCCGTCTCGCAGCGGGACCGCTCCTCGGCGGAGCCGGCGGCCGGCCGTGGGCAGCGTGGCGCGAAGGCGCAGCCGGGAGCGGGGATGAGCAGCGACGGCGGGCTTCCGGGGATCGCCCGCAGTGGCGCGTCGTCGCTGTCGTCGAGACGGGGCAGGGAGTCGAGCAGACCCCGGGTGTAGGGGTGGGCGGGGGACGCGAACAGTGCGTCGACGGGTGCCTGTTCGGCGGCCCGCCCCCCGTACATCACCAGCACCTCGTGGGCGATCCGGGCGACCACCCCCAGATCGTGCGTGATCAGGATGACGGCGAGGCCCCGCTCCTGCTGAAGCCGTGCGATCAGTTCCAGGATCTGGGCCTGCACGGTGACGTCCAGGGCCGTGGTCGGCTCGTCCGCGATGAGGAGGTCGGGTTCGCAGACCAGCGCCATCGCGATCATCACGCGCTGGCGCATGCCGCCGGAGAACTGGTGCGGGTACTCCCCCTCCCGGCGACGGGGTTCGGGGATGCCGACATCGGCCAGCGCTTCCACCGCACGTTCACGGGCAGCCCTGCGGCCGGATCCGAAGTGCACCCGGTGGTGCTCGGCGATCTGGTCGCCGACGGTGTAGTACGGATGGAGACTGGAGAGCGGATCCTGGAAGATCATCGCCATCTTCCGGCCGCGGAGCCGGTTCAGCTCGCGCTCGGACAGGCCGATCAGTTCCCGGCCGTCGACGGTGATGGAGCCGGTGACCTCGGCACCGGTGTGCAGGCCCATCACGGCCATGGAGGTGACGGACTTGCCGGAGCCGGACTCGCCGACGATGCCGAGGGTCTGCCCCTGCCGCACGTCGAAGGTGAGGGAATCGACGGCCCGGACCGGGCCGTGCTTCATCGGGAAGGTGACCGTCAGGTCCCGTACCGACAACAGGGAAGCGGTGCCGGCCATCAGTACCTCACTCGCGGGTCGACGACGGCGTACAACAGATCGACGGCCAGGTTGGCCACGACGATGAAGGTGGCGGCGAGCAGCGTGACGCCGAGGATGACCGGCTGGTCGCCGGTGGACAGGGCGCCGTAGAAGAGCCGCCCGATGCCCGGCAGCCCGAAGATGGACTCGGTGATCACCGCGCCCGCGAGCAGACCGCCGAGGTCCATGCCGAAGATGGTGAGAATCGGGGTCATGCCGGCCCTCAGTCCGTGCTTGACCACGACCGTGCGGCGCGGCAGGCCCTTGGCGCGGGCGGTGCGGATGTACGGCTCCGCCATCGTCTCGATCATCGAACTGCGGCTCTGGCGCGCGTACATGGCGGCGTACAGGACGGCGAGCGCCAGCCAGGGGAGCAGTAGGTTCGATGCCCAGCCGAGAGGATCGGAGCCGAACGGCACGTACTCGGGATAGGGCAGCAGTCCGGCCACCCGGATCAACCCGTAGATGAGCATCACCGAGGTGAAGTAGACGGGCAGCGAGGCGGCGGCGACAGCGCCGACCATCAGGACGCGGTCGGTGAGGGTGTCCTTGCGCAGGGCCGCCACGACGCCCGCCGAGAGGCCGAGGAGCAGCCAGATCGCCGCGGCGCCCAGCGCGAGCGAGGCGGAGACGGGCAGCCGGTCCATCAGCAGGTCCCATACACCCTGGCTGTTCTCGTACGAGTAGCCCAGGCACGGGAAGTCGCAGTGCAGGGCGTACTGGCCGCTGCCCATCGTGCGGCCGGTGAAGATGCCGCTGACGAAGTCCGCGAACTGCCGCCAGAGCGGCTCGTCCAGGCCCATGTGGGTGCGGATCGCCTCCAGGCGCTCCGCGCTGCACGACTTGCCGCAGGCCGCGGCGGCGGGGTCGGAGGGAAAGACGTAGAAGATGGCGAAGGTGACGGCGGCGACGGCGATCAGCACACCGATGACGCCGGCCAGCCGCCGCAACATGTAGACGATCATGTGCGGCTTCCCTTCGGGTCGAGGATGTCCCTCAGGGCGTCGCCGAGCAGGGTGAACGCGAGCACGGTCAGGAACAGGCAGGTGCTCGGGATGACGAAGTACATGGGGTCCGTGTCGTAGAAGGCGACGCTCTCGGCGATCATCTGGCCCCAGGACGGAGTGGGCGGGCGGACGCCGACGCCCAGATAGCTCAGGGCGGCCTCGGTGGCGATCATCCCGGGGATGATCAGGGTGGTGTAGGCGATGACGGATCCCGCCACACCCGGCAGGACGTCGCGGGTGAGGATCCGCCAGGGGCCGGCGCCGCCGACGCGGGCCGCGTCGACGTACTCGCGGTGCTTGAGCGAGAGCGTCTGTCCGCGCACGATGCGGGCGATGCCGGGCCAGCCGAAGAGGCCGATGACCGCGGTCATCAGCACGATCCGGTTGACGTCGCGGGCCACCGACATCATCGCGATCATGAAGATGAGGGACGGGAAGGACATGGTCAGATCCATCAGCCGGCAGAGCACGGCGTCGGTGCGGCCGCCGAAGTAGCCGGCCGCGGTCCCGGCCGCGACGCCCCCGATGACGACGATCGCCGTGGCGGCGAAGGCGATGAGCAGAGAGACCTGGGCGCCGTGCAGGACCCGGGCGAACAGGTCGCGGCCGGTGACGGGTTCGACGCCGAGCCAGTGTTCGGCCGAGACGCCGCCGAACGCCCCGATGGGTTGTCCGCCCAGATAGGGGTCGACGGCGCTCTTGTCGAACTCCTCGGGACCCCAGCCGCCCAGCGAGCTGAGCAGCGGGGCGGCCACCGCCGTGATCACGAAGAGGGCGACCACGGCGAGGGAGACCTTCACGGAGGTACGGCGGCGCAGTTCCGCGCGGGCGAGTTGCCAGGGGCCACTGCCCGCCGGAGCGGAGACGGAGGTGGTAGCCATGTGGTGACGTACCTTCAGTCCTTAGTTGTCGCTCTTCGAGGGGTCCTTGAGGCCGATGGTGGCGTAGTCGATCTGGCCCCCGAAGGAGTTGTGACCGAAGGCGCCGGCGATGTTGGGGCCGAGCACCAGCGGCCAGCGCTCGACGATGGTGGGCGCGGTCGGAGCCTTGGCGAGGATCTCGCCGTCCAGGTCCTGCCAGGCCTCGTTGGCCTGTGCGGCGTCCGCCATGGCGGCGATCTCGTCCATCCGCTTCATGGTCGGCTCGTCGCGGAAGAGCGAGTGGTTGCCTGAGTTGCCCTTCTCCTTGATGTAGCGGCCGTCGAAGACGAAGGGCAGGAAGGTGGAGCCGGAGGGGTAGTCCGGGCACCAGCCCGTGTAGACGAGGTCGGTGCGGTTCTTGGTGTCGCCGATGGTGTCGTAGAAGGCCGACGGGTCCACCGTCTCGATGGTGACCTTGATCCCTGCACGGCCGAGGGCCTGCTGGATCGCCTCGCCGACTCCCTTGTCGCCGTTGGAGACGGTGATGCTGGTGGCGAAGCCGTCCGCCGTTCCTGCCTCCTTGAGGAACTGCTTGGCCTTCTCCACGTCACCGGTGACGGGGATCTTCAGGATGTCGGGCTGCTTGCCGCCGAAGAGAGAGGCCGGCATGAGGGCCGTGGACAGGTCGTTGAGTGCCGGACCGCCGTTCGCGGTCAGGATGGCCTCGCGGTCGAGGGCGTACTGCACCGCCTGGCGGACCTTGATGTTGTCGAACGGCGCACGGCCGGTGTGCATCTGCACCATGTCGTGGCAGTTGCTGGACTCGGCCAGCAGACGCGCCTTCACCTCGGGCTTGGTGAGCACCTTGGGCGTGCTCTCGGGGCGCAGCTTGCCCCAGGGCACGGCGGAGGCGTCGGCGCCCGTACCGGCGATGAGCCGGTCGTCGATCTGGTTCTGCTTGAGGCCCATCCTCACGACGATCTTGTCCGGGTAGGCCTTGCGCACGCTGTCGGTCTCCGGGTCCCAGTGCGGGTTGCGCACCAGCACCATCTGCTTGTCCCGGGCGTACGTCTCGATCTTGTAGGGGCCCGAGGAGAAGGGGCGGCTGTCGTACTGGGGGCCCTTGTCCTTGGCCTTGGGCACCGGGGCGAAGGTGGGCAGGACCGTCGCGTAGGGGAACTCGGCGAAGGGCTTGCGGAGTTCGAAGACGATCGTGTGGTCGTCGGGGGTCTTGACGGAGTCGAGATGCTTGCCCTTGGCCGGGCCCTGGTAACCCTCGGCACCGGCGAGGTAGCGGGCCGCGTAGTCGGGGCCACCGGTCAGGTCGGGCGAGAAGGACCGCTCCACGTTGTACTTGATGTCCTGAGCGGTGATGGGCGAGCCGTCCTCGTACTTCAGCCCCTTCTTGAGCGTGAACGTCCAGGTCTTGGCGCCGTTGGAGGAGGTGCCGAGGTCCTCGGCGAGGTCGGGGGTCAGCTCCCCGCCCTTGGCGCCGGGCTCCGCCTTGTATGTCACCAGGGTGCGGTAGAGCAGCCGCGTGCCGAAGTCCATCTCGTTCATGACCCAGTTGCGGGCGGGGTCGAGGTGCTGGAAGTCCTGGTTGGACAGGACGGTCAGGGTGCCGCCCTTCTGCGGAGTGCCGCCGACCACCGCGCCGTTGTTGGCAGTCGCGGGATTCCTGCCTCCCCGGTCGTCGTCGGAGGACTTTCCGCCGGAACAACCGGCCAGGCCGAGGGTGAGGGCTGCCACCAGTGCGGTGGCGAGGGCGGTGGAGGTGCGCTTGTCCATCAGTGGTCACTCCGGGAGCAGCGATCGGACAGCCAGGTCAGCTGGAATGCGACCTGTAACATAGTAATGTGAAATTTTACTGACAAGGCGTGGGGGGCTCCGTTACCGACCCGTGTCCGAACGGCCCTGTCATTCCGGTTCGTTCGGCGGGGCTCTTGGCAACATAAGTGCCATGTGAAATATTACTGCGGTGCCCACGAGAAATACCTCGGACGTCATCGTCGTCGGCGCCGGTGTGGTCGGCGCGGCCTGCGCCTACTACGCCTCTCAAGCCGGCCTCACCGCCACCGTCATCGACCGCGGACCCGTCGCGGGCGGCACCACGGGCGCGGGGGAGGGAAATCTCCTGGTCTCCGACAAGGAGCCGGGCCCCGAACTCGAACTCGCGCTCGTCTCCTCCCGTTTGTGGCGGGAGCTGGCCGACCGCCTCCCGCCGCAGATCGAGTACGAGTCCAAGGGCGGCCTCGTCGTCGCCTCCGACGAGGCCGGGAGGAGCGCGCTGCGCGCGTTCGCGGCCGGACAGGAGAAGGCAGGTGTCAGTGCCCGGGAGGTCCCGCCGGAGCTGCTGCATGACCTGGAGCCCCACCTCGCTCCCGGCCTGGCGGGCGGCTTCCACTATCTGCAGGACGCCCAGGTCATGCCCGCCCTCGCCGCCGCGCATCTGCTGCGTGCGGGCGGCGACCGGGTGCGCCTGAGACTCGGTGAGGAGGTCACCGGCCTGCTCACCGGGGCCGCCGGGGAAGTGTGCGGGGTCCGCACGACGGCCGGGGAGATCCATTCCCCGTACGTGGTGAACGCCGCCGGGACCTGGGGCGGTGAACTCGCGCGTCTCGCGGGAGTGGAGCTTCCCGTACTGCCCCGCCGGGGCTTCGTCCTCGTCACCGAACCGCTGCCGCGCCTGGTGCGCCACAAGGTGTACGCCGCCGACTATGTGGCGGATGTCGCCAGCGGGTCCGCCGCGCTCCAGACCTCGGCCGTGGTCGAGGGCACCCCGGCGGGTCCGGTCCTGATCGGGGCCAGTCGGGAGCGGGTCGGCTTCGACCGGACGATGTCGGCGGAGGTGCTGCGGCGCCTGGCGGCCGGGGCCACGGCCCTGTTCCCGGTGCTTGCCGCAGTACGGGCGGTACGGACGTACGCGGGCTTCCGCCCGTACCTGCCGGACCACCTGCCTGCGATCGGCGCCGACCCGCGCGTCCCCGGCCTGCTGCACGCCTGCGGCCACGAGGGGGCGGGGATCGGGCTGGCACCGGCCACGGGACTGATCGTCGCGGGGTGCCTCATCGGTCATGAACCGCCGCTCGACATCCGCCCGTTCAGACCTGAGCGGTTCGCGTCCGCCTCCGCCTCCGCCTCCACCTCCTGCTGAATCCGCCGGCAGAGCTGCCTGGACTGGCTGCCGCCTGAGTCCGTGTGCCGCCCCTGTCCGAACCCGACCGGTGCTCCTGCCGCGCCGTCACGAGAGGAGGGCCCTGTGGCCCGCACGCCCGCCGACCTCGTCCGGGCACAACCCGATCCGCCGTTCGAGATCACCTTCGACGGCCGCCGCGTCACCGCCCAGCCCGGGCAGTCGGTCGCCGCCGCACTGTGGGCGGCCGGAATCCTCGCCTGGCGCACCACCCGCGTCGGCGGCCGGCCGCGCGGCGCGTTCTGCGGCATCGGCCAGTGCTACGACTGCCTTGCCACCATCAACGAACAACCCAACCGCCGAGCCTGCCTGGTACCCGCCACCCCCGGCGACACGATCACCACCCAGAAAGGACACGGCCATGACCGCCCCAGTGTCGGGATCGTATGAACCGTACGACCTCGCGGTCATCGGCGCGGGCTCCGCCGGAATCGCCGGTGCCGTCACCGCCTTTGGACTCGGTCTGACCGTCGCCCTGCTGGACGCCTCCCCACAGATCGGCGGGCAGTTCTACCGGCATCCCGCACCCGCTCTGGGGGCAGTGCGGCCCGAGGCCCTGCACCACGACTGGTCCGCCTTCTCCGACCTGCGCCGGCGCCTGGCGGCGAGCGACGTCACGCATCTGGCCGGACACCACGTGTGGAGCGTGATGAAGGAGGGCGACGGCTCGTGGGCCGTACACGCCGTCACCGGGGCCGACGGCACCGACGAGCGTCCCGCCCGGGTACGCGCCCGCGCGGTACTGCTCGCGACCGGGGCCTATGAGCGTCAACTCCCGTTTCCGGGCTGGACCCTGCCCGGTGTCGTGGGTGCCGGGGGAGCGCAGGCCATGCTCAAGTCCGGCCTGGTGCTGCCCGGCAAGCGGATCGTCGTGGCGGGCAGCGGTCCGCTGCTGTTGGCGGTCGCCTCGTCGCTGGCCGCGGCGGGGGCGCGGGTGCCGGCCGTGGTGGAGGCGTCCGGGTACCTGCGGTACGCCCGCAGCCCCCGGGCGCTCGTGACCAACCCGTGGAAGGCGGCCGAGGCCCTGGTGCACGGCGCCGCGCTGCTGCGGCACCGGGTCCGGCTCCGACCGCGCAGTGCGGTGACCGAGGTGCACGGCACCGACCGGGTGGAGGCCGTCACGGTCACCCGCCTCGACCATGACTGGCGGCCCGTGCGGGGGACGGGCCGGCGGATCACGTGCGATGCGCTGGCCGTCGGGCACGGACTGGCCCCCCAGATCGAACTGGCCACGACCCTCGGCTGCGCCACCCACCCCCTGGCCGACGGCACAGTGGCCCTTGCCCTGGACGGCCTCCAGGAGACATCGGTACGCGGTCTGTGGGCGGCGGGCGAGACGGGCGGAGTGGGCGGCGCCGAACTCGCCCGTACGGAGGGAGAGCTGGCGGGCATCGCGGCAGCCGCCCGGCTGCTGGGACGACGTACCGGCGACGGCCGGGTCCGTCCACTCCAACGCCGCCGCGACCGGATGCGCGCCTTCGCCGACGTGATGGCCGCCGCCCACGCGCCCGGTCCCGGCTGGCCGGACTGGCTGGCCGACGACACCGAGGTGTGCCGCTGCGAAGAGGTCACCGCTGGGCGGATCCGCGAGGCGGTCGCCGACCTCGGGGCACGCGACGCCCGGACCGTGAAGCTGCTCACCAGGGCAGGCATGGGCTGGTGCCAGGGCCGGATGTGCGCAGCGGCCGTGGCCTGCCTGGCCGCACGCGACCGCGCGGCCGAACCGACCGACGCGCGCCGCCCGTTCGCCGTGCCGGTTCCGCTGTCGGCGCTCGCCGCGCTCGGCGAATCCCCCGAGACCGAACGCTGAACGCGACCGGCCCACCCTCGTGGGCGTCGCACAGCCATGAGTAAAACGTCACACCTTGAAGAGAGGTTCTGGACATGACCGCCACCACCTGGAACAGCGCCCGCCCCTGGCGCGGCATCATGGTCGCCACCACCCTGCCCCTGCACGACGACCTGTCCGTCGACTACGACGCGTACGCCGAGCACGTCCGCTGGCTGATCGACAACGGCTGCGACGGCGTAGTGCCCAACGGTTCGCTCGGCGAGTACCAGACCCTCACCGACGACGAGCGCGCCCGGGTGGTTCGTACCGCCGTCGAGGCGGCGGGCGACGGCGCGCGCGTCATGCCGGGCGTGGCCGCCTACGGCAGCGCCGAAGCCCGCCGCTGGGCCGAGCACGCGGCCGAAGCGGGCTGCGGTTCCGTGCTGCTCCTGCCGCCGAACGCCTACCGCGCCGACGAGCCGGCCGTGCGCGCCCACTACGCCGAGGTGGCCAAGGCCGGGGTGCCGGTCGTCGCCTACAACAACCCCATCGACACCAAGGTCGACCTCACCCCCGGTCTGCTTGCCCGGCTGCACGAGGACGGCGGCATCGTCGCCGTGAAGGAGTTCACCGGCGATGTCCGCAGGGCGTACGAGATCGCTGAACTCGCCCCGGGACTCGATCTCCTCATCGGTGCGGACGACGTGCTGCTCGAACTGGCCGTGGCGGGCGCGGTCGGCTGGATCGCCGGCTACCCCAATGCCTTCCCCGCCAGCTGCGCCGAGCTGTACCACGCGGCGGTCGCGGGCGACCTGGCCACCGCCGTGCCGCTCTACACGTCCCTGCACTCGCTGCTGCGCTGGGACTCCAAGACCGAGTTCGTCCAGTCGATCAAGCTGTCCATGGACCTGGCCGGCCGCCGCGGCGGCCCCACCCGGCCGCCGCGCCTCCCGCTGGCGGGCGAGATCGAGGCCGGAGTGCGGACCGCCACCGAGAAGGCCATCGCGGGCGGTCACCGCTGACCACGAGACTCGTTCACGAACCACACCGTTCCCGACAAAGGAGGCGCCCGTGCGTACGCGTCATGTCTTCCATGCCGTCGACTCACACACCGAGGGCATGCCGACGCGGGTGATCACCGGTGGCGTCGGGGTGATCCCCGGCGCCACGATGGCCGAGCGCAGGCTGCACTTCATCGAGCACCTGGACCATCTCCGCACGCTCCTGATGTACGAACCACGGGGGCACGCCGCCATGAGCGGCGCCATCCTCCAGCCGCCCACCCGGCCCGACGCCGACTACGGCGTCCTCTACATCGAGGTCTCCGGACTGCTCCCGATGTGCGGGCACGGCACCATCGGGGTCGCCACCGTTCTCGTCGAGACGGGCATGGTGCCGGTGAGCGAACCGGTCACCACGGTGCGGCTCGACACCCCGGCCGGTCTGGTCACCGTCGACGTACAGGTGGAGGCCGGTGCGGCGCGATCGGTCACGCTCACCAACGTGCCCGCGTTCTGCGTCGGCCTGGACCGCAAGACAGCCGTCCCCGGCTTCGGGACGGTCACCTACGACCTCGCCTTCGGCGGCAACTTCTACGCGTTCGTCCAGCTCGGCGATCTCGGGCTGCCGTTCGACCGCGCCCGTAAGGACGACCTGCTCGCGGCCGGACTCGCGATCATGGACGCGATCAACGCGTCGCCGGACCGGCCCGTCCATCCGGAGCGGCCGGAGATCGCCGGAGTCAAGCACGTCTACCTCGCTGCCCCCGGCTCCGACGCCCGCCACTCACGGCACGCGATGGCCATCCACCCCGGCTGGTTCGACCGTTCCCCATGCGGCACCGGCACCTCGGCACGGATGGCCCAGCTGCACGCCCGGGGTGAGCTGCCGCTCGGCCGCGACTTCGTCAACGAGTCCTTCATCGGGACCCGCTTCACCGGCCGGCTCATCGCCGAGACGGACGTCGGCGGGGTGCCCGCCGTCGTTCCGGCCATCACCGGCCGCGCCTGGATCACCGGCACCGCCCAGTACTTCCTCGACCCCGACGACCCCTTCCCCGGAGGCTTCCTCCTATGACCACGGCCGTCACCTCCCTCACCTCCCACAACCCGGCCGACCCGGCCGACGTACTCGTGCGGATTCCGGCGCCCGGCGCCTTCGCGGCGGCCGACGCCGTCGAGCGGGCCCATGCCGCCCAGCCCGGATGGCTGCTCGCCGGAGCGGCCGCCCGCTCCGCCGCCCTCGGCGCGGTCGCCGCCGCCGTCGACGCCGCGGCGGATGAGCTGGCCGCACTCGCCGTACGCGAGGTCGGCAAGCCGCTCACCGAGGCCAGGGCCGAAGTCGCGCGGACCGCCGCGATCTGGCGCTACTACGCCCAGGCCCCCTACGAGCCCACCGGGGCCGTCCACGAAACCGCCGCGGGCCCCGGACTGCTCCTGACCCGTCGCCGTCCGCACGGTGTGGCGGGGCTGATCACACCCTGGAACTTCCCCTTCGCCATCCCGAGCTGGAAGGCCGCCCCGGCGCTCGCGGCCGGCAACACGGTCGTGCTCAAACCCGCCCCCGAGGCCACCGCGTGCGCTCAGCGTCTGGCCGAGATCGTCAGGCAGAAACTGCCGGCTGAGGTGTTCACCGTCCTGCCGGGCGGTGCGACCGAGGGCAACGCGATCGTCTCCGCCGCCGATGTCGTCTCCTTCACCGGTTCGACCGCCGTCGGTCAGGCCGTCGCCCGGGAGGCGACAGCCCGGGGCATCCCGGTCCAGGCCGAGATGGGCGGTCTGAACGCGGCGATCGTCCTGCCGGACGCCGACATCGAGCAGGCCGCGGCCCACATCGCCGCCTCCATCGCCGGGTACGCGGGGCAGAAGTGCACCGCCACCAGCCGGGTGATCGCGGTCGGCACGGCCCTCGACCCCCTGCGCGAGGCGCTCTCCGAAGCGCTGCGAGCCCTCCCGGTCGGTGACCCGGCCGATGCGGCCGTCGTGTGCGGGCCCCTCATCGGCGAGAACGCGCGCGACCGGGTGAACGACGCCTGGCAGGGCCTGCCCACGCTGGCGGGCGGCACGGTGCCGTCCGGTCCCGGCTGGTACGCGGCCCCGACCCTGGTCGAGAAGGTCCCCCCGGGGCACCGGCTGCTGCGTGAGGAGGTCTTCGGCCCCCTCGCCGCCCTGCTGCCCGCCGACGACCTCGCCCACGCGGTACGGATCACCAACTCCGTACCGTACGGCCTGGTCACGTCGGTGCACACGGCCGGTCTGAACACGGTCCTGCACGGGCTCGACCGGCTCGACACCGGCATGATCCGGATCAACGCCCCGTCCACAGGCGTCGACTTCCACCTGCCGTTCGGCGGAGCCAAGGAATCCAGCCATGGGCCGCGCGAGCAGGGCCGGGCCGCTCTGGAGTTCTACACCTCCAGCCGCACCTATACCCTCCTACCTGCGGGAACAACGTGACATTGTACGGTGCTGGTCCGTACCGGAAACGAAGGGAACCACCACCGTCATGGGGCACCTGACCCGCCGTGACCTGAACGCCTCCCGGGAGCGGCTGCGCGACCAGGTCGCCCATGCCCTGCGAGCCGCCCTGATCTCGGGTGAGCTGCGGCCGGGGGTGGTGTACTCGGCGCCGGCGCTGGCCGAGGACTTCGGCATCTCCGCCACCCCGGTCCGTGAGGCGATGCTCGACCTGGCCCGCGAGGGCCTTGTCGAGCCCGTCCGCAACAAGGGTTTTCGGGTCACCGAGGTCGACGAACGCGACCTCGACCAGTACGCCGAGATCCGCGCGCTCATCGAGGTCCCCGTCGTCGGCCGGCTCACCCGCACCGCCGACCGCGCGGATCTCGAGGCGCTGCGGCCCGTCGCCGAGGAAATCGTGCGCGCGGCCCGTGAGCACGACCTGATCGGCTACCTGGAGGCCGACCGCCGCTTCCACCTCACGCTGCTCGGCCTCGCGGGCAACGACCGCCTCGTCGAGACCGTCGGCGACCTGCGCAAGCGGTCCCGCCTGTACGGACTCACCGCCCTGGACAAGCGCGGTGAACTGATCCCGTCGGCCGAGGAGCACCTGGAGCTCCTCGACCTCATGCTGGCGGGCGACGCCAAGGGCGCGGAGAAATGCATGACCAAGCACCTGGGTCATGTCCGCTCGCTGTGGGCCAAGCGCAAGGGGCCGGCGGGCACCGCCGGGTAGCGCCTCGGCTGGGTAGCACCTGGGGTGCGGGTTCATAACACGGGGTTATGCGCAAGTGAGGGCTCCGCGGACAGGGCAGCCCGGTTCACACTGGCTATGCAATGTCACACCGCACTAGGCAATCGCCTCGGCCGTGAAAGGGATCCATGAACCCCGCGTACGCGACGGTCGACCACGTCTTCACCGTCCCCCTGGATCACGAGGCCCCCGATGGCCCTGCCATCGAGATCTTCGCCCGCGAGGTCGCCGATCTGGCCCGGGCCGGCGAGCAACTGCCCTGGCTGCTCTATCTCCAGGGGGGACCGGGCGGTAAATCACCACGCCCGTCGGCCGGTTCGCCCGGCTGGCTGCCCCAGGCGCTGAAGACCCACCGCGTACTGCTCCTCGACCAGCGCGGTACCGGCCGCTCCACGCCCGTCACCGCGCGGTCCGCCTCCCGGTTCCCCTCTTCAGCCGAACTCGCCGCGCATCTCGCTCACTTCCGCGCGGACGCGATCGTGGCCGACGCCGAACTGATCCGCCGCAGGCTCTGCGGCGACGACACACCCTGGGAGACGCTCGGCCAGAGCTACGGCGGCTTCATCACCCTCACCTACCTCTCCCAGGCCCCCGAGGGCCTGCGGGCCTGCTACGTCACCGGCGGCCTGCCCGGTCTCACGGCCACCGCCGACGACGTGTACGCCCGGACCTACCCGCGCGTACGCGATCGGGTCCTCGACTTCTATGCCCGCTACCCGGACGACGCCCCCCGCCTGAGGAAGATCGCCGACCTCCTCGCGGCCGGCGACGTCCGGCTGCCGGAAGCAGGGCCGCGAGCACGGCCAAAGTGCCCAGGCAGGCGGCGTATCGAGGCAGGGGCGCTGCCCTGCGGAGCGGCCCCTCCCTCGGAGCGGGTCCAGCCCGGCGACTGGGCGTTGCGGATCCGCGGGGTCGGCCGCCCCGACGCCGCGCTTGCCCTGTCCGCTCCCGTACAGCCGCTCGAGATCGAGCCGTACGACGCCGACTGGGAGAACTGCCCCGCCTGCGCCGGACTCGAACCTGGCCCACCGGTCCGAGCCCCAAGGCGACGGGCAGTTCGGCGAATCCCGTGCCCGCGGGGACGAGGCGCTCCGACGTACGGTGTCGAGCCGATCGAATGGGGTGACGCGAGCGCCCGGGCGCTGGGAACGGCACATACGACTGCCAGCCAACCGCTGCGGTGCCGCAGTACCCCAGTGCCTCGGCGACCTGGCGGGGCCGGGGTACCGGCAGCACCGGCCAGCTGCAGGGCCACGTTGTCGGCCGTGCCGACCACCACCATGGGCCGGGTGAGCGTGGTGCTGCCCACCATCAGCGAGCCGCTCGCTGTCGCCGCCCTGGTCGTGGGCATCGGCAGCGCCGTTCCGCCCGTGGTCTGCCTCTGGCCGGCGACACACCGCCCACGCTGACGGACCGTCGGCTGCGCACGGTCACGCGGAATCGCCGGACGTCAAGCGCCGCCGCGCAAAGTCCCGGGCCTGTCGGCCGCCCTCGACCAGTCCGGGCTGCCTGTCGTCAGCAACCCGTCTCCCGTCCGTCAGCGTTCCGCCACGCGAGCCGCCCCGGCTTGGCGGCGGGGCGGCCCGAGTGTGTCCTGCTGCCGCTCCTCCGCGGTCACTGGCGTGCAGCGTTGGGCGACGCACCGGCCAGGCGCTTCTGCATGAGCTGAAGTCCTTCTCTGGCGTGTTTGCGGACCTGGGCGTCATCCTTGGTCGCTCCGCGCACAACGGTGGTGAGCACGGTTGCATCGACCCGGCCGGCCAGGGCGAGCCAGAGGTCGTTCGCCTTCATGCCGTCGTTGGTGGACGTCAGCTTGCTTTCCTCGGCCAACAACTCGTCGAAGCCGTTCAGCTGGGGTGGCGCCGCTTCACGGACGTCCTCCCAGCGGGTTTTGCCTTGGGTCTGCGTTGCACACGTGTGTGTCGTCTTCTTCGCGTCGGCAATGTACTTCTGGGCCGTTGCCGCATCGGCGAAGACGCGCACCTCCGAGCCTGCGAAGAAGGATGGTTCGTACTGTACGGACCAGCGAATCAGAGAGGCGAGTGTTCCGCCCCGTGGGGGCCGGGAGATCGCTTCGCAGTTCTTGTTGACGGTGAGTTCGTCCGAGGCGGCCTCGTACGGATCGCCCTGACCGAAGTCAGGCCCCCAGTCAGCCGGGGTGAGCGCCACCCGTGTCGCGACGTCGTGGGCTGCCGCGGTGCCAGTGACGGTGGGCGAGGGTGAAGTGGGTGACGGTGGAGAGGGTGACGGGGAGCCGTTCGCGGAACCGTCCCCGCCCCCGCCCCGCAGGAGCGCGACCAAAAGTACAACGAGCCCCAGCACCACAACCCCGCCGCCGGTGATCAGCGCAAGCAGGCGGCGGGACAACCCACCGGACGGACCAGGACCGGAGGGCGGCCGGGGACCGGGCTCGGGGGGAGGGAACAACGGACCGGCCGGCGGTCCGGGTGGCTGTGAACTCATGCTGTTTCCTCTACCACCAGGCGCCCCCGCCCCCGCCCGCTGATCGTGTACACAAGGCAGCCCTTCCACCGGACGGACCACCCGCCCTGCATCACCCGGAAGCAGCACTTCCCTGTGGGCAAGACTCTGTGCACCGCCTGGGGCATGCCCTTGGTGATCCATCTTCAGATTCGTCCGTCCTGTTGAACCGCCCGTTTCGAGATCTTTGGGCAGCCCGCACCACACTCGCCACTCACTCGCGATCAGCGACAGAGAACGACGAAGAGCCGGACCCAACGAGACTGGGTCCGGCTCTTGAAGTCTGGCACTTCTGCAGGTCAGCGGCGTGATCACGCTGTTCCGGCTTCTGTGCCCCCGGCAGGATTCGAACCTGCGCACACGGCTCCGGAGGCCGTTGCTCTATCCCCTGAGCTACGGGGGCGTGCGCCTCGCTGTGCGCGGCGACGGGTAGAACCCTACCAGCTCCCGAAGGGTCGCCGTGAACAGGTATTTCCGGCCTGTGAGGCCGTCTTGGCGCGCGCCCCCGTGCGCCCCGACGTGACCCCGTGTCCCCCCGCAGGGGTCGGAAGTGGGGAAAACCCGGACGCAGCCGCGTCCGCGCACCTACTCTCGAGTTGTGTCCGGCGCGTCCGGCCGAGTGCTGGTTGTCGATGACAACCGGGTGATTCGGCAGCTGATCAGGGTCAACCTCGAGCTGGAGGGCTTCGAGGTCGTGACCGCGGCCGATGGTGCCGAGTGCCTCGATGTCGTGCACCGGGTGCAGCCGGACATGATCACCCTCGACGTCGTCATGCCCCAGCTCGACGGGCTGCGCACCGCCGCCCGCCTCCGCGCCGACCCACGCACCCGGCAGGTACCCGTCGCGATCATCAGCGCGTGCACGCCGTACGAGGTCGAGTCCGGGATCGCCGCCGGCGTGGACGCCTTCCTCGCCAAGCCCTTCGAGCCTGCGGAGCTCGTGCGGATCGTGCGGCAGTTGGTGCGCCGGGAGCACCGGGAGGGTCCGCCGTCAGTAGACGGCAGGCATGAGGCCGGGCGGGCCCCGAGCCCCCGCGGCTGACCGCCCACCGCGACACGCCCCCTCCCACCGTCCCCGCGGCTGGCAGCCCCCGCCGCCCCTCCGCCAGCCAGCCGCCCACCCGTCCTGCGCCCGGTCGGCACCCCCTTCGGCACCACCCCGACCCCCACTCGCCTCCCCCCCTCGGCACCACCCCGCCCCGCCTCGCGGGCTCCCCACCCGCCCCGCGGCTGACCGCCCCCTGTCGGCACCCCCGCGTGCTGCCCCCGGCCGACCCCACCCATCCCCCTCCGCACGGGCCCGCCCCCCGTCGACCGCCCCCCGCTGCCCGCATGGCGAAACCGGTTCGCAAAGGCACCCCCCTCCTCCCATACGCTTGTCCCGTGACTCCCGCAGAGCTCTCCCGTACCGTGCTGCACGCCGTGTGCCGTGCGGTGGAGGACGGTGCGCTGCGGGCCCCCGTGCCCGAGAGCGTGCGGATCGAGCGGCCACGGCCCGGCGGGCGCGGGGACTACGCCACCAATGTCGCCCTCCGGCTCGCGGGGCCGGCCGGGCGGCCGGCCGGTGATGTGGCCGCCGTCCTCAAGGAGCGCATCGGCCGCACCGGCGGCATCGAGCGCATCGAGATCACCGGGCCCGGGTTCCTCAACTTCACCCTCGCGGGGAGCGCGCAGCAGCGGCTCGTCCAGACCGTGCGCAGCCAGGGGGCGCAGTACGGCGACCCCCTGCCGGGCACCGACTTCCCGCACCCGGACGAGGTGCGTGCCCGCGTCTGGGCCGAGACCCTCGTACGGCTCGGCGCCCGGCCCCTCGACGGCGAGGGCGTCACCGTCGTACCCGCGCCCCGTGGCGACCTGTTCGCGACGCTGGGGAACGACGCCGCACGCTGGGCCCTCCTCGCCGCCGCCGCGCACGACCGGCCCCGTACGGAGGACCTCCTCGTGCAGCACGAGCGCAATCCGCTCCACAAGGTGCGGTACGCCCACGCCCGCGCCAGGGCGCTCGGCAGGAGCGCCGAGCGGCTCGGGTTCGGCGCCGCACCCGACGCGTACGTCGACGCCCCCGCCCTCACCACCGCCGTCGGCGATCACCCCGAGGTCGTCGCCGGCGCCGCCCGCCTGCGCGCGCCCGACCGGCTCGCACGGCATCTGGACGTCACCGCCGACGCACTCCTCGCCTTTCAGCACACGGTGCTGCCCGTCGGGGACGAGAAACCCTCGGCCGCCCACCGCTCCCGGCTGGCCCTCGCCGAAGCCGCCGGGACGGTGCTCGCAGGTGGCCTGTCCCTGCTCGGCATCAGCGCACCCGAATACTTGTGAGATGTGAGAGACAGATGAGCCGATCCGCCCACCCCGCCGGGCCCCGTCACGCCGACGTCCTTCCCGAGGGGCACTACACCGCCCCGCCCACCGACCTCAATGCCCTCGACGGCAAGGTGTGGTCCAGCACGGTCACCCGTGACACGGACGGTGTCGTGACCGTCGGCGGGATCGAGGTCACCCGGCTCGCCGAGGAGTTCGGCACGCCCGCCTACTTCCTGGACGAGGCCGACTTCCGCGCCCGCTGCCGTGCCTGGGCCGAGGCGTTCGGCAAGGACGCCGATGTCTTCTACGCGGGGAAGGCGTTCCTCAGCCGCGCCGTCGTGCGCTGGCTGAAGGAGGAAGGGCTCAATCTGGACGTGTGCTCCGGGGGTGAGCTGGCGACCGCCCTGGATGCCGGGATGCCCGCCGAGCGCATCGCTTTCCACGGCAACAACAAGTCCGAGGCCGAGATCGAGCGAGCCGTGCGTGTCGGCGTCGGGCGCATCGTGCTCGACTCCTTCCAGGAGATCGTCCGCGTCGCGCACATCGCGCAGCGCCTGGGCAAGCGGCAGCCGGTCCAGATCCGGGTGACCGTCGGCGTCGAGGCGCACACGCACGAGTTCATCGCCACGGCCCACGAGGACCAGAAGTTCGGGATCGCCCTCGCGGGCGGGCAGGCCGCCGAGGCGGTGCGCCGCGCGCTGAAGCTCGACGGGCTGGAGCTCATCGGCATCCACTCCCACATCGGGTCGCAGATCTTCGACATGGCGGGCTTCGAGGTCTCCGCCCGGCGCGTGGTGCAGCTGCTGGCCGAGGTACGCGACGAGCACGGCGTCGAGCTGCCCGAGATCGATCTCGGCGGCGGCCTCGGCATCGCGTACACCCCCGACGACGACCCGCGCGAGCCGCACGAGATCGCGAAGGCCCTTGGCGAGATCGTCACCCGTGAGTGTGAGGCCGCCGGGCTTCGCACCCCCCGCATCTCCGTCGAACCGGGCCGCGCCATCGTCGGGCCAACGGCCTTCACGCTGTACGAGGTCGGTACCGTCAAGCCGCTGGAGGGTCTGCGGACGTACGTCAGTGTCGACGGCGGCATGTCGGACAACATCCGCACCGCCCTGTACGACGCCGAGTACAGCGTCGCCCTGGTGTCCCGCACCAGTGAAGCCGCGCCGATGCTCAGCCGAGTCGTCGGCAAGCACTGCGAGAGCGGCGACATCGTGGTCAAGGACGCGTTCCTGCCCGCCGACCTGGCGCCCGGCGACCTGATCGCCGTGCCGGCGACCGGCGCGTACTGCCGCTCCATGGCCAGCAACTACAACCACGCACTTCGCCCGCCCGTCGTCGCCGTCAGGGACGGTGAGGCGCGGGTGATCGTCCGGCGTGAGACGGAGGAAGATCTCCTGCGTCTCGACGTCGGCTAATTGAGATAGATGTCTCGCATACCGGACGAGGGATAGAAACTCCGGTCCGGTGGGTGAGACTGGTCCAACCGTAGAAGTAAGAGAAACGAGGTCGGATGATGCGTACGCGTCCGCTGAAGGTGGCGCTGCTGGGCTGTGGTGTGGTCGGCTCAGAGGTGGCGCGCATCATGACGACGCACGCCGACGACCTCGCCGCGCGCATCGGCGCCCCGGTCGAGCTCGCCGGGGTCGCCGTGCGCCGCCCCTCCAAAGTCCGCGAGGGCATCGACCCCTCCCTGATCACCACCGATGCCACCGCGCTCGTCAAACGCGGCGACATCGACGTCGCCATCGAGGTCATCGGCGGCATCGAGCCCGCTCGCGCCCTCATCACCACGGCGTTCGAGCACGGTGCGTCGGTCGTCTCCGCCAACAAGGCGCTCCTCGCCGAGGACGGCGCGACGCTGTACGCCGCCGCCGAGCAGCACGGCCGCGACCTCTACTTCGAGGCGGCGGTCGCGGGCGCCATCCCGCTGATCAGGCCGCTGCGCGAGTCCTTGGCGGGCGACAAGGTCAACCGCGTGCTCGGCATCGTCAACGGCACGACGAACTTCATCCTGGACAAGATGGACACGTCCGGGGCGGGCTACTCCGAGGCGCTCGACGAGGCGACCGCCCTCGGCTACGCCGAGGCCGACCCGACCGCCGACGTCGAGGGCTTCGACGCCGCCGCCAAGGCCGCCATCCTGGCCGGGATCGCCTTCCACACGCGCGTACGGCTCGACGACGTCTACCGCGAGGGCATGACCGAGGTCACCGCCGCGGACTTCGCCTCCGCCAAGCGCATGGGCTGCACCATCAAGCTGCTCGCCATCTGCGAGCGGGCGGCGGACGGGCAGTCGGTCACGGCCCGCGTGCATCCGGCGATGATTCCGCTCAGCCACCCGCTGGCGTCGGTCCGCGAGGCGTACAACGCGGTGTTCGTCGAGGCCGAGGCAGCCGGGCGTCTGATGTTCTACGGCCCCGGCGCCGGCGGCTCGCCCACCGCCTCCGCGGTCCTCGGCGACCTCGTCGCCGTCTGCCGCAACAAGCTTGCCGAGGCGACCGGTCCCGGCGAGTCCGCGTACACCCAGCTGCCCGTGAGCTCCATGGGCGAGGTCGTGACGCGGTACCACATCAGCCTCGACGTGGCCGACAAGCCGGGCGTTCTCGCCCAGGTCGCGACGGTCTTCGCCGAGCACGGCGTGTCGATCGACACGGTCCGTCAGCAGGGGAAGGACGGCGAGGCATCACTCGTCGTCGTCACCCACCGCGCGCCCGACGCCGCCCTGTCCGGGACCGTCGAGGCGCTGCGCAAGCTCGACACCGTGCGCGGTGTCGCCAGCATCATGCGTGTTGAAGGGGAGTAAGGGACCCATGACCACCAACGGCACCCACCAGTGGCGCGGCATCATCGAGGAGTACCGGGACCGCCTTCCGGTCACGGACACGACGCCGGTCGTCACGCTCCGTGAGGGTGGCACGCCGCTCGTTCCGGCGCAGGTCCTCTCCGAGCGCACGGGCTGCGAGGTGCACCTCAAGGTCGAGGGCGCCAACCCCACCGGGTCCTTCAAGGACCGCGGTATGACGATGGCCATCACCCGGGCCAAGGAGGAGGGCGCGCAGGCCGTGATCTGCGCCTCCACCGGCAATACGTCCGCCTCCGCCGCCGCGTACGCGGTACGCGCCGGGATGGTCTGCGCGGTCCTCGTGCCGCAGGGCAAGATCGCGCTCGGCAAGATGGGCCAGGCGCTGGTCTACGGCTCGAAGATCCTCCAGGTCGACGGCAACTTCGACGACTGCCTGAACCTGGCCCGCAGCCTGTCCGAGAACTACCCGGTGGCGCTGGTCAATTCGGTCAACCCGTACCGTATCGAGGGCCAGAAGACCGCGTCCTTCGAGATCGTCGACGCGCTCGGCGACGCCCCAGACATCCATGTGCTGCCCGTCGGCAACGCCGGTAACATCACGGCGTACTGGAAGGGGTACAAGGAGTATGCCGCGGACGGCATGTCCTCCCGCACGCCCCGGATGTGGGGTTTCCAGGCGTCCGGTTCCGCGCCGATCGTGCGGGGCGAGGTCGTCAAGGACCCGTCGACGATCGCCACCGCGATCCGGATCGGCAACCCGGCCTCCTGGACGCAGGCGCTGGCCGCGCGCGAGGAGTCCGGCGGCTTCATCGACGAGGTGACGGACCGTGAGATCCTGCGCGCCTACCGGCTGTTGGCGTCGCAGGAGGGTGTCTTCGTCGAGCCGGCGTCGGCCGCTTCCGTCGCCGGTCTGCTCAAGGCCGCCGAGCAGGGCAAGGTCGATCCGGGCCAGAAGATCGTGTGCACGGTCACCGGAAACGGTCTGAAGGACCCTGACTGGGCCGTCGCCGGCGCACCCCAGCCGGTCACCGTCCCGGTGGACGCCTCGGCCGCGGCCGAGCGCCTCGGCCTCGCGTAGCGGGCCTGCCCAGCCTCCGGGACCCGGTTCAACGTCCTCTTGCGGCCGCCTGGTTGCCCCTGCGGGAACGCAGGGCAACCAGGACAACGGCACCCGCAGGGGCACAGGGCGCCCGCGACACGCATCGTGCGCCTCCTGTGCGCCCTATGTCGCAGGTGAACTTTCCTTCGATAGGCTGTACCCGAACCCGCCCCGCCGCATATGCCGCGGTGTTGTTGCCATTGAGGCCATCGGGTGTTCGTCCTCTCGAACAAATCTCGTACATCTCACAGTTCAGAACCAAGGAGAGTCGTCGAGCGATGGCCGGTCCAGCGTTCCGCGCCGCCGCCGTCCGGGTGCGCGTCCCTGCCACCAGCGCCAACCTGGGTCCGGGCTTCGACGCCCTCGGGCTGTCGCTGGGTCTGTACGACGACGTCGTCGTCCGGGTCGCGGATTCCGGTCTGCACATCGACATCGCGGGTGAGGGCGCCACGACGCTGCCCCGCGATGAGAGCCACCTGCTCGTGCGCTCCCTGCGCACCGCCTTCGACCTGCTCGGCGGGCAGCCGCGCGGCCTGGAGGTCGTCTGCGCCAACCGCATCCCGCACGGCCGCGGTCTCGGCTCCTCCTCGGCCGCCATCTGCGCCGGCATCGTCGCCGCCCGGGCGGTCACCATAGGCGGCGACGCCAAGCTCGACGACGCGGCCCTGCTGGAACTCGCCACCGAGATCGAGGGCCATCCCGACAATGTGGCCGCCTGTCTGCTCGGCGGCTTCACCCTGGCCTGGACCGAGGCCGGAGCGGCGCGGGCGATCAGGATGGACCCCTCCGATTCCGTCGTTCCGGTGGTTTTCGTCCCCGGGAAGCCGGTGCTCACCGAGACGGCCCGCGGACTGCTGCCGCGCACCGTCCCGCATGTCGACGCCGCGACGAACGCGGGCCGCGCGGCGCTGCTGGTCGAGGCTCTGACACGGCGCCCGGAGCTGTTGCTCCCCGCGACCGAGGACCGGCTGCACCAGGAGTACCGGGCGCCGGCCATGCCGGAGAGCATTGAGCTGGTGAACCGACTGCGCGCCGACGGCGTCCCCGCAGTCATCTCCGGCGCGGGCCCCACGGTGCTCGCGCTGGCCGAGAACGGTGTGGCCGACAAGGTCGCACTGCTGGCGGGCGAGGGATGGGCGGCCAACCGCCTCGCCTTCGACACCGCGGGAGCGAGCGTTCTGCCGCTCGCTCCGCAGTGACACGCGATTGCCGGTGACAGAGAGGGGGAATGTTTGTTGGAGCCGGTAGTGTTAACCTCAAACCTGCAACCGTCGTCATCGAGACGCGGTGCTGCGTGTCCCTCATCGGGACCACCATTCTTCCGAGAGCCTCCCACACTGCCTGAGCAGCCTGCCTGAGCAGTTTCGAGCACGCTCCGGAACCGGCACGACACCCCTCGCTTTTCCAGGAGTGGGCCGAGCGGGGGGACCTCGGGCCGGGCCTGCACGTATGCATGTATATCTCTCCGCCGTTGATTTGCACCGGCGGGACCACCGCTCCGACACGATCCGCTGCGGCGGACCGATGCCGGACAGCACAACCGGTCGCCGAGCCAGAAGGCCGACGTCCGCTCCAGGGAAGGACCCTTCGTGAGCGACACCACCGATCTGATGGGCGTGACTGCCGACAAGAACGTCGACACCGCCGCGCCCGCCGAAGGTGCTGCCTCCGGCACCACCGCACGGCGCCGCCGCTCCGGCACCGGCCTCGAGGGCATGGTCCTGGCCGAGCTGCAGCAGGTCGCGTCCGGCCTCGGCATCAGGGGCACCGCGCGGATGCGCAAGAGCCAGCTGATCGAGGTCATCAAGGAGGCGCAGGCCGGCTCCGGGGCCTCCCCGGCGAAGAGCGCCGACGCCGCGTCCACCGAGGCGCCGGCGAAGCCGAAGCGCCGCGCCACCGCCAAGACGCGCACGGGTGAGGACGCCGCCCCGGCCGCTGAGAAGGCGGACAAGGCGGACAAGACCGAGAAGGCTGTCGCCCAGCAGCAGATCGAGATCCCCGGGCAGCCGGCCAGCGACGACCAGTCGGCCGGTGAGCGCCGGCGTCGCCGTGCCACCGCGCAGGCGGGCAGCCCGGAGACGCGTACCGAGGCGCGCGGCGACACCGCCGTCGAGGTCAGGACCGACGTCCGGACGGACGCGCAGCCCGAGCCCAAGGCCGAGTCCGCCGTGGACACCGCCGAAGGCCGCCGCGACCGCCAGGACCGCGGCCAGCGTGGTGAGCGGGGCGAGCGCGGTGAGCGCCGTGAGCGGCAGCGTGACCGCCGGGGCAAGGGTGATGACCAGCAGGGCGGCCAGCGCACGCAGCGCCAGGGCGGCCAGCAGGGCCCGGGCCCGCAGGGCGGCGGCCCGCAGGACGACTTCGACGAGGACGGCGGCGGCCGGCGCGGCCGCCGTGGCCGCTACCGCGACCGCCGTGGCCGCCGTGGCCGTGACGACTTCGCGGCCGGTGAGCCGCAGGTCTCCGAGGACGACGTCCTGATCCCCGTCGCGGGCATCCTGGACATCCTCGACAACTACGCGTTCATCCGGACCTCCGGCTACCTGCCCGGCCCGAACGACGTGTACGTCTCCCTCGCCCAGGTCCGCAAGAACGGCCTGCGCAAGGGCGACCACGTCACCGGTGCCGTGCGTCAGCCCAAGGAGGGCGAGCGCCGCGAGAAGTTCAATGCGCTGGTCCGCCTCGACTCGGTCAACGGCATGGCGCCCGAATCGGGCCGCGGCCGCCCCGAGTTCAACAAGCTGACCCCGCTCTACCCGCAGGACCGCCTCCGCCTGGAGACGGACCCGGGCGTGCTGACGACGCGCATCATCGACCTCGTCGCGCCGATCGGCAAGGGCCAGCGCGGTCTGATCGTGGCCCCGCCGAAGACCGGTAAGACCATGATCATGCAGGCGATCGCCAATGCGATCACGCACAACAACCCCGAGTGCCACCTCATGGTCGTCCTGGTCGACGAGCGTCCGGAAGAGGTCACCGACATGCAGCGGTCGGTCAAGGGCGAGGTCATCTCCTCGACCTTCGACCGTCCGGCCGAGGACCACACCACCGTCGCCGAGCTGGCCATCGAGCGCGCCAAGCGCCTCGTCGAGCTGGGTCACGACGTGGTCGTCCTGCTGGACTCGATCACCCGCCTCGGCCGCGCGTACAACCTCGCGGCCCCGGCCTCCGGACGCATCCTGTCCGGTGGTGTCGACTCGACCGCGCTGTACCCGCCGAAGCGCTTCTTCGGTGCCGCGCGCAACATCGAGGACGGCGGATCTCTGACCATCCTCGCGACCGCCCTGGTCGACACGGGTTCGCGCATGGACGAGGTGATCTTCGAAGAGTTCAAGGGCACCGGCAACGCGGAGCTCAAGCTCGACCGGAAGCTCGCCGACAAGCGCATCTTCCCGGCGGTGGACGTCGACGCGTCCGGCACCCGCAAGGAAGAGATCCTGCTCGGCAGCGACGAGCTCGCCGTCACCTGGAAGCTGCGCCGTGTGCTGCACGCGCTGGACCAGCAGCAGGCGATCGAGCTGCTGCTCGACAAGATGAAGCAGACGAAGTCGAACGGCGAGTTCCTGCTCCAGATCCAGAAGACCACTCCCGGCGTCGCCAACGGCAACGACTGAGAGGTCTTCGACACGGCAGCGGGGCCCGGCCACGGGTCCCGGTGCTGAACGGCCACTGTGCCCACCGTGCTGCGATGCGCGGTGGGCACACGTCGTTCCGGTCGGACGTTCTCACGGACTTCTCAGACGGCCGTGCAACCCTTCACGACGCTTCACCGTCTGTAATCCCAGGGGCAACGGTCCGACAGAGTCGAGGAGACCATGACCGACACGAGCAGTGACGGCGGCGGGATACTCCCCCTGAGCGGCAGGCGCCGCAGGCCGCCCGCGACGGGCGGCAGGCTGTGGACCGCCGCCGCATGGTCCGCCGCGGCCCTCGTCCTCGTCGGCGGCTCCGGCCTCGGCCACGTCTACTTCACGGTCAACGGAAACCTCGACGGCGTCGACATCAACCAGGCCCTCGGCACCGACCGGCCGAAGAACATCGACAACGGCTCCATGGACATCCTGGTCCTGGGCTCGGACTCCCGCTCCGGCGCTAACGCCGAGTACGGCACCGACGAAGGTGCAGCCCGCTCCGACACCGCGATGGTCGTGCACGTCCACCAGGGCCACAAGAAGGCCAGCGTGGTCTCCATACCCCGCGACACCCTCATCGAGCGGCCGGACTGCACCGACGGCAAGGGCACCGCCGTCCCCGGGGCCTCCCGCGCGATGTTCAACACCGCGTACGAGGTCGGCGGCCCGGCCTGCGCCGTCAAGACCGTCGAGGCGATGTCCGGCATCCGCATGGATCACTACATCGAGGTCGACTTCACCGGCTTCAAGAACCTGATCGACGAGCTCGGCGGCGTGGAGATCACCACGACACGGCCCATCGACGACTCCAAGAGCCACCTCAGCCTCCCGCCCGGCACCCACACGCTGGACGGCGAGGAGTCGCTCGGACTCGTCCGCACCCGCAAGAGCGTCGGCGACGGCAGCGACCTCGGACGCATTCAGCTCCAGCAGGCGTTCATCAAGGCGTTCATCGACCAGGTCAAGGACGTCGGGGTCTTCGGTAACCCGAAGAGGCTTCTCGACCTCGCCGACGCCGGCAGCAAGGCCATCACCCCCGACTCCGAGCTCGACTCCGTGAACGAGCTGCTCGGCTTCGCCCGGGGCCTGAGCTCGCTCGGTGCCGAGGACGTCCACATGGTCACCATGCCCGTCCGCTACGACCCCCTCGACCCCAACCGGGTCGTCCCGGTCGAGACGGGCGCCGCGCAGGTGTGGCGGGCGCTCAAGGGGGACCGGCCGATCCCTGCGGCCGCGCTCGAGGACTCCGCCGGTGACAAGGGCGAGGCCGCAGGCGTGGTGAGCAGCCAGTAGCCCGGGGCGATGCGACCGGTAGCCGCTTCGGTACGGTGCGTGGCCGTGGAAGGCGCCCATACCCCCGAAGGCGGCCCGGAATACCTGGGGCTCCACCCCGGTTTGGGAGATACGGCCTGTCCTGGCAGACTGGTACGTCGGCCCCGGTTCACGTACGAGCAATCCGCGCGTACGACCCGGTGCCCTCCCGAAACTAGGAGACACCTTGAAGCGCGACATCCACCCCGAGTACGTCGAGACCCAGGTCAGCTGCACCTGCGGTGCGTCGTTCACCACCCGCAGCACGATCTCCAGCGGCAACATCCGCGCCGAGGTCTGCTCCGAGTGCCACCCGTTCTACACGGGCAAGCAGAAGATCCTCGACACCGGTGGCCGTGTGGCCCGCTTCGAGGCCCGCTTCGGCAAGGCTGCCGGCTCCGCCAAGAAGTAGCGAGCCACTGCGCCGGTCGCCGGCTGCCCCTCCGGGGCGGCCGGGACCGGCGCTTTGTCCGTTCTGAGCAGCCACCCCACATGTACGAACCAGGAGCCCGAAGATGTTCGAGGCGGTCGAGGAACTGATCGGCGAGCACGCCGATCTCGAGAAGAAGCTCGCTGACCCGTCGGTCCACGCCGACCAGGCGAACGCGCGCAAGCTGAACAAGCGCTACGCCGAGCTGACCCCGATCGTCGGCACGTACCGCTCCTGGAAGCAGACCGGTGACGACATCGAGACGGCCCGGGAATTCGCCCAGGACGACCCCGACTTCGCCGCCGAGGTGAAGGACCTGGAGAGGCAGCGCGAGGCGCTCACCGAGAAGCTGCGGCTGCTGCTCGTCCCGCGCGACCCCAGCGACGACAAGGACGTCATCCTTGAGGTCAAGGCGGGCGCGGGCGGCGACGAGTCCGCTCTCTTCGCCGGCGACCTGCTGCGCATGTACCTGCGCTACGCGGAGCGCGTCGGCTGGAAGACCGAGATCATCGACGCCACCGAGTCCGAGCTGGGCGGCTACAAGGACGTCCAGGTCGCGGTGAAGACCAAGGGCGGCCAGGGGGCGACCGAGCCCGGCCAGGGCGTCTGGGCGCGGCTGAAGTACGAGGGCGGGGTGCACCGCGTGCAGCGCGTGCCCGCCACCGAGTCCCAGGGCCGTATCCACACCTCCGCGGCCGGTGTGCTCGTCACGCCCGAGGCGGAGGAGATCGACGTCGAGATCCACGCCAACGACCTGCGGATCGACGTCTACCGCTCCTCCGGTCCCGGCGGCCAGTCCGTCAACACGACCGACTCGGCCGTGCGCATCACGCACCTGCCGACCGGCATCGTCGCCTCCTGCCAGAACGAGAAGAGCCAGCTCCAGAACAAGGAGCAGGCGATGCGTATCCTGCGTTCCAGGCTGCTCGCAGCCGCGCAGGAAGAGGCCGAGAGGGAGGCGGCGGACGCCCGTCGCAGCCAGGTCCGTACCGTCGACCGGTCCGAGAAGATCCGGACGTACAACTTCCCGGAAAACCGGATCTCGGACCACCGCGTCGGGTTCAAGGCGTACAACTTGGACCAGGTGCTCGACGGCGACCTCGACGCCGTCATCCAGGCGTGCGTCGACGCGGACTCCGCGGCCAAGCTCGCGGCCGCGCAGTAACCCGCGATCAGTCCCACGAGCGTCACAGGAAGGGTGGGCGCGTGAACCTGCTGCTTGCCGAGGTGGCCCAGGCCACCCAGCGGCTGGCCGACGCCGGCGTGCCGTCGCCACGCTTCGACGCGGAGGAGCTGGCCGCTTACGTCCACGGTGTGAAGCGCGGAGAGCTCCACAACGTCAAGGACGCGGACTTCGACGCCCGTTACTGGGAGGCCGTCGCACGCCGTGAGGCCCGCGAGCCGCTGCAGCACATCACCGGACGGGCCTTCTTCCGCTACCTGGAGCTCCAGGTGGGGCCCGGTGTCTTCGTACCCAGACCCGAGACCGAGTCGGTCGTCGGCTGGGCCATAGAGGCCGTACGGGCCATGGACGTCGTCGAGCCGCTCATCGTCGACCTGTGCGCGGGCTCGGGCGCGATCGCGCTGGCCATGGCGCAGGAGGTCCCCCGTTCACGCGTGCACGCCGTGGAGCTGTCCGAGGACGCCCTGATGTGGACCCGCAAGAACGCCGAGGGATCCCGGGTCACCGTCCACCAGGGCGACGCCCTCTCCGCCTTGCCCGAGCTCGACGGTCAGGTGGACCTGGTCATCTCCAACCCGCCGTACATCCCGCTCACCGAATGGGAGTACGTCGCCCCCGAGGCGCGCGACCACGACCCGCAGATGGCCCTGTTCTCCGGCGAGGACGGCCTGGACACCATCCGTGGCATCGAGCGCACCGCGCACCGGCTGCTGCGGCCGGGCGGCCTCGTCGTCATCGAGCACGCCGACACCCAGGGCGGCCAGGTGCCGTGGATCTTCAGTGAGGAATCCGGCTGGGCCGACGCCGCCGACCACCCCGACCTGAACAACCGGCCGCGCTTCGCGACCGCACGCAAGGCGATGCCATGACGGCGTCGACCCCGAGGGCGCCGAAGGCGCCGGGAGCGAGTGAGTCGGAGGGGCGCTGCGCCGCCGAGGGGGAATGGGGGCGCCCCCGGACGAAGTCGGGGGGAGCGCGCCGGGCGCGAGGGCTGTGCCGCACATGTGGCTGCCGCCGCGTGAGCGACCGAGCACGGTCGACCGTCGGCGCAGTCTCCAGCGCCCCGTGTGGGTGTCCCCGCCGAAGGCTGGGGGAGAACCGAGTGACCATGAAAAGGGAGGCCCGCTGATGGCTCGGCGATACGACTGCAACGACGCGACGGACCGCACCACCGGGCTGCGCGAAGCCGCCTCCGCGGTCCGCCGCGGCGAGCTCGTCGTGCTGCCCACCGACACCGTGTACGGGATCGGGGCCGACGCCTTCACCTCCGAGGCCGTGGCCGACCTCCTCCAGGCCAAGGGCCGAGGCCGCAACATGCCCACGCCCGTCCTCATCGGTTCCCCGAACACCCTGCACGGCCTCGTCACCGACTTCTCCGAGCAGGCGTGGGAGCTCGTCGACGCCTTCTGGCCGGGCGCGCTGACGCTGGTCACCAAGCACCAGCCGTCGCTTCAGTGGGACCTCGGTGACACCCGGGGGACCGTCGCGATCCGTATGCCGCTGCACCCGGTCGCCATCGAACTGCTCACCGAGGTGGGCCCGATGGCGGTCTCCAGCGCCAACCTCACGGGACACCCCGCGCCGGAGGACTGCGACGCCGCGCAGGAGATGCTCGGCGACTCCGTCTCCGTCTACCTGGACGGCGGTCCGACCCCGGGCAACGTGCCGTCCTCCATCGTCGACGTCACCGGCAAGGTCCCCGTGCTGCTGCGCGAGGGTGCCCTCTCGGCGGACGAGCTGCGCAAGGTCGTACCCGACCTCGAGGTGGCTCCGTGAACCGAGCGAACATCCGAGGACAGGCCCAGTGACGGCCCCTGAGGGGCGTGGCATAGCGGAATCCGGCAGAACGGCCTCGACCTTCCGCATCCTCCACGTCAGCACCGGCAACGTCTGCCGCTCGCCCATCACCGAGCGGCTGACCCGCCATGCCCTGAGCGACCGCCTCGGCGATCACCTCACGGGCGGCCTCATCGTGGAGAGCGCCGGCACCTGGGGCCACGAGGGCGCCCCCATGGAGGCCAACGCCGAGGTCGTCCTCGCGGACTTCGGCGCGGACGCGAGCGGCTTCGTGGGCCGCGAACTGCTCGACGAGCACGTCATCCGCGCGGACCTGGTCCTCACCGCGACGCGGGACCACCGCGCCCAGGTGATCTCGATGGGGCACTCGGCGGGCCTGCGGACCTTCACGCTCAAGGAGTTCACCCGCCTGGTGCGGGCGATCGACCCGGCCACGCTGCCCGACCCGCGGGAGGACGGCGTGGTCGAGCGCGCCCGTGCGCTGGTGCGGGCGGCCGCCGCTCTACGCGGGTGGCTGCTGGCGCCGAGCCCCGACGCGGACGAGGTCTTCGACCCGTACGGCGCGCCGATCACGTTCTTCCGCTCGATCGGCGACGAGATCCATCAGGCGCTCGATCCGGTGGTCACGGCGCTGACCGGCGTCGCGGCCCGTTCCTGACGGGCGGCCGCCACGCCGCACCCGCTCACGTCGGCCCGTTCCCGACAGGGCGGCCGCCACGCCGCACCCGCTCACGGACTCCGGCGTACACCGCGCGGCAAAGGCGGCCCGGTCCTACATTGGAGGTGCCGCAGCGCTCCCCCCGAGGACCCGGAGCCGTCATGTCCGTCACTCCCGAAGTGCGTTCCGTACCGGCCGTCTACGACAGCCCGGCTTTCGAGGCGCTGCGCCGCCAGGACCCTCAGGCCGCCGACATCCTCTACGGCGAGGCCCGGCGACAGGCCACCACGCTGCAGCTCATCGCGGCGGAGAACTTCACCTCGCCCGCCGTCCTCGCGGCCCTCGGCTCGCCACTCGCCAACAAGTACGCCGAGGGCTACCCCGGCGCCCGCCATCACGGCGGCTGCGAGCTCGTGGACGCCGCCGAACGGCTCGCCGTCGAGCGCGCCATGGCGCTGTTCGGCGCCGAACACGCCAATGTCCAGCCGCACTCGGGGTCCGCCGCGGTCCTCGCGGCATACGCGGCGCTGCTGAAGCCCGGCGACACCGTCCTCGCGATGGGGCTGCCGTACGGCGGGCACCTCACGCACGGCTCGCGCGCGAACTTCTCCGGCCGCTGGTTCGACTTCGTCGCCTACGGCGTGGACGCCGAGAGCGGCCTGATCGACTACCACCAGGTGCGCCACCTCGCTCTTCAGCACCGGCCGAAGGCGATCGTCTGCGGCTCGATCTCCTACCCCCGCCACCCGGACTACGCGGCCTTCCGGGAGATCGCCGACGAGGTGGGCGCGTATCTGATCGCCGACGCGGCGCACCCCATCGGTCTGGTCGCGGGCGGTGCGGCGCCCAGCCCCGTCCCGTACGCCGACGTCGTCTGCGCCACCACGCACAAGGTCCTGCGCGGTCCGCGCGGCGGGATGATCCTGTGCGGGGCCGAGCTGGCGGACCGCATCGACCGGGCGGTGTTCCCCTTCACCCAGGGCGGCGCGCAGATGCACACGATCGCGGCCAAGGCAGTCGCCTTCGGCGAGGCGGCCACTCCCGCCTTCACGGCGTACGCCCATCAGGTGGTCGCCAACGCACGGGCACTCGCCGATGGCCTCGCCGACGAGGGCTTCGCGGTGCTGACGGGCGGCACGGACACGCACATCGTCGGCGCGGACCCGGCCGGTCTCGGTGTCGACGGCCGGACCGCCCGCGGCCGGCTCGCCGCCGCCGGAATGGTCCTCGACACATGCGCCCTGCCGTACGGGGACGGCCGGGGCATCCGGCTGGGGACCGCCGCGGTCACCACCCAGGGCATGGGCCGTCCGGAGATGACGCGGATAGCGGCGCTGTTCGCGGCGGCCGTTCACGAGGACGGGCGGGTGCTCGACCGGGTACGGGAGCTGGCCGGCCGCTTCCCGCCGTACCCGCGCTGACGGCGTGGCGGGCCGGGGAGGGTAGTGCAACTGTCGGGCGTGCCCGGTCGTCCTATGTCTTAGGGTGTGGAGCGGCGCGTCGTCCAACACATGGGGAATCAGTGCGCGAGTACCTGCTGACGCTCTGTGTCACGGTCGCAGTGACTTATCTGCTGACCGGACCGGTGCGGAAGTTCGCCATCGCCGCCGGCGCGATGCCGGAGATCCGTGCGCGTGACGTGCACCGGGAACCGACACCGCGGCTCGGCGGTATCGCCATGTTCGGCGGTCTGTGCGCGGGGCTGCTCTTCGCGGACCACCTGGCGAACCTGAACGACGTCTTCGAGCTGTCGAACGAGCCGCGGGCCCTGCTCTCGGGCGCCGCCCTGATCTGGCTGATCGGTGTCCTTGACGACAAGTTCGAGATCGATGCCCTGATCAAGCTCGGCGGACAGATGATCGCCGCCGGAGTGATGGTCGTGCAGGGTCTGACCATCCTGTGGATTCCGGTGCCCGGGGTCGGCACCGTCTCGCTCACCGCCTGGCAGGGCAATCTGCTGACGGTCGCGCTGGTGGTCCTCACCATCAACGCGGTCAACTTCGTGGACGGCCTGGACGGACTCGCGGCGGGCATGGTGTGCATCACCTCCGGCGCGTTCTTCATGTACGCCTATCGCCTCTGGTACGGGTACGGGATCGAGTCAGCCGCCCCCGCGACCCTGTTCGCCGCGATCCTGATGGGCATGTGCCTCGGCTTCCTGCCGCACAACATGCATCCGGCGCGGATCTTCATGGGCGACTCCGGCTCGATGCTCATCGGTCTGGTGCTCGCGGCCGGGGCGATCTCCATCACGGGCCAGGTCGACCCCGACCGGCTGGGTATCTTCGTGGGCGGCGAGCGCGCGGCCACGCACGCGATGCTCCCGGTCTTCATCCCGCTGCTGCTGCCGCTGACGATCACCGCGCTGCCGGTGGCGGACCTGCTGCTGGCGATCGTGCGCCGTACCTGGCGAGGCCAGTCGCCGTTCGCGGCGGACCGCGGACACCTCCACCACCGCTTGCTGGAGATCGGCCACTCCCACAGTCGCGCGGTGCTGATCATGTACTTCTGGTCGGCCCTGATCGCCTTCGGCACGGTGGCCTATTCGGTGCATTCGGCGTCGATGTGGATCGTGCTGGTGATCGTGGCGCTGAGCGCGGTGGGCCTGGTGCTGTTGCTGCTGCCCCGCTTCACACCGAGGGCGCCGCGGTGGGCGGAGGCCTTCGTCCCGCCGCGCTACCGCCGCCGCAGGCCGGCGCAGACGCCCGCCTTCACGGCGTCGCCGGGCGCCTCGTCCCTGTCGTACGAGGACGATCCGAGGGTCCCGGTGGGTGTGGGCGTGAGCGGCGCCAACGGGGCGACCGCCATCGGGGGCCGCTCCCGCTTCCGCGAACGCGACAACGCGGGCTCCGCCCGCTGATCGGAACGTCGTTCGCGCATCCCCCGGGGAAAACGGCGGAAACGCTATGGCATGGCTTGATTACATTACGTGAGCATCATCACTCAGTGCTCCTGCGTGATTACCTTTACCGCATCAGAGGGTGATCCATAGGATCGATCAAGAGCGGCAGACCACCGCTCGATCGAGAGAATGGGGAACTCGAACGTGGCAATTACCGCTGCAGTGAAACGAACCGTCGTTGTCGGCGTCGCCGCGCTGACCGTCGGTGCGCTGAGCGCCGCTCCCGCCGCTGCTCGCGCCCACAACTGCACCGAGGCCGGATCCAACTGCATCGAGGTGAGCGGATCCGGGCTCAACGTGACGGACATCGTGTCCAGCTACTCGCCGGCGCCCCGGACGATGTCCGGGAACATAGCGAAGCTTAAGGTTGAGGTACCCGGCCAGTCGGCGAAGACGTACTGGGAGAACGACAGCGCTCGGCAGGGGCGTCCGGTCGACCATGACTGGGGGCACTACGCCAAGAGGTATCCGGACGGCACGAAGCTGTGCACGGGCTGGAGGTTCACCAACTCCCTGGCGTGTGCCACGGTGCACAACTGAGCAAGGCTGCAGTCCAGCTTCGGGGCACCAGGCCGGCCGGCCTGGTGCCCTTCGCGTGCTCCGTCAATGAGGTGAGCGCCAAAAGCCGGTCACACCTTCGTGGGGTTGAGAGCAGGGGCAGGGGTTCATGACCCTGACGGGCCCTTAAGGGTGCATTACCAAACAAAACACCCTCTTGTCGTGCACACACGGGCGCGGTCACTCTCATGTGTGAGCGTTGGCACACCCCTGGGTAAAGACCTCATCAAATAGTTTGTGATACCGTTCACGAGAACCGGAGACAGCGCCGAAGGACCGTAGTGCGACGGTCCGTTGGCCCCCGAGGCCCATCTCGGGACCGGCCTACGCTCGTCCATGACGACACCACTTTGCCCCCACCAGCAAGCGGAGATGCCGCCATGCCGTCCAACGACGCACGCACCCTTCTTCACGCTGCCGTGCCCACCGCAGCCGCCGGCGTCATTGCCGTTGGTATCAGCGCCGTGGTCGCAGGCGGCAAGGGTGCGCTCGGGGCGGCCATCGCGACCGGCGTGGTTCTTCTCTTCATGGGGATCGGGCTGTACGTCCTGCAGCGCGTGGCCAAATCGCTGCCGCAGCTGTTCCAGGCGATGGGGCTGATGCTCTATACGGCCCAGCTGCTGTTGCTCTTCATCTTTGTCGCGGTGTTCAAGGACACCACGCTGTTCCACCCCAAGGCCTTTGCCATCACGCTCGTCGCGCTGACCCTCGTCTGGATCGGTGCCCAGACGCGTGCTCACATGAAGGCCAAGATTCTCTACGTCGAGCCCGACTCCTCTACGGACACCAAGCCCGGTAAGAAGGGCCAGTCGTCGTGAGGGGTAGGGCCGGTATAAGTGCGTGTTCGGGATCCTGCTATCGTCCGGTGCCAACTGCGGCATCGCGGGCGCGGGCATCCGAGCTGACGCCTGCCTATTCGCGAGGCTTGATGCCCCACTGCCGCCCCACCATTCGTAATACCAGTCCAGTGCCGACCCGCGGCTGCGCGCCGCGCCGACACAACGAGGTTGCCGTACCTATGCGCCACGCTGAAGGAGCCCGCGGTGAGTGCTGACCCGACGCAGGTGCTCGCCTTCGAGACCGACTGCCACATCTTCGACGGTTGTGGCTTTCCGGCACCAGGCCTGCACTCGTTCCTGTTCGAGCCGCTCTGGGGCGACGGGGACAGCAATCTGTACTTCAACAAGACGATGCTGCTGGCGCTCCTCGGCTCCATCATCATCGTCGGGTTCTTCTGGGCCGCCTTCCGTAACCCGAAGGTCGTCCCCGGCAAGCTCCAGATGGTCGCCGAGTCCGGCTACGACTTCATCCGCCGCGGTGTCGTCTACGAGACCATCGGCAAGCGCGAGGGCGAGAAGTACGTCCCGTTCGTGGTCGCGCTGTTCTTCTTCGTTTGGATGATGAACCTCTGGTCGATCATCCCGGTCGCGCAGTTCCCGGTGACGTCGATCATCGCGTATCCGATGGTGCTGGCCGTGCTGGTCTACATCACTTGGGTCAGCCTCACGTTCAAGCGCCACGGCTTCGTCGGTGCCTTCAAGAACTTCACCGGCTTCGACAAGTCACTCGGCGCGGTTGCCTACCTCGCAGCCTTTATCGAGCTCTTCTCGAACCTCCTGGTCCGGCCCTTCACGCACGCCGTGCGACTCTTCGCCAACATGTTCGCTGGTCACACGCTGCTGCTGCTGTTCACCATCGCCAGCTGGTACCTGCTGAACGGCATCGGCATTGCCTACGCCGGCGTCTCGTTCGTCATGGTCATCGTGATGACCGCCTTCGAGCTCTTCATCCAGGCAGTTCAGGCGTACGTTTTCGTCCTCCTGACCTGCACCTACATTCAGGGCGCGCTCGCCGAGCACCACTGAGCCCTGCGCTGAACCCATATCCGTCCGGTGGCCAACCCCCACCGGTCCGTAAAGAGAAGGAAGAACTGGCATGTCCCAGACCCTTGCTGCTGTCGAAGGCTCCCTCAGCTCGGTCGGTTACGGCCTCGCGGCCATCGGCCCCGGCGTCGGCGTCGGCATCATCTTCGGTAACGGCACCCAGGCTCTTGCCCGTCAGCCCGAGGCTGCCGGTCTGATCCGCGCCAACCAGATTCTCGGCTTCGCCTTCTGTGAGGCCCTCGCCCTCATCGGTCTGGTCATGCCGTTCGTCTACTAAGACGAATTGCGACCAGCCCTAACCGACGAAAGGCACTGATGTGAACCCCCTGGTTCAGCTCGCGCAGGAAGAGCCGGGTAACCCGCTCATCCCGCCGATTCCCGAGCTCGTCATCGGCCTGATCGCCTTTGTCATCGTCTTCGGTTTCCTCGCCAAGAAGCTCCTCCCGAACATCAACAAGGTTCTGGAAGAGCGTCGTGAGGCCATTGAGGGCGGCATCGAGCAGGCCGACGCTGCCAAGACCGAGGCCGAGAGCGTGCTCGAGCAGTACAAGGCTCAGCTCGCCGAGGCCCGACACGAGGCCGCCCGGCTGCGCCAGGAGGCGACCGAGCAGGGCACCGCGATCATCCAGGAGATGAAGGCGGAAGGCCAGCGGCAGCGTGAGGAGATCATCGCGGCCGGCCACGCCCAGATCGAGGCCGACCGCAAGGCCGCGGCCGCGGCGCTGCGTCAGGACGTGGGCAAGCTCGCCACCGACCTGGCCGGCAAGCTGGTCGGTGAGTCCCTCGCGGACCACGCCCGGCAGAGCCGCACCATCGACCGCTTCCTCGACGAGCTCGAGGCGAAGGCCGAGGTCGCACGATGAACGGAGCCAGCCGCGAGGCACTGGCCGTCGCGCACGAGTCCCTCGACGCGCTGACCGACAACACGTCGGTCGACGCGGCGAAGCTCGCCGGCGAGCTGGCTGCCGTCACCGCGCTGCTCGACCGTGAGGTGTCGCTGCGTCGGGTCCTGACCGACCCGGCGCAGGCCGGCGAGGCCAAGGCCGAGCTGGCGGGCCGTGTGCTCGGCGGCCAGGTGAGCGGCGAGACTGCCGGCCTGGTCAAGGGCATGGTCCGGTCCCGCTGGTCGCAGTCGCGCGACCTGGTCGACTCGCTGGAGGAGCTGGCGAACACCGCAGACCTCACGGCGGCGCAGAAGGACGGTGCGCTCGACAACGTCGAGGACGAGCTGTTCCGGTTCGGCCGGATCCTTTCGTCCAGCACGGAGCTGCGGTCCGCGCTGACCAACCAGGCCGCCACGGCGGCCGCCAAGGGCGAGCTGCTGAGCAGCCTGCTCGGCGGCAAGGCCCAGGCGGTCACCGAGCGCCTGGTCGTCCGTCTCGTCACGCACCCGCGGGGACGTAGCCTGGAGGCGGGACTCGAGTCCCTGTCCAAGCTGGCCGCGGCGCGCCGGGACCGGATGGTCGCCGTGGTCACCTCCGCGGTGCCGATGACCGACGTGCAGAAGCAGCGCCTCGGTGCCGGCCTTGCGCGGATGTACGGCCGTGAGATGCACCTGAATCTCGAAGTGGACCCCGAGGTCCTCGGCGGGATCTCGGTCCGGGTCGGTGACGAGGTCATCAACGGCAGCATCGCGGAGCGGCTCGACGAGGCCAAGCGTCGGATCGCCGGCTGACACCGCTCAGTCGATCAACTGAATTGGCAACACCAGCGGCCCGGTTGGGCCGTGCAGAGATTGCAGAAGATTCCTGGGGGTCGGCCCCCAGACCCCCAAAGAAACTTCGGGCCCAACAAGGAGAGCAGGGAACCCAGATGGCGGAGCTCACGATCCGGCCGGAGGAGATCCGGGACGCGCTGGAGAACTTTGTCCAGTCGTACCAGCCGGACGCGGCCTCGCGCGAGGAGGTCGGCACGGTCAGCCTGGCCGGCGACGGTATCGCGAAGGTCGAGGGTCTGCCCTCGGCCATGGCGAACGAGCTGCTGAAGTTCGAGGACGGCACCCTCGGTCTCGCCCTCAACCTCGAGGAGCGCGAGATCGGTGCGATCGTCCTCGGTGAGTTCAGCGGCATCGAGGAAGGCCAGTCGGTCACCCGCACCGGCGAGGTTCTGTCCGTCGCCGTCGGCGAGGGCTACCTCGGCCGTGTGGTCGACCCGCTCGGCAACCCGATCGACGGCCTCGGCGAGATCGCGACCTCGGGCCGCCGCGCCCTCGAGCTGCAGGCCCCCACGGTCATGCAGCGCAAGTCGGTCCACGAGCCGATGGAGACGGGCTACAAGGCCGTCGACGCGATGACCCCGATCGGCCGTGGCCAGCGTCAGCTGATCATCGGCGACCGTCAGACGGGCAAGACCGCTCTGGCCGTCGACACGATCATCAACCAGCGCGACAACTGGCGCACCGGCGACCCGAAGAAGCAGGTCCGCTGCATCTACGTCGCCATCGGCCAGAAGGGCTCGACCATCGCGTCCGTGCGCGGCGCCCTGGAAGAGGCCGGCGCGCTCGAGTACACGACGATCGTCGCCGCCCCGGCGTCCGACCCGGCGGGCTTCAAGTACCTCGCCCCCTACACCGGTTCGGCCATCGGTCAGCAGTGGATGTACGAGGGCAAGCACGTCCTCATCATCTTCGACGACCTCTCGAAGCAGGCCGACGCCTACCGCGCCGTGTCCCTGCTGCTGCGCCGCCCGCCGGGCCGTGAGGCCTACCCGGGTGACGTCTTCTACCTGCACTCGCGTCTGCTGGAGCGCTGCGCCAAGCTCTCCGACGAGATGGGCGCCGGTTCGATGACCGGTCTGCCGATCGTCGAGACCAAGGCGAACGACGTGTCGGCGTTCATCCCGACCAACGTCATCTCCATCACCGACGGCCAGTGCTTCCTGGAGTCCGACCTGTTCAACGCCGGTCAGCGTCCGGCCCTGAACGTCGGTATCTCGGTCTCCCGTGTCGGTGGCTCCGCCCAGCACAAGGCCATGAAGCAGGTCTCCGGCCGCCTCCGTGTGGACCTCGCCCAGTACCGTGAGCTGGAGGCGTTCGCCGCCTTCGGTTCCGACCTGGATGCCGCCTCGAAGGCCTCGCTGGAGCGCGGTAAGCGCATGGTCGAGCTGCTGAAGCAGCCGCAGTACCAGCCGATGTCGACCGAGGACCAGGTCGTCTCCGTCTGGGCCGGCACCACCGGCAAGATGGACGACGTCCCGGTGCAGGACATCCGTCGCTTCGAGCGCGAGCTGCTGGACTACCTCCACCGCGAGGAGGGCGGCCTGATGTCGTCGATCCGCGAGGGCGGGAAGATGTCGGACGACACCCTGACGAAGGTCGCGGACTCCATCGCGGACTTCAAGAAGCAGTTCGAGACCTTCGACGGCAAGCTGCTCGGCGAGGACGCCCCGGCCGCCGTCAACGTCTCCAAGTGACGACGGAAGGGACCTGACTCATGGGAGCGCAGCTCCGGGTCTACAAGCGTCGCATCCGGTCCGTCACCGCGACGAAGAAGATCACCAAGGCGATGGAGATGATCGCCGCCTCGCGCATCGTCAAGGCGCAGCGCAAGGTGGCGGCCTCCACGCCGTACGCGACCGAGCTCACCCGCGCGGTCACGGCGGTGGCGACCGGATCGAACACGAAGCACCCTCTGACCACGGAGGCGGACACCCCGGCCCGTGCCGCGGTTCTGCTCATCACGAGCGACCGCGGTCTGGCCGGCGGCTACTCCTCCAACGCCATCAAGGCGGCCGACCGGCTCACCGAGCGGCTCCGCGGCGAGGGCAAGGAGGTCGACACGTACATCGTCGGCCGTAAGGGTGTCGCCTACTACGGCTTCCGTGAGCGCAAGGTCGCGGACTCGTGGACCGGGTTCACGGACAGCCCGGAATACGCGGACGCCAAGAAGGTCGCCGCCCCGCTCATCGAGGCCGTCCAGCTGGACACCTCGGAGGGCGGCGTCGACGAGCTGCACATCGTCTTCACGGAATTCGTGTCGATGATGACGCAGAACCCCGTCGACAACCGGATGCTGCCGCTCAGCCTTCAGGAGGCCGCGCAGGAGACCGGCGCGAAGGGCGAGATCCTTCCGCTGTTCGACTTCGAGCCGTCGGCGGAGGACGTCCTCGACGCTCTTCTGCCGCGCTACGTCGAGAGCCGTATCTACAACGCCCTGCTGCAGGCCGCTGCCTCCGAGCACGCGGCCCGCCGCCGGGCGATGAAGTCGGCGACCGACAACGCGGGCGAGCTGATCAATACGCTCTCCCGACTTGCCAACGCGGCCCGCCAGGCCGAAATCACCCAGGAAATCAGCGAGATCGTCGGTGGCTCCAGTGCCCTGGCCGACGCGACCGCGGGGAGTGACAAGTAATGACGACCACTGTTGAGACGGCCGCCGCCACGGGCCGCGTCGCCCGGGTCATCGGCCCGGTCGTCGACGTGGAGTTCCCCGTCGACGCGATGCCGGAGATCTACAACGCGCTGCACGTCGAGGTTGCCGACCCGGCCCTCGAGGGTGCCAAGAAGACGCTGACGCTCGAGGTCGCCCAGCACCTCGGTGACGGCATCGTCCGCACCATCTCGATGCAGCCCACCGACGGTCTGGTCCGCCAGGCCCCGGTGACCGACACGGGCGTGGGCATCAGCGTCCCGGTCGGCGACTTCACCAAGGGCAAGGTGTTCAACACCCTCGGTGAGGTGCTGAACTTTCCCGAGGAGAACGCCAACGTCGGTGAGCGCTGGCCGATCCACCGCAAGGCCCCGGCCTTCGACCAGCTCGAGTCCAAGACCGAGATGTTCGAGACCGGCCTGAAGGTCGTCGACCTTCTCACCCCGTACGTCAAGGGTGGAAAGATCGGTCTGTTCGGTGGCGCCGGTGTCGGCAAGACCGTGCTGATCCAGGAAATGATCATGCGTGTCGCCAACCTCCACGAGGGCGTTTCCGTCTTCGCGGGTGTCGGTGAGCGTACGCGTGAGGGCAACGACCTCATCGCGGAGATGGAGGAGTCCGGCGTTCTGGACAAGACCGCCCTGGTCTTCGGCCAGATGGACGAGCCCCCGGGCACCCGTCTGCGCGTCGCTCTCGCCGGTCTGACCATGGCGGAGTACTTCCGCGATGTGCAGAAGCAGGACGTGCTGTTCTTCATCGACAACATCTTCCGCTTCACCCAGGCCGGTTCCGAGGTGTCCACCCTGCTCGGCCGTATGCCGTCTGCGGTGGGTTACCAGCCGAACCTGGCCGACGAGATGGGTCTCCTCCAGGAGCGCATCACGTCGACCCGTGGTCACTCGATCACCTCGATGCAGGCGATCTACGTCCCCGCGGACGACCTGACCGACCCGGCGCCGGCGACCACCTTCGCCCACCTCGACGCGACGACGGTTCTCTCCCGTCCGATCTCCGAGAAGGGCATCTACCCCGCGGTGGACCCGCTGGACTCCACGTCCCGCATCCTGGACCCGCGCTACATCGCGCAGGACCACTACGACGCCGCCATGCGCGTCAAGGGCATCCTGCAGAAGTACAAGGACCTCCAGGACATCATCGCGATCCTCGGTATCGACGAGCTGGGCGAGGAGGACAAGCTCGTTGTCCACCGCGCCCGTCGTGTCGAGCGCTTCCTGTCCCAGAACACCCACGCGGCGAAGCAGTTCACCGGTGTGGACGGTTCGGACGTGCCGCTCGACGAGTCGATCTCCGCGTTCAACGCGATCTGCGACGGTGAGTACGACCACTTCCCCGAGCAGGCCTTCTTCATGTGCGGTGGTCTCGAGGACCTGAAGAAGAACGCCAAGGAGCTCGGCGTCTCCTGAGTCCTCGGACTCGCTGAAGGGGGCGGGCGTCGTCCCGCCCCCTTCGGTACGCCCCTGCTGCACAGTCCGGGGGGCGATCCCCGGACACCCGGCCCCTGAGCCGGGGCGGGCCGGGACGCTTCGGCATCCCGAGCCCTACTAGACTTATGACCCAACACCCGGCAGTACCGCCGGGTGGTGACCCGAGGAGCCAACCTTGGCTGCTGAGCTGCACGTCGAGCTGGTCGCCGCGGACCGCAGTGTCTGGTCCGGCGAGGCCACCCTGGTCGTCGCGCGCACCACGTCCGGCGACATCGGCGTCATGCCCGGTCACCAGCCGCTGCTCGGTGTGCTGGAGTCGGGCCCGGTGACCATCCGTACGAGCGAGGGCGGCACTGTCGTCGCCGCCGTGCACGGCGGATTCATCTCCTTCGCCGACAACAAGCTGTCGCTGCTGGCGGAGATCGCCGAGCTGGCGGACGAGATCGATGTCCAGCGCGCCGAGCGTGCGCTGGAGCGTGCCAAGTCGGAGACGGACGCCGCCGCCGAGCGTCGTGCCGAGGTCCGGCTGCGCGCGGTGGCGGCGCACTAGCGCACCGTCGACAAGATTTGTCCCTCAGCCGCGGCCCGGGCTGGAGCTACTCCAGACCGTGCCGCGGCTGAGGCGATGCAGGTGCACGTGGTATTCGGTATTACGGGACGATGCGAGGAGGTCGGTGGAGATGTTCCTCGCTCTTCTTGTGAGTGGCCTGGTCGTCCTACTGGTAGTGGTCGCTCTTTTGGTCTTCGGTCTCCGCAGGCGCCTGATCCAGCGCTCCGGCGGCACATTCGACTGCAGCCTGCGGTGGAACGTCCCCGAGAAGGGCGACCCGTCCAGTAAGGGATGGGTGTACGGGGTCGCCCGCTACAACGGTGATCGGATCGAGTGGTTCCGGGTCTTCTCGTACGCCCCCCGGCCGCGGCGCACCCTGGAGCGCGGGGCGATCGAGGTGCTCGCCCGGCGTACGCCGGACAGCGAGGAGGAGCTGGCGCTGCTCTCGGACTCGATCGTCCTGGGGTGTCTGCACCGCGGGATCCGGCTGGAGCTGGCGATGAGCGAGGACGCGCTGACCGGCTTCCTCGCCTGGCTGGAGGCGGCGCCGCCCGGCCAACGAGTCAATGTTGCGTGAATGGGCTGCTCGTTGGTGGGGGGTGCCCCCGGGCGACGTCTGGGGGAGAGCCAATGTTGCGTGAATGGGCTGCTCGTTGGTTGGGGGTGCCCCCGGACGACGTCTGGGGGAGAGTCAATGTTGCGTGAATGGGCTGCTCGTTGGTCGGGGGAGTCGCCCAGGACGTGAAGCGGGGGCGGTGCACAGGCACCGCCCCCGCTCGTGTGTCCGGCCCGGTCACCCCAGGCCGCTGTTGATCGCGGTCACGAGCTCGCCGTTCGCGGTGTCACCGCTGAACTCCCAGAAGAACGCTCCGCCGAGCCCCTGGCCCTTGGCCCAGCTCATCTTGGAGCCGACGGTGGCCGGGGTGTCGTAGCTCCACCAGTTGCTGCCGCAATGCGCGTACGCCGTGCCCGCGACGGTGCCGGTCGCCGGGCAGGTGCTGCGGAGCACCTTGTAGTCCTCGATGCCCTGCTCGTACGTGCCGGCCGCGGGCCCGGTCGCGGTGCCGCCCGGTGCGGACTGGGTCACTCCCGTCCAGCCGCGGCCGTAGAAGCCGATGCCGAGCAGCAGCTTGGACGAGGGCACGCCCTTCGCCTTGAATTTGGCGATCGCCTCGGCGGAGTTGAAGCCCGCCTGCGGGATGCCCGGGTACGAGGTGAGGGGGGAGTGCGGGGCCGTGGGGCCCTGTGCCGCCCAGGCGCCGAAGAAGTCGTACGTCATCACGTTGTACCAGTTGATGTACTGCGCGGCGCCGCCGTAGTCGGCCGCGTCGATCTTGCCGCCGGAGGACGCGTCGGCCGTGACGGCGGCGGTGACCAGGTTGTTCGTGCCGAACTTGGCACGCATGGCCTGCATCATGTTCTTGAATGCCGCCGGTCCGCTGCTGTCGCAGGACAGACCGCAGGCGTTCGGGTACTCCCAGTCCAGGTCGATGCCGTCGAAGACGTCGGCCCAGCGCGGGTCCTCGACCAGGTCGTAGCAGGACTGCGCGAAGGCGGCCGGGTTCGCCGCGGCCTGGCCGAAGCCGCCGGACCAGGTCCAGCCGCCGAACGACCACAGCACCTTGATGTGCGGGTACTTCGCCTTCAGCTTGCGCAGCTGGTTGAAGTTGCCGCGCAGCGGCTGGTCCCAGGTGTCGGCGACGCCGTCGACCGACTGGTCGGCGGTGTATGCCTTGTCGTAGTCGGCGTAGGCGTCACCGATGGTGCACTTGCCGCCCTGGACGTTGCCGAAGGCGTAGTTGATGTGCGTGATCTTCGACGCCGAGCCGGAGGTGACCAGGTTCTTCACGTGGTAGTTGCGCCCGTAGATGCCCCACTCGGTGAAGTAGCCCAGCTTGACCTTGCCGCCGGGGCCGGGGCCCGGGTCGGTGCCGCCGCCGGTGGTGCGTACCGCGCGGGCGCCGCTGACGGGACCGGTCTGGTCGGCGGTGTCGCGGGCCTGGACGGTGTACGAGTAGTCCGTGCCGGCGGTCAGACCGGTGTTGGTGTACGTGGTGCCGGTGACCGTGGCGACCTTGGCGCCGTCGCGCAGCACGTCGTAGTTCTTGATGCCCTTGTCGTCGGTCGCGGCGCTCCAGCTGAGCGTGACCGAGGTGTTCGTGATGTTGCTCGCGGCCGGGGTGCCGGGGGCGGACGGCGGGTTGTCGCCGGGGACGGAGCCGCCGTCGCAGGAGGCGCCGTTGAGCTTGCAGCCGGCCGGGGAGCCGGAGCCCGTGCCGTTGAAGCCGAAGGAGACGGAGGCGCCGGGCCCCAGCGAACCGTTCCAGCTCTTGTTCTTCGCGGTCCAGTGGGTGCCGGAGCCGGTGACGTCCGCGTCCCACGCGGAGGTGACGGAGGTACCGGCGGGGAAGTCCCACTCGACGGTCCAGGAGCTGAGGGTGGTGGTGCCGGTGTTCTTCACCGTCCACTTGCCCTCGAAGCCGGATCCCCAGTCGGAGACCTTGGTGTACGAGGCCGTGGCCGATGCGGCGGCCTCCGCGGGGGAGGCGAGGCCGACCATGGCGGCGAGGGGGAGGAGAAGCGCGGTCAGGCCCGCGGTGGCTCTGGATCTGAAGCTGCTTCTGGGGCGCGGCGCCCCGCTGACGGAAGTGCTCAAGGAAGCTCCTCGAGTTTGCGGACGGACAAGTCGGGGTGGTCCGTGCACTGCGCACGCCGCGAGGCTCACCGCGGCGTCTGTGCCGTGAGAGTAGGAAGGTCTGGACCAATCGTCAATAGGTCCAGACCATAGGCGATGCGGGTGGGGCGGGATGCCGTCAGATCCCCAAATCCTGCGCCAGTACCGCCGCTTGCACCCGGCTGCGCAGCTCCAGCTTCCCCAGCAGCCTGCTGACGTGCGTCTTCACCGTCGCCTCCGCCATCGACAGGCGGCCGGCGATCTCGGCGTTCGACAGTCCCTCGCCGAGGCACGACAGCACCTCGCGCTCGCGGCGCGTGAGTGCGTCGACGACCGAGGGGTCGGCCCCCTGAGCGGGTCGGGACGCGCGCGGCGCGGCGAACTCGGCGATCAGCCGGCGTGTCACCGCCGGGGCGATCATCCCCTCACCGCGCGCCACCGTGCGGACCGCCCCGATCAGGTGCTTCGCCTCCGTGTTCTTGAGCAGGAAGCCCGCGGCCCCGGCCCGCAGCGCACCGAAGACGTATTCGTCGAGGTCGAACGTCGTCAGCACGAGCACGTCGGCCAAGCCCTCGGCGACCACCTGGCGGGTCGCCGAGACACCGTCCAGCTTCGGCATCTGCACGTCCATCAGCACCAGATCCGGCCGTAGTTCGCGTGCCAGCCGCACCGCCTCCTCGCCGTCGGCGGCCTCGCCCGCCACGTCGATGTCCGGCGCGCTGCGCAGGATCAGCACGAGACCGGCGCGAACGGCGCTCTGGTCCTCGGCGACGAGCACCCGGATCGTCCGGGATGCCGGCTCGCCGGGTGCGTCCGAAAGCGCCTGAGTGCCTGGTGCGTCCGAGGTCGCCCGAATGCCGGATGCCACCGAGGCGACCGGGACACCGGATGCCGCGGAGGCCCTCGGGGTGTCGGGGGCGTTCGAGGGTCCCGCTGCGAACGTCATGCCGAAGGCTCCTTGTCGTCCGGTACGGGCAGCTCCGCCCGTACCCGCCAGATCTTCTCCGTTCCCTGCCCGGGGCTCGCGGCCGGACCGGCCTCGAACGCCCCGCCCAGCAGGGCCACCCGCTCCTGCATCCCGACCAGCCCCGCACCGGCTCCGGGCGCCCGCGGCCCGGGCCGCCGCCCGAACGCGCTCGTCACCGTCACCAGGAGCGAGCGGCCCCCGTCGGCGGTCACCTCCACGAGGACCTCGCCCTCATCGGCGTGCTTGATGGCGTTGGTCAGCGACTCCTGCACGATCCGGTAGGCGGCCAGCTCCACCGGGGCGGGCAGCCGGGCGCCGGCGTCCCGTGTGTCGTGCAGCACGAACGTGAGCCCGCTCGACGCCCCGTTCGCCCGCGCCTGTTCCACCAGGGCCTCCAGACCCGCCAGGGTCGGGGCGGCGGCGGGTTCCGCGTCACCGCTGCTGTCCCGTAGCAGCCCGATCAGCCGGCGCATCTCCGCCAGCCCCTCGACGCTGTTCTCCCGGATGACGGTGAGGGCCTGCCGGGTGGTCGCGGCATCGTCGAGCGAGAGGGCGGCCGTGGAGTGGATGGCGATGGCCGAGAGATGGTTGGCGACCATGTCGTGCAGCTCCCGGGCCATCCGCGCGCGCTCGGCGACGACCGCCTGCGCCCGGTCCATCTCGGCCAGCAGCGCGGTCTGCTCGGCGCGCAGCCGGGCCGCCTCCGCGGCCTCCCGGTGGTTGCGGACGATGGCACCGGTGGTGGCGGGTCCGAACGAGACCATGCCGGTCACCAGGCCGATCAGCAGGGCTACGGGGTCCCGCAACCAGGCCAGGAAGCCGATCGTCACCGCGAGCGTGATCATTCCGGTGCTGACCGGGATACGGCGTGCAGAGGCGGCTGTGCCGTAGACGACGGCCGCGTAGACGATGTCCGCGAACATCAGGAGCGACACGATGCTGCCGGGCGTGAACGGGTCCACCACGACCGCGGCCGTACCGGCGATCAGGGCCGTGCGCGGCATGGTGCGGCGCAGCAGCTCAAGCACGGCCAGTGCCCCCAGCGGCACCAGCGTCACCCAGGGCGGCAGCAGCGCGTGGTCGCCCTGGGAGTACAGTCCCAGCGACCACAGCAGCAGTCCGCCGAGCAGGCCGACGACCGCGATGAGGACGTCCTCACGGTGCGGGCGGGGAACGGTCACGGCCCTTATCCAACACGCACCGGGCCACCCGGTGCCTCACCGCGTGGTCGGAGCCGCGACTACATCGAACGATGCAGTCGCAGCTCGTCACTCACGACGACGAATCCGCGGTCCCCGGCCGACACGCTGGAACCGTACGAAAGGAGAGCCGTCGTGATCGTCACGCTGATCGTGGTCTGCGAGGTCGGCTTCTGGGTACTGCTGGCCGCAGGACTCGCCACCCGCTATCTGCTCAAGATGCCGCGCACCGGGGCCGCGCTGCTGCTGTGCGAACCGCTGCTGGAGGTCGTGCTCCTCGTCGCCACGGCCGTCGACCTCGAGAACGGTGCCGAACCGAGCTGGAAACACGGCCTGGCCGCGCTCTACATCGGCTACACGGTCGGCCACGGCCACCGCACGGTCCAATGGCTCGACGGCCATGCCGCCCACCGCTTCGGCGGCGCCCCGCCCCCCGTCAAGCCGCCGCGCTACGGGATGGCCCGCGCCAAGCACGAGGGCCGCGTCTGGCTCGGCACGTTGATCGCCGCCGGCGTCACCACGGTGCTGCTGCAGATAGCCATCTGGTACGTGGGCGACGCGAGCCGGACCGGCTCCCTGGAGAGCTGGATGAGGACCGCGTGGCAGGCGGCCGGCATCCACGGACTGATCGCCCTGTCGTACACCCTCTGGCCGCCGAAGGCGCCGAAGGGCGAGCCGGAACGCGAAACGGAACGCGAACCGGTCAGCGCCGAACGGAACTGGCGGAACTGACTGACGGCAGCTGTGTTGTTCCGGGGGCGACCCCCGGGCCCCGGAACGGGGCGGTCGGGTTCAGCGGTCGCCGCCGGGTACCCACAGCACGTCGCCGACCTTCTTGTTCGCGGTCCTGGCCAGAATGCTGTGTTTTTCCGGGGGGCGACCCCCGGACCCCCGGCCGGGGTGATCGGGTTCAGCCGGGTTCAGCGGTCGCCGCCCGGCACCCACAGCACGTCGCCGACCTTCTTGTTCGCGGTCCTGGCCAGAATGAACAGGAGGTCGGACAGGCGGTTCAGATACGTCGCCGTCAGCGCGTTCATCGTCTCGCCGTGCACCTCCAGCGCCGCCCATGTCGAGCGCTCGGCCCGCCGTACGACCGTGCACGCCTGGTGCAGCAGCGCCGCCCCCGGCGTGCCGCCGGGGAGGATGAAACTGCGGAGCTTCTCCAGGACCTCCAGGAAGCGGTCGCAGTCCGCCTCCAGTTTGTCGATGTACGACTGCTCGACCCGCAGCGGCGGGTACTTCGGGTTCTCGACCACCGGGGTCGACAGGTCCGCGCCCACGTCGAACAGGTCGTTCTGCACGCGGACGAGGACCTTCACCACGTCCTCGCCCAGCTGTCCGAGGGCGATGGCCGTGCCGATGACGGCATTGGCCTCATTGGCGTCGGCGTACGCGGCGATGCGCAGATCGGTCTTGGCGGTGCGGCTCATGTCGCCCAGAGCGGTGGTGCCCTGGTCGCCGGTACGGGTGTAGATGCGCGTCAGATTGACCATACGGCCAGCGTAGTGAGGCTCCGCCGCCACGGAGGGCACGTGTGCCGACCGTCACGGCGAGCCGCGAGCGGCATTCGCGTGAAGCCCTTGTCCTCGTCGACGAGATGAGTGCCGGGGACCGCGGCCGAGCCGTCCGCGGCGGTCCGTGACCGGCCCTCGGTGTGACGTCCGTCATTCGAGACGTGACGCGCATCTCTTCGCGGCCACACGGCACCTCACGGGCGCTAACCTCCGCCAGAGAGCGCATAGGTAAACAGCCGTTAAGGGGTGCCGCAGTGGCCAGGAAGCTCGCCGTCATCGGGGCCGGACTCATGGGGTCCGGAATCGCGCAGGTCTCGGCCCAGGCGGGCTGGGACGTCGTACTCCGCGATGTCACCGACGAAGCCCTGACGCGCGGCCGGGACGGCATCAAGGCGTCGTACGACAAGTTCGTCTCCAAGGGCAAGCTCGAAGCCGCCGAAGCCGACGCCGCGTTGGCCCGCATCACCACCACGACCGACCTGGACGCCGTCGCCGACGCGGACATCGTCGTCGAGGCCGTCTTCGAGAAGCTCGAGGTCAAGCACGAGATCTTCCGTGCGCTCGACAAGCTCGTACGGGACGATGCCGTCCTCGCCTCCAACACCTCCGCCATCCCGATCACGAAGATCGCGGCCGCGACGGAGCGTCCGGAGCGGGTCGTGGGCGCGCACTTCTTCTCGCCGGTGCCCATGATGCAGCTGTGCGAGCTGGTGCGCGGCTACAAGACCAGCGACGAAACCCTCGCCACCGCACGCGAATTCGCCGAGTCCGTCGGCAAGACCTGCATCGTCGTCAACCGTGACGTCGCCGGCTTCGTCACCACTCGCCTCATCTCGGCGCTCGTCGTCGAGGCCGCGAAACTGTACGAGTCGGGCGTCGCCAGCGCCGAGGACATCGACATCGCCTGCAAGCTCGGCTTCGGCCACGCCATGGGACCGCTTGCCACCGCCGACCTGACGGGCGTCGACATCCTGCTGCACGCCACAAGCAACATCTACACCGAGTCGCAGGACGAGAAGTTCGCGCCGCCGGAGCTGATGCGCCGGATGGTGGACGCGGGTGACATCGGCCGCAAGAGCGGGCAGGGCTTTTACAAGCACTGACCTTATGGACCGATTCGGTATCGCCCGCCGGGGTGAATTTGGTATCGGTTCGCTTACAAGCAGCAACCCCTCCGTGTGTCGGACAGTCAGTTGTTCTAGACGGAGAAGTACGGGTTTCGGGGTAACGCAGAGTTCTCGGGGAGCGCATATGCACATCAGGGGCGACCACGCCGAGCTGGTCGTCGGGGGCCGCCTCGACGTCCGGAGCGCGGCGGACGCCCGTACGGTCCTGCACTCGGCCGTCGACGACGGCGACGGCGACCTGGTGCTCGACCTGACGCATCTCGACTCCTGGGACGCCACCGGGCTCGGGGTCATCATGGGCGCGCACCGGCGGGCCGGCCGGTGCGGCCGCCGCTTGGTGCTGCGCGGCGTCCCGCCGCAGATGCAGAGACTTCTCGTCGCGACCCGGCTGCACCGCATCCTGGCGATCGAGGGCGGCATCGCCGCCGAATCGCTTCCCCGGGTCTGACTCCGGCGCGACCGGCACGAGCTGGGCATATCTCCCGAGACTGTGACGTCCCAGGCGGCGCGGGACCCCGCCGGTTCCGCGACGCCGACGGAGCGTCTAGGGTTCCATCGCCCACCCTTGTGAAGGACCCATCAGGTGGGCACCGGACCGAAGCGACGGCGAGCGTGCGAGACAAGGCCGGGAGGGCATCCGCACGCGGCTCGGGCCCCAGGATCGAGGATCTTGGCGGAGCGAGGCCGGGCGAACCGTATCTGGGGGCTTTCACCATGAACAACGACAGCTTCGGCGAGGGCGGCTTCGGCGACGGCGGTGGCTTCGGCAATGTCGCCCGGTCGGGCGGCGACGGCAGCCCGGGCGGCGACGGCGGCTTCGGCAGCGACGGCAGCTCGGGCAGCGACGGCGGCTTCGGCGGCTTCGGCGGCGACGGCGGCTTCGGCGGCGACGGCGGCTCGGGCAGCGACGGCGGGTTGGGCAACGGCCCGGCCCGCCCGCCGCGCGACGCCATCACACCCGCGGGGCAGTCCGCCCCGGCGCAGATGCGCACCGTCAAGCTCGTCTCGGGCGACTTCCTGCTCACCGTCAACCCCCTCGACGGCAGCGAGATCGAACCCTGCCCGCCCGGGGAGCAGCCCGAAAGGCCGGCCCGGCGCTCCGCGGCCGAACGTGTCGAGTTGCAGCGCGCCGCACTACCGCCCGTACCGCCGGGCCCGGCGTCGCCGCGGCTGCCGCTGCTGGAACGGGGAGAGGAGCGCGAGCGGCTCGTCCGGCTGCTCGGCCAGGGCCGTTCCGTACGGCTCACGGGCCCCGCGGGCTCTGGGCGCAGTACCCTCCTCGACGTCGTCGCCGAGGACTGCGCGGACCTCGCCCCCGACGGTGTCGTTCGCCTGAACGGCCGTCACCGGGCGCCCGGAGAGCTGCTCCGGGACCTCTTCGCCATCGTCTTCTCCGCGCCGCGGCACCGGCCTGACCGCAACGCGCTCGCCGGATTCATCCGCGACATCGGAGCCGTCGTCGTCCTCGACGACCTGGAGTTCGGCGGCGCGGCGCTCGACGAGCTGCTCGACGCCGCCCCCGAGTGCGCCTTCCTGCTCGCCGCGACGCCCGACGTCCCCGCGCCCTCCGCGGATTCGTCCCTCGAAGAGGTCTTCCTCGGCGGCCTCGGCCGCGCGACCGCGCTGGAGCTGCTCTCGCACATCGTCGAGCGGCCGCTCACGGAGGAGGAGACCAACTGGGCGGGCGACCTCTGGTTCGAGTCCGAGGGCCTGCCGCTGCGCTTCGTCCAGGCCGGTGCGCTGCTGAGACAGGGCGACGGGCTGCGCGGGGACCCGGACGAGTTCGCCGCGTTCGACGCCACGCGGGGCAAAGACGTACCGCTGCCGACGCTGGGGGAGGGGGCCGCGCCCGCGCCGCTGCTCGCCTCGCGGCTCAGCGAGTCCGCGCAGCAGACCCTGCGGCTCGCCGTCGCCCTCGGCGGCGAGGTGCCGCACCAGGCCCATCTGCCGGCGCTCGTCGGCGACACCCACGCGGACGCGGCGCTCGGCGAGCTGATGGGCTGCGGGCTGCTGTCGCCCGTCGGCACGCGCTACCGCCTCGCGGCCGGAGTGCTCGCCCAGCTGCGGGAGAAGGGCTACGACGAGGACTCCGTCACCCACGCCCACACCGCCGCACAGCACTACGCCTGGTGGTCGGGCCACCCTTCGGTCACACCCGAGCGCGCGATCGCCGAGGCGGACGCGGTGCTCACCTCGCTCAGCGCGCTGGTGCCCGGCCGGGACGCGGGACACCTCAGCACGGCGGTGCTGCTCGCCCGCAGCGCCGCACCCGTGTTCGCCGCGGGGCTGAACTGGAACGCCTGGGAGCGGGCCCTGCGGGTCGGCTCGGAGGCTGCCCGCATCGCGGGCAAGGTCGCCGAAGAGGCGTACTTCCACCACGAGTTGGGCGTCCTCGCGCTCTGCACCGGCAACCTCGAACGGGCCAGGGCCGAGCTGGAGGCCTCCATCGCCATGCGTGGCGCGCTCGCCGACAAGCGCGGCACGGTCGCGGGGCGGCGGGCGCTGGCGCTCGTCGGGGACCGTACGGCAGGGCTCGCGCCGAAGCCGGAGGCACTGACCATACGCATGGAGGGGGCGTCGCCGCCGCCCGTGCCGCCGCTGTCGTCGCCGTTCACGACCACGATGCCGCAGCTTCCGCGTACGGGGCCGGCGCAGGAGCCCACGGCGCTGATCACCGCCACCGAGCCGCCGGCCCGCCGGGGCCTGGCCTTCCTCGGCGGCAACCGCCGCAACGTGGTCGCTGCGGGGGCGGGCGCGCTGCTCGCGGTCGTCCTGGGCACGGTGGTGACGCTCGGGGCCACCTCCGACAAGGACGACGCGCCGACGGACAAGGTCAGGAACGGGCAGCAGACGGAGGACGACGACCTCCCGGACGACTGGGACACCCCACAGGACCCGGCGGACGACATGTCGGAGAGGCCGGACGACAAGGGCGCGACGAAGAGCCCGTCGTCGACGCCGCGGCCCGCCTCCTCGACGTACCCGGACGCGCCGCCGAGGCCCGGCACGAGCCCGTCGCCGGCCCCGTCCGGGCCGGGGAGCCCGTCGGAGACGCAGGCGCCGCCGAAGCCGACGCCGACGCGGTCGACGCCGAAGCCGCCGTCGTCACCGACGCCGAGCGCGTCCGAGCCGCCCTCGCAGTCCCCGTCGCCGTCGCCGTCCGGCTCGCAATCGGCGTCGCCCGGCGCAGAGACGTCGGCGAGCGGCCCGACGGAGACGGAGAGCGCCTCGGCGCCGGTGATGTGACGAACCACGGGCCCTTTCCGGCCCGGGGCAACACGAGGCGCCCTGGCCGCGGAGGCGCGCCTTGGGCCGTGGGGCGACGCGCTCGGGGTCGGCGCGCGTGCCGGGGAGATGTGGTGTCACGCGTGCTGCGGGACGTGGCGTCGGCGGCGGGTGGAGGGTCCACGGCGTCGCGGTTGCCCGGTTGCTTGCCAGGGCTGGTGCGCGCCGAGCGGAGTGTGCCGCGGCATGCCCAGGTGAGCGCTTGCCCGTGGGCTCGTGCGCCGTGGGGGCCCCGGGCCGGAGGCAGCGTCCGTGGCGCCTGCCCGTGGGCTCGCGCGCTGCGTGGGGGCGACTCCGGGTCCGCGGCGCGTGGGCCGGGTTTCCGTGCGCGAAGCGCGCCTTGGGCCGTGGGGCGACGTGTCCCGGCCGGATGTGATGCGCGGCCTCCGGCATGAAGCCGGCACCGGCAACCGTCGGGTCGCCGGCCCCAGGGGTGTCAGAACAGGCGGAGCTTGTCGTCCTCGATGCCGCGCAGCGCGTCGTAGTCCAGCACCACGCAGCCGATTCCCCGGTCCGTCGCCAGCACGCGTGCCTGGGGCTTGATCTCCTGTGCCGCGAACAAGCCCCTCACCGGGGCCAGATGCGGGTCGCGGTTCAGCAGTTCCAGGTAGCGGGTCAGCTGCTCCACGCCGTCGATCTCACCGCGGCGCTTGATCTCCACCGCCACCGTCCTGCCGTCCGCGTCGCGGCAGAGGATGTCCACGGGGCCGATCGCCGTGGGGTATTCGCGCCGGATGAGACTGTATCCCTCGCCGAGTGTCTCGATCCGGTCGGCCAGAAGCTCCTGGAGGTGCGCTTCCACGCCGTCCTTGATGAGGCCGGGGTCCACCCCGAGCTCGTGCGAGGAGTCGTGGAGGATTTCCTCCATCGTGATGATCAGTTTCTCGCCCGCTTTGTTCACCACGGTCCACACCTTGTCGTCGCCCTCCTTCAACGTGCAGGGAGGCGACATCCAGTTCAGCGGTTTGTAGGCCCTGTCGTCTGCGTGGATGGACACACTGCCGTCCGCCTTGACCAGGATCAACCGGGGGGCGGAGGGCAGATGGGCGGTGAGCCGGCCCGCGTAGTCCACGGAGCAGCGGGCGATGACGAGGCGCATGGTCGGCAACGCTACTCGACCGACGCGGCCCCGCGCGATTCGCCCCGGAAGCCCCCTTCTTATTTGGCCGGTTGTGTTCCCAATCTCCTGGTGCCCTCAAGACACCGCACTTACCGTGGAAGCGGGAGGTTGCCGCTCGTGCACTCTGCGTCGTCCTACATCGTTCGTATGCCGTCGTTTCGTCGGATGCCTCCTTCCCTGCCCGTAAGGCCCCGTTCACCGGGGCCGCGAGAGGAGAACCCATGTCGCTCGACGTCTCACCGGTGCTGTTGGAACAGGCCGAGCGAGGCGAGGTCGACGAAGCAGCTTTCGTCGACTGCGTCCGGACCTCCCTGCCCTACGCATGGGAGATGATCAGTTCTCTGGTGGCTCAGCTGAAGGTGGACGGCGGCGACTTCGCCGACAACCAGACGCCCCCGCCGGACGAGCAGGCACGTGGCCAGCTGCTGCGCGCACTCGCGAGTGACGCCATTCGCGGTGCGCTCCAGCGGCACTTCGGTGTGCGTCTGGCCTTCCAGAACTGCCACCGCGTCGCGGTGTTCCCGCTGGACTCCTCGGTGGACGAGCGGCTCGCCCGCTTCACTTCCGTGCGGGCCCAGCTGCTCAACCAGTCGCCCGAACTGCGCGACTGCTGAGATCTTCCGCTGCCGCTCCGCACCGTGGGGCGCTGTCGTCCCCGCCAGAGCGTCGGCGCTGCATGTGTGCACGTGTGCATGCGTACGACTCCGGCCGGGACGACGGGCCCGGCCGGAGACCGCACACGGGCGCCGGTCAGGCGAGCTGGGGGAGCACCTCCGCGCCCAGGCGCCGTAGGTTCTCCTCGGTGGCCGCCAGATCACCCGAGCCCTCGGCCAGCAGCGCGAAGCGCCTGATGCCGGTCCGCTCCGCCGTCGCGGCGAGCCGGTCGGCGGCAAGCCGCGGCGTGCCCACCGGGTGCAGCGCGCAAAGCAGCTCCGTGTAGGTCACCGGGTCGCGCATCGTGCGGTGCCGGCCGTCGATCGTGACATGCGCCTCCAGGCCCTGCTTGAGCCAGCCCGGCATCGCCTTCACCAGGCTCTCGGTCGCGTCCGCCACCCGGTCGGCGATCTGGACGACGCCCGCCGACACATGCCCCGCGTCCGCGACCTCGTCGGGGGAGTGGCCCGTGCGGAGCGCGTGCGAGCGCCACAGGGCGACCATCTCCGCCTTCTCCTCGTCCCCGCAGTGCATCCCCAGCAGCATCGGCAGCCCGCGCTCGGCGGCGAGCTTCACACTTTTCGGCGACGTACAGGCGACGACGACCTCCGGCCCGCCCGGCGGGCCGCCGATCAGCTCGTCGGGACGCGGGACGACCGCGACCTCACGGAAGGAGAACCGCTCCCCGTCCGCGCCGACCCGCGGCTCGCGCAGCCACCGCATCAGCAGATCGAGCGATTCCGGGAACCCGCTCTCGTGCGCCGCGAGTCCCGCGCCGAACACCTCCAGGTCGACCCACGGCCCGCCGCGCCCCACGCCGAGCGTGAACCGCCCACCGGAGGTGAGGTGCAGCAACGCCGCCTGCTCTCCCAGCGCCACGGGATGGACGCTCGGCAGCACGCTCACGGCCGTGCCGACCCCGATCCGGCGTGTGCGGCCGAGGAGCAGTGCGGCGAGGGTCACCGCCGACGGACACACGCCGTACGGTACGAAGTGGTGCTCCGCCAACCACACGGAATCCAGCCCGGCTTCCTCCGCGACCTCGGCGGACCGCAGCGCGCGGTGCAGCGCCTCCCCCTGTCCCTGTCCCGGGAACTGGGCCGCCAGTACAAAAGTCCCAACGCGCATCGCCTTTAGCCTCCTTGCGGCCGACGCGTCACTCCCCCTACCGGCAATAACGTCTGACACGTGCCAAAGGCACGGCCGCGCGTGAAGTTGTTGCGATTGTCCGGTAACCGGCCGCTGTCAGTGGTCACGGTGTCATGGCCGGGAGGGCGAGTGCCCTTCTTCTCGGCCCTTACGCTGGAAAGGATCCGTTCCTTAGAGTCCCGTGAGGTGTCACGTGTCCCCGCGCCGCAACCGCCCCCGAGGCGGCGAGAAGCCGACCGAGCGAGCAGCAGGCGGCGGCGACCGGTACGGCGGGTTCGGGCGCAGCGAGTCGTGGCAGGGCGAGGACTGGTCGGTGCGCCTTGTCGCGGGCGCGAGTGCCGCCGGTAAGACGTACCGCTGCCCGGGCTGCGACCAGGAGATCCCCTCCGGCCTCCCGCACGTGGTGGCCTGGCCCGAACACGGGGGCGTCGAGGACCGGCGCCACTGGCACAAGGCGTGCTGGAACGCGAAGGACCGCCGCACCACACGGGTGCAGCGGTCCCGAAACGCGCCCAGGTACTGACGTCTTCTGTGACGTCTACACGTCCCGGCTGTTGATGACGGCGAACGCGCCGCCCAGCGCGACGGTGGTGATGCCGAGCATGATCCACACCGGCTCCCAGCCGACCGGACCCGAGGAGCCGCCGGCCGCGGCCTCGCCGTAGATACCGATGAGCTGGCTCGGGATCGCGTAGTTCAGCAGGAACTCCTGCACGTCCGCGAGCGACTCCGAGAACATGAACATGGCCGCGACGAGCGGCAGCAGCATCACGCCGATCATGATCGTGATCGCGCCGGCCGAGTGCCGGATCATGGTGCCGACGGCCAGCGACAGCAGGCCGATCGAGGCGACGAACAGCGCCACGCCAACCGTCGAGCGCAGCCACTCGTCCCCGGTGGGCTCGACGGTGTCCACCATGCCCACCTGGATGACGGCGACGAGCGCGGCGAAGACCACCGTGATGGTGAAGACGAGGAGGAAGAAGACGATCGCCTTGGCGGCCAGCACCCGTGCGCGGCTGGGGCAGGCCGTCAGGGTCGTACGGATCATGCCCGTGCCGTACTCGGAGGCGATCGTCAGCACGCCCAGCGTCATCACGCAGATCGTGCCGAGCAGCACGCCGAAGAAGCCGAAGCCGAGCGCCGAGTCGCCCTGCAGGTCGACATCGCTGGCGGCCACGATCGCGGCGACTCCCAGACCGATTCCGAGCATCAGCACGATCATCACGCCGAGCGTCCACATCGTGGAGCGCACCGAGCGGATCTTGGTCCACTCGGAGGCGAGTGCGTCCCCGAGATGCGCGCCGCGGACCGGGATCGGGGATGCGTACGTGGGGGCCGCGGCCCCCGGCTGCTGGTAGGGGGTGGTCATCGGGCGTCCTCGGGCTTGTTCGGGTCGGCGGGGGCGGCAGGAGGAGCAACGGGCGGAGCGGCCGGCGCCGTGGGCTGCGCGGGCGCGCCCGGTGCCACCGCCGCGTACGGGTTCTGGCCGGCTCCGGGCGGCGGCGGGGCGTACCAGCCCTGCTGCGGGACCTCGGGGATCTGCGGCTGCGGCGGCAGGTAGCCCATCGGCGGCTGCTGCATCAGCCCCGCCTTCTGGTCGTCGGTGGAGCGGTAGTCGACGGCGCCCTGCGTCATCCGCATGTACGCCTCCTCCAGCGACGCCTGGTGCGGCGACAGCTCCCACAGCCGTACGTCCGCCTCATGGGCCACGTCGCTGATCCTCGGCAGCGCGAGTCCGGTGACGCGCAGGGCGCCGTCCGGCTCGGACATGACCTGTCCGCCCGCCTCGGTCAGTGCGGCGAGAAGCTTCTCCCGCTGCTGCGGGTCGGTCTGCGGCGTGCGCACGCGGGCGAAATCAGCGGAGTTGTGCGAGATGAAGTCCTTGACGCTCATGTCCGCGAGCAGCTGGCCCCGGCCGATGACGATCAAGTGGTCGGCGGTGAGCGCCATTTCGCTCATCAGGTGCGAGGAGACGAAGACCGTGCGGCCCTCGGCGGCCAGCTGCTTCATCAGATTGCGCACCCAGAGGATGCCTTCGGGGTCGAGTCCGTTGACCGGCTCGTCGAAGAGCAGCACCTGCGGGTCGCCGAGCAGTGCCGCGGCGATGCCGAGCCGCTGCCCCATGCCGAGCGAGAAGCCCTGGGAGCGGCGCTTGGCGACGTCCTGGAGACCGACGACGCCGAGCACCTCGTCCACGCGGCGGGCCGGGATGCCAGACAGCTGCGCCAGCGACAGCAGGTGGCTGCGCGCGCTGCGCCCGCCGTGCACGGCCTTGGCGTCCAGCAGCGCACCGACCTGCCGCGGCGCGTTCGGCAGCTGCCGGTACGGCCGGCCGCTGATGGTGACCTGCCCCTCGGTCGGCTTGTCGAGCCCGAGGATCATGCGCATGGTCGTGGACTTGCCGGCGCCGTTGGGCCCGAGGAATCCGGTGACGGTGCCGGGCCGCACCTGGAAGGAAAGGTTGTACACGGCTGTCTTGGCGCCGTAGCGCTTCGTCAGGCCGACTGCCTCGATCATTCTCCAGCCCCATCGACATTCGGGTCGTCGGGGCACAGGCCATGCATGCCGTACGCCCCCGTAAGAGTTAGGAGGATATCCGTGCCTTGACGGTTCCGTTCACGCCGGTGCGATCGCCCCACTTCGTGAGCGCGCCGCCTACGCGTCCCGCTTCTTCAGCACCAGGAAGCCGCCGATCAGCGCCGCCGCCACCCACAGCAGCATGATGCCCAGGCCGCCCCAGGGACCGTAGGGGGAGTCCGCGCTGTTCATCGCGCCCGGGACGACCTGCATGATCTTGGCGCCGGCCTGGTCGGGGAAGTAGCGTGCCACGTCCCTCGCGCCCGGGACCGCGGAGAGGATCTGGGAAACCAGGAAGAAGAAGGGCATCAAGATGCCCAGCGACAGCATCGAGCTGCGCAGCATCGCCGCGACGCCCATCGAGAAGATCGCCATCAGGCCCATGTAGATGCCGCCGCCGACCACCGCGCGCAGCACGTTCTCCTCGCCGATCGTCGTGCGGTGCTCGCCCAGCAGCGCCTGGCCGAGGAAGAAGGTGAGGAAGCTCGTCGCCATCCCCACCGCCAGCGCCAGCAGTCCGGCCACAGCGATCTTGCTGTAGAGGAAGGTGGCGCGTTGCGGGACGGCCGCGAGCGAGGTGCGGATCATGCCGGAGCTGTACTCCGTACCGACCACCAGGACGCCGAAGACGACCATCGCGAGCTGGCCGAGCACCATCCCCGAGAAGCTGATGAGCGTCGGGTCGAAGGTCAGCCGCTCGGCCTGGGGCAGATCGTCGAAGGTGGAGTTCATCAGCGCGCAGAGCGCGGCGCTCAGGGCGACCGTGACCGCGAGCGCGCAGATCAGGGTCCAGCGCGTCGAGGAGACCGTACGGATCTTGGTCCACTCGGACTGGAGGACGGCGGGTACGGATGCCATCGGTCAGGCTCCCTCGTTGCGCGGGGCCCACTGCGGGGCGGTGGTGCCGGTGGCGGCCGGTGCGGGGGGCGGTCCGGCCGGGCCGGTGGAATGCGCGTGGTACTCCACGGCGCCGGCCGTCATCTGCATGAACGCCTCCTCCAGCGAGGCGCGTTGGGCGCTGAGCTCGTGCAGGACGATGCCGTGCTCTGCGGCCAGCTCGCCCAGCTGTTCCGTGGACGCCCCGTCGATCTCGAGTGCGCTGCCCGACTCGACGGCGATCAGGCCGGCCGTGTGCAGCACGTCCAGCAGCTTCTCCCGCTGGGGAGTTCGGAGCCGGACATAACTGCGGGAGTTCTCGTGAATGAAATCGGCCATCGATGTATCGGCGAGCAGCCTGCCCTGGCCGATGACGATCAAGTGGTCGGCGGTGAGCGCCATTTCACTCATCAGATGGGACGAGACGAAGATCGTCCGGCCTTCGGCGGCAAGGGCCTTCATCAGATTGCGGATCCAGTGAATTCCCTCTGGGTCCAGACCATTGACCGGCTCGTCGAACATCAGGATCTCCGGATCGCCGAGCAGGGCCGAAGCGATTCCGAGCCGTTGGCCCATACCGAGCGAGAAGCCCTTGGTCTTCTTCCGTGCCACCGCCGTCAGCCCCACCAGGTCGAGGGACTCGGCCACGCGGCTCGCCGGGATCCGGTTCGCCTGCGCCAGGCAGAGCAGGTTGTTGTAGGCGCTGCGGCCGCCGTGCATCGCCTTGGCGTCCAGCAGCGCACCGATGTACTTGAGCGGTTCGTCCAGATCCCGGTAGTGCTTGCCGTCGATCCGGACCGTGCCGCTGGTGGGGTTGTCCAGATCGAGCATCATGCGCATCGTCGTCGACTTGCCCGCGCCGTTGGGACCGAGGAAACCGGTCACCATTCCGGGGCGGACGCTGAAGGACAGATGGTCGACGGCGACCTTCGTACCGAAGTGCTTGGTGAGGCCCTCGAGCTCGATCATGCGTTCACGCTACGGGGGCGTGGTGGCCCACGCCACCGGGTTCGCCCAACGGGAGAAGGCCGTTTCGCGCCGGGCCGGCGACGCGCGAGTGCCCGGTGCCGAAGCGGCACCGGGCACTCGTCGGATCCTGCCTGCGGAAGGCGTCAGCGGGTCTGCTGCGCCGGAACCCCGCGGGAGATCGGCTCGTCGTCCGCCGGCGTACCCGCCGCGGCGACGGCCGCACCGGTCAGCGTCGCCAGCATCTCGCGAACGTTGGTCAGCTGGGCGTTGATCGAGTCGCGGCGGTTCGTCAGCGCCGCCAGCTCGCGCTCCGATTCGCTGCGGATACGGTCGGCCTTGGCGTTCGCGTCGGCCACGATGTCCTCGGCCTGACGCTGCGCGGTCTCCACCGTCTGACGGGCCCTGCGTTCCGCGTCCGTGCGCAGCTTCTCGGCCTCCAGACGCAGCTGCTCGGCGCGGTGCTCGATCTCCGCCAGGCGCTTCTCCGCCTTCGCCTGACGCGAGGCCAGGTCGCGCTCCGACTGCTCGCGGCGCTTGGCCAGGTTCGTCTCGAAGTCCGCGGCGGCCTGGGCGGCCTTGGCGCGGGTCTCCTCGAAGAGCGCGTCCGCCTCCTCGCGCTTGGACTGCGCGTCCTTCTGCGCCTCGGCGCGCAGCGTGTTCGCCTCGCTCTGGGCCTTCTCGACGATGCGGACGCCCTCGTCCTCGGCCTTGGCCTTGCGCTCGGCGGCGAACGACTCGGCGTCGTTGCGGACCTGCTGGGCGGCGGACTCCGCCAGCTCACGGTGCTGCTCGGCCGCGCGCCGGGCCTCCTCGCGCAGGTCCTTCGCCTCCTCCTCCGCGAGGCGGAGGATCTTCTCGACACGGGCGCCGAGCCCGGCGTACGACGGCTCCGCGTCGTTGACCTGGGCCTGGGCGTTCTGCGTCTCGAGGTGGAGCTCCTCGATGCGCTTTTCCAGAGAGGTGATTCGGGCCAGAGCACTATCACGGTCGGCGACGAGTTTGGTAATGCGGTCGTCCACCTGACCGCGGTCGTAACCACGCCGCACGAGCTCGAAGCCGAAGGGGGAGGAAGTGTCGCTCATGGGGTTCCTGTCAATGAGACCGGTGAGGTGTTAGGGGGAATCCTAGGGGCCGAAGCGGCGTGTCATCGAGCGGATGTCGGTTTGATCTGGAGAATGTCCAGCCTTTTGAGTGGCTAGCCGTCGGACGACTTGCCACTCGAACGTGTAACCCCCGCTGACGCACCTGCCTTGACGGCCCCCGCACCCGAGCCGCCATTGCCCGAAGCCTTACCCCCCGTCGGCGCCTCGAAAGACTCCAACGCCTCAAGAACGTCCTGCACTCGCGAGATCTCGGCCTGGATGTCCTCGCGCCGGCGCACCAGCACATCGAGCTCGCGCTTGCCCTCGGCGATCGTGCGCTCGGCCGCGCGGTCGGCCTCGGCCTTCACGCGCTCGGCCTCCCGGATCAGTTCGGCCTTCTTGGTCCCGGCCTCCTTCAGGAGGGCCTCCGCCCTCTTCACGGCGGCGATCCTGACCTTGCCGGCCTCCGAATCGGCATCCGACACCAGCTGCTTGGCCTTGGCCTCCGCCTCGGCCCGCTGCTCCTCGGCCGCCTTCACCAGCTTGTCGACGCGCTCGCCCGCCGTCCTCAGCTGCTCCGCGGTCTCCCGGCGGGCCCGCTCGTGGAGCTCCTCGATCTCGCTCTCGACCCGGGCCCGCAGCTCCTCGGCACGGTCCCTTATCGCCGTGGCGTCCCGGCGGGCGCCGACCAGCAGCTCGTCGGCGTCCGTACGCGCCTTCTCCACCCGCGAGTTGCCCTCGACGGTCGCCTCGACGACGATCCGCTCGGCCTCCTTGCGGGCCGCGCCGACCATCGTGTCGGCCTGCTCCTCCGCCTCGGTGGCCGCGCGGAGCGCCTCCTCCTGCACCTTCGCCATCAGCTGATCGGCCTGCTCGGCGGCGTCCGCGCGACGCTTCGCCGCCGCCTCGCGCGCCTCGTCCAGCAGCCGGTCCGCCTCGGCCCGGGCCTCGCCGCGCACCTGCTCGGCGGCGGCCTCCGTGTCGGCACGGTGCCGCTCGGCCTCCACCCGCATCCGCTCGGCGGCCTGCTGCGCGGAGCCCACCGTCTCGGCGGCCTCGGCGCGCATCCGCTCGGCGTCGCCGGCGGCCTCGGCCCGCACCCGCTCCGCATCCGCGGCCGTCTTCGCCGCGATCCGCTCGGCTTCGCTCGTGGCCTCGGCGATCAGCTGGTCGGCCTGCGCCGCCGCGTCGGCACGGCGCTTGTCCGCCGCCTGCCGCGCCTCGTCGAGCACCTGCTCCCGGTCGGCACGCACGGCCGCGCGCATCCGCTCGACCTCGGCCTCGCCGTCCACCTTGATCTGTTCGGCCTCGGTGAGCAGCCGTGTCGCGTCCGCATCCGCGGCGGCCAGCAGCCCGGCGGCCTCCGTGCGCATCCGCTCGGCTTCGCTCGTGGCCTCGCCGACCAGCAGATCCGCCTGGGCGGCGGCCTCCGAACGGATCCGGTTCGCGTCCTCGCGCGCCTCCGCGCGCGCCCGCGCCGCGTCCTGCTCGGCGGCGGCGAGAGAGTCCGACGCCTCGGTGCGCATCCGCTGCGCGTACTCCGAGGCGTCCGCCCGCATGCGCTCCGCCTCGGCGATCGCCTCGGCCACGGTCCGCTCGGACAGCGCCTGCGCCGCGTCGGTCTCCTCCTGGGCCCGCTCCCGCAGCCTCGCCGCGTCCTCGGAGGCACGCTCCCGCTCCGCGTACGCGTCGGCGCGGACCCGGTCCGCCTCCTCCTGCGCCTCGCCGCGGGTGCGCTCCGCCGCGTGCTCGGCGGCGCTGCGCAGCCCGGCGATCTCCTGTTCGGCCTGCTCCTGGAGCCCGCCCACGGAGTCCCGTACCTGCTGGGCGGTCTGCTCGGCGGCCGAGACCATCTCGGTGGCCCGCCGGTCCGCCTCCTCCACCAGCCGCTGCGCCTCGGCCTGCGCCTCCTCGACCCGCTTGCGGGCGGACGCCAGCAGCTCCTCGCTCTGCTCGCGGGCGCGTTCGCGCTCCTGGCCGGCCTCGGCACGCGCGGAGTCGAGGGTCTCCTCGGCCTCCCGGCGCCGGCGGACCGCCTCCTCCTGCGCGGCCGCCAGCGCCTCGGCGGCCTCCGCGCCGAGGCGCTCCGCGGCCGCCGCTGCCTCCGCCCGCACCCGGACGGCGGTGTCCTGGGCCTCGGTGCGCAGCCGCTCCGCCTCGGTCGCCGCGTCGCTGGTGAGCCGTACGGCGACGGCCTCCGCCTCCGCACGGGAGGCCGACGCGTCGGCGGCGGCCTCGGTGCGCAGCCGCTCCGCCTCCTGCTCGGCCCGCGCCTGGAGGTTGCGCAGCCGCTCCGCGGCCTCGGTGCGCAGCCGCTCGGTCTCCTCCGCCGCCTCGCGGCGGATCCGTTCGCCCTCCGCACGGGCCCCGGCAAGGTTCTCCTCGGCGCTCGCGAGCCTGGCCTCGGCCTCGCCGTGCAGGCGCGTCAGCTCCTCGGCCGCATCGGCCTGCCGGGCCGCGATGGCGCGCTCGGTCTCTTCGCGCAACTGCTCGGCGGCGGACTCGGCCGCCGCGCGCACGCCGTCCGCCTGTTCCTCGGCCTCCGCGCGCAGCCGGTCCGCTTCGGCGCGCGTGCGCTCCAGGGTTTCCTCGGCCTGCCTGCGCAGTGAGGTGGCGCGCTCGATCGCCTCGGTGCGCACCTTCTCGGAGTCGCCCGCCGCCTTCGTCCGCAGCTCGTCCGCGTCCGTACGCGCCTTGGTCAGCAGCTCCTCGGCGGTCCTGGCCGCCTCCTCGATCTGCTGGACGGCCTCGCGCCGCGCCTCGCCGCGGATCCGCTCGCCCTCGGCGACCGCCTCGGCGCGCAGCTGCTCGGCCTCGCCGCGCAGCCGGCGCGCCTCCTCCTGCAACTCGACCGTCTTGGCGCGGTACTCCTTGGTGTCGTCCTTGGCCGCGCCCTTGAGCTGGTCGGCCTGCTCGGCCGCCTCGCCGCGCAGCCGGTCCGCCTCCGCCTCGGCCTCGCGCCTGATCCGCTCGGCCTCCTCGCTCGCCGCGCGGGTGGTGGCCTTGGCGTCCTCGGACGCCTTGGTCAGCACCTCCTCCGCAGTGCGAGCGGCCTTGGCGAGGTGGGCGGCGGAGTCCTCGGCGGCGGCCGTACGGGCCTTATCGGTGGCGTCCGCGAGCAGCTTCTCGGCCTCGGCGCGGGCATCCGCGAGCGCCTGCTCGGCGTCCGTCTTGAGCGCCTCGGACTCCTTGGTGGCCTCGGCGACGAGGCGGGCGATCTCCGCCTTGGCCGTACGGGTGCGCTGCTCGTTGACCGACTCGGCCGACGACAACTGCTTGGCCGCGGAATCCTTGGCCTCGGCGACCAGCTTCTCGGCCTCCGCCCGAGCCTCGCGGAGCTTCTCCTCGGCCTCGTGCATCCGCGCCTCGGCGGCACGGCTGAGCTCGGTGGCCTGCTGGCGGGCCTGGTCGGACTCGGCGGTGGTCGACGAACGCAGCCGCTCGGCGTGGGAGGTCGCCTCCTGCGCCTGGTTGGAGGCCGCGGTCAGCAGGCGCTCGGCGTCTTTGCGGGCACGAAGAAGGATCGCTTCGGCCTCGGCGCGGGCCGTCTCGGCCTCGCTGCCGAGCCGGCGGCGGGCCTCCTCGCTGATCCTGGCGGCCTCGGCACGCGCCGCGGCGAGGGACTGCTCGGCCTCGGCGCGGGACTGCTCCAGCAGCCGCTGGGCCTGCGACTCTGTGCGGGCACGCAACTGCTCGGCCCAGGCGACGTTCTCGTTGACATGTGACTCGACGGTCTGGCGGCGCTCGGCCAGCTCCTGGTCGAGGCGCTGCCTGCGCTGCACGGCCTCGGCGTGCAGCTCGGCCTGCAGGCGCGCCTGGTGCTCCGCGTGCTCCTGAAGGATGCGCTGGGTCTGGGCGCGCGCCTCGCGCAGCTCCCGCTCGGCGTCCGAGCGCAGCTGGTCCGCCTGGATCTGGGCATTACGGAGCAATTGCTCGGCCTGGTAGCCGAGGTCGGCGCTGTCATAGGCAGGACGGGATGCGAGAGTGCGGCGCGCCTCATGGAGTTTGGCGCGCAACACCTCGACCTGGTAGCCGAGGTCCTCGGCATGCTGGACGGCCTTCTCCCGCTCGGTCTTCAGCCGGTCCATCTCGGCTTCGAACCGCGAGAGGTGGTCGTCGTCAGCTCGGTGGCTCTCCTGGCGTTCGTAGCCCCGCACTGCGCGGTCCCATCCGTCCCCTGGTCGCAATTGTCTCCACACGAGCACCGTTCGCCGGCGAACGGCCCCCCGGGGAATGGTGACAGATCAACGACGGAGACGCGGCACGGCCCCGACCCGGCCCCGGCCCGGAACGGCTCACTCTACCGGGCCGGGAAACGTGTCGGTCAGTGCTCCGTTGCAGAGGTGACGAGTTCGGTGAGAACGCCGTGGCAGTCCTTGGGGTGCAGGAAGGTGATACGCGATCCCATGGAGCCGATACGCGGTTCGTCGTACAGCACGCGCACACCCTTGTCCCGGATGTCCTGCGCGTCGCCGTCCACGTCGGCGGTGCCGAAGGCGATGTGGTGCACCCCCTCGCCGTTCTTCGCCAGCCACTTGCCCACCGCGGAGTCCTCCCGGGTGGGCTCCAGGAGCTGGAGGTAGGAGGCGCCGCCGTCGGACGTCTCGTTGATCTTGAGCATGGCCTCCCGTACGCCCTGCTCTTCGTTGACCTCGGAGTGGAAGACCTCGAAGCCGTAGGTGGCACGGTAGAACTCGACAGTCCTGTCCAGGTCGAAACAGGCGATCCCGATGTGGTCGATTCGCGTCAGCATTGCTCCAGTGCAGCCCCCGGCGGCCGGTTACGCAACGTGCGCGCGATCACACCGGCCGACCGGTGACCGGCGACGGTACTGCTCAGTACATTTGAGTAAACCCTCGTTCACTCCTCAGCTGCGGCTGAAAGGGGATCCTGCACATGTCTGGAACGACAGGTACCACCTCCGTGATCGTCGCGGGTGCCCGTACGCCCATGGGCCGTCTGCTCGGCTCGCTCAAGTCCTTCTCCGGCGCCGACCTCGGCGGCTTCGCCATCAAGGCCGCCCTCGACCGCGCGGGCATCGGCGGCGACCAGGTGCAGTACGTGATCATGGGTCAGGTGCTCCAGGCGGGCGCCGGCCAGATCCCCGCCCGCCAGGCCGCCGTCAAGGCCGGCATCCCGATGAACGTCCCGGCCCTCACCGTCAACAAGGTGTGTCTGTCCGGTCTGGACGCCATCGCGCTCGCCGACCAGCTGATCCGCGCCGGCGAGTTCGACGTGGTCGTCGCCGGCGGCCAGGAGTCGATGACCAACGCGCCGCACCTGCTGCCGAAGTCCCGTGAGGGCTACAAGTACGGCGCGATCGAGGTGCTCGACGCCATGGCGTACGACGGCCTCACCGACGCCTTCGAGAACGTCGCCATGGGCGAGTCCACCGAGAAGCACAACACCCGACTCGGCATCCCGCGCGGGGTGCAGGACGAGATCGCGGCGCTCTCCCACCAGCGGGCCGCCGCCGCGCAGAAGAACGGCCTCTTCGAGGCGGAGATCACGCCCGTCGAGATCCCGCAGCGCAAGGGCGACCCGATCCTGTTCGCCAAGGACGAGGGCATCCGCGCCGAGACGACCGCCGAGTCGCTGGGCAAGCTGCGCCCGGCGTTCGCGAAGGACGGCACGATCACCGCGGGCACGTCCTCGCAGATCTCGGACGGTGCCGCGGCCGTCGTCGTGATGAGCAAGGCCAAGGCCGAGGAACTGGGCCTGGAGTGGATCGCCGAGATCGGCGCCCACGGCAACGTGGCCGGCCCCGACAACTCCCTGCAGTCGCAGCCGTCCAACGCCATCCGGCACGCGCTGAAGAAGGAGGGCCTGGAGGTCGAGGACCTCGACCTCATCGAGATCAACGAAGCCTTCGCCGCCGTCGCCCACCAGTCAATGAAGGACCTCGGCGTGACGCCGGAAATGGTGAACGTGAACGGTGGCGCGATCGCGCTCGGCCACCCCATCGGCATGTCCGGCGCGCGCGTGGTGCTCCACCTGGCGCTCGAGCTCAAGCGCCGCGGCGGCGGCGTCGGTGCGGCGGCGCTGTGCGGTGGCGGCGGTCAGGGCGATGCGCTGATCGTCCGCGTACCGGCCAAGTAACCCGCCAGGCAAGGAGCGATACGTGATGGTGGACGTCCCCCAGCTGGTCGCCCAGGCGAGGGAGGGCCGGCCGCGTGCGGTGGCCCGGCTGATCTCACTCGTGGAGGGGGCGTCCCCGCAGCTGCGCGAGGTGATGGCGACGCTGGCTCCGCTGACCGGCGGTGCTTACGTGGTGGGCCTGACGGGCTCGCCGGGCGTCGGCAAGTCGACCTCCACGTCCGCGCTGGTCTCCGCCTACCGGCGGGCCGGGAAGCGGGTCGGCGTCTTGGCCGTCGACCCGTCCTCGCCCTTCTCCGGCGGAGCGCTGCTGGGCGACCGGGTCCGGATGTCGGACCACGCCTCCGACCCGGGCGTCTACATCCGCTCGATGGCCACCCGCGGCCATCTGGGCGGCCTGGCGTGGGCCGCGCCGCAGGCGATCCGCGTCCTGGACGCGGCCGGCTGCGACGTGATCCTGGTGGAGACGGTGGGCGTCGGCCAGTCGGAGGTGGAGATCGCCTCCCAGGCGGACACCTCCGTGGTGCTGCTCGCGCCCGGCATGGGCGACGGCATCCAGGCGGCGAAGGCCGGAATCCTGGAGATCGGCGACGTGTACGTCGTCAACAAGGCCGACCGAGACGGCGCGGACGCGACGGCCCGGGAGCTGAACCACATGCTGGGCCTCGGCGAGGCCCGTGGTCCGGGCGACTGGCGGCCGCCGATCGTGAAGACGGTCGCGTCGCGGGGCGAGGGCGTGGACGAGGTCGTCGAGGCGCTGGAGAAGCACCGCGCGTGGATGGAGGAGCACGGCGTTCTCGCGGAGCGCCGGGCCAGCCGGGCCGCGACCGAGGTCGAGACGATCGCGGTCACGGCGCTGCGCGAACGCATCGGCGACCTCCACGGCGACCGCCGCCTGGGCGCGCTGGCGGCGCGCATCGTGGCGGGCGAGCTGGACCCGTACGGAGCGGCGGACGAACTGGTGGCGGGCCTGACGCAGTCGTAGGCGGGCCTGACGCATGGCAGGCGGGCCTTACGCAGTGGCGGCCGGGGGGTTCTTCCCTCGCCCCCACCCCTTCGCGTAGCCGGGCCCGCCCGGGACACCGGCCGGGACTCGGCGGGCGGGATTCGGGGGCTTCGGCCCCTGGCCCCCCTACGGCTGTGGCCTGACGGCCGCGTGGCACGCGTCCGCCGCGGTCACCGCGGCCGTACGGGAGGACCGCGGCCGGGTCGTGTTCGCGGTCGGTGACGACGGGTCGGGCGTGCCCCAGGAGCAGCGGGAGCGGATCTTCGAGCGGTTCGTGCGCCTGGACGACGCCCGCAGCCGGGACGAGGGCGGGGCCGGTCTGGGGCTTGCCATCGCCCGTGATGTGGCGCGGCGCCACGACGGGACGCTCACGGTGAGCCGTTCCCCGGCGGGCGGAGCGCTGTTCGAGCTGCGCCTGCCGCACGCGGCGGAGCCCTCGTAGGGCGGGCGCGGGCCGGGGTGGCGGCCCCGGGGACGCTCGGCCCGGGGGTTCAGAGCTTGCCGCGCCGCCCGCGCAGGTGTTCCGCGACCGGGGACAGGGCCTCCCGCAGGTCGGAGAGCGCCTCGGGCGTCAGCAGATCGATGAAGTGCTTTCGCACGGAGGCGACGTGGTACGGGGCGACCTTCTGCATCGTCGCGATGCCGTCGTCGGTCAGCACCGCGTACAGGCCGCGCCGGTCCGACTCGCAGTTCTCCCGTCGGACGAGCCCGGCGTTCTCCATACGGGTGATCTGGTGCGAGAGGCGGCTCTTGGACTGCAGCGTGGCGGCGGCGAGGTCGCTCATCCGCATACGCCGTTCCGCCGACTCGGAGAGGTTGACCAGGATCTCGTAGTCGTTGTTGGTCAGGCCGAACGGCTGGAGGTCCTTCTCGAGCTGATGCATCAGGAGCTTGTTGACCTCCAGGTGCGTGCGCCACGTGCACTGCTCGTCATCGGTCAGCCAGCGAGTGGCCGTCTCGGTCTCCATATATGCATTCTACCTAAGAAGTTGAAAAGCGGACGAAGTTGGGGGGTGTGACGTCCGGCACCTGTGCCGCCCGAAGGCCGCACAGGGTGCGCAGACGTTCGACGTCACACTCCGCAGACTACCGCTCACAGGCCGAAGCGACGCTGGAGGTCCCCGAGCTGGCCGGGAAGGCGCGGTGCGGATCCGGGTTGACCGGCACCTCCACCGGGAGGACGACCGCCGGGAACGCCCGGTTCCGCCCCTACGGTGCCCGTCCGCTGATCCGGCATCAGCACCTCGCTCGACTGCAGCAGCACCGTACCGGCACCGACGAACTCGAACTGGTGCTCCTCGCCCGAGGCCCCGCCGATCCCGGTGATCGCCCGCAGTCCGCCCATCACGCCCGTCATATAGCCATGGTCGTAGTGGTGACAGGGGGAGGGGCAGTCCGCCCACCCCACCAGCGCCTGCGGATCCACCCTGATCGGCGGCTCCATGAAGACCACGGGGCCGTTGGAGGCTGCCACGAACTTCCCCGTCCCGATCAGGGTGAGGAAGCCCGGCACGATCGACTGTTTCAGCGCCAGCGAAGGCTGGTAGGCGAGCAGGTTCCCCGACCGGATCGTCAGATTGCCGTCCTCGAGGTCGTAGGAGTTGACGTCGAAGGCGCGGTCGGCGAGCAGCATCTTGCCGCTGCCCTCGGCCACCACCCAGTCGCCGGCGTGCAGCGGTGAATGGAAGGACGTCCGCAGCAGCCGGTCGAACCGGCCGTGGCCGATTCCGTTGAAGTCGATGCGCCCGTAGTAGGCGATCATCTTGCCCTTCTGGAGGAACCACTGGCTGCCCTTGAGTTCCACACAGAAGGTGTACGCGTCGACGTTGTCGTCGCTCGGAAGGGTCGTCGGGTCGTGGATGACGGGCGTGCTCACAGCTTCTCCTCCGACGCCTGGACGTACACCACACCACTGCCGCTGAGCTCCAGCTGGAACGCCTCGCCCGAGCCGCGCCCCACCATGTCGCGCCAGCCGAGCGCCGTGGAGAGCTTGTTGCGCACGTCACCGTGGTGCGCGACATACGCCTGGGGGTCGACGTGGACCGCGCGGCCCGGAGTGATCGGCAGCTCGATCACCCCTCCGTGCGCCATCACCGCGACCGCGCCGTGGCCGGCCAGGGTCGTGGTGAACAGCCCCTGCCCGGTGACCTGACCGCGCACCATGCCCATGACGCCGCCCTGCGAGCCCATGAACATCGTGCCCTGCTGCAGACTGCCGTCGAAGGCGAGCAGCCGGTCGGCCTCGACGTACAGGGTGTCGCCGGTCAGCTGGATCACCTGGATGTGGTGGCCGCCGTGGCCGAACATCACCGTGCCGTTGCCCTCGACGGTCATCAGCGGCGTCGCCTCGCCCGCGACCCGCCGGCCGATCATGGACATCAGGCCGCCCTGGCCGCCCTGGATGTTCGGCGTGAAGGAGACGTCCCCGTTGTAGGCGAGCATCGCGCCGCGCTGGGAGTACAGCGTCTGACCGGGCGACACGGTCGCCTCGACCATCTTCGAGTTGATCTCACGGAACGGCATGTCAGACGTCCCCTCCCACCGTGTTGCGCTCGCTCGGCTGGACGTAGACCAGCCCGTCGCCCTCGAAGCGGATCTGGAACGCCTCGCCGCCGCCCTCGCCCATGAACGTCCGGAAGGTCACGCCGGACTGGAAGTCCTGGCGCAGGTCTCCCTGGTGGGCGATGTACGCACCGGGATCGACGGTGAGCGGATACTGCGGGGTCACCCGGAGGATCACAGCCGGGCCGTCGGACATGATCGCGGCCTGGCCCGTGCCCTCGACGGTGGTCGTGAACAGGCCGTTGCCCTGGGAGGCGCCGCGCAGGCCGGTGAAGCTCGTGCCGGTGCGCAGTCCGCCGTCGGTGCACAGCAGATTGCTCGCCTCGACGTAGAGCTTGTCGCCGTGCAGCCGCACCAGGTTGATCTCGCTCGCCCGGTCGGCGAAATAACAGGTGCCCTGCCCCTTCACCTCCATGATTTCCATCTGCTCGCCGGTGAGCCGGCGGGTGACCATCCCCCGGATGCCCTCACCGCCGCCGGACATCTTCTTGAAGGCCATCTGGCCGTCGTACGCGACCATCGAGCCGTTCTTCGCTTTGACGGCGTCGCCGGTCATGTCGACGGCGAGCACCTTGCTGCCTTGGAGTCGGAACGTTGCCACGCAGTGACGTTATCCGGTGGTCTGTGCCCCCGACAGAGTCCTCAGGGATGATCCGGACCCTGACAAAGGAGTGGCAATGGGAGCTGCCACAATGGGGCCCGGCGCTTGTGCATTCATTCACAAGATCGCCTGCCCGGCCATGCCCGCTCCGACGTCGAAGGTGCCTTCCGTGGACATCAAGACCGCCTCCTCCCTCCACCGCCTCCGCCTGGTCTCCACGCCGGAGGCCGTCTCGTTCCTCCTGCTGCTCGTCTGCTCGGTACTCAAGCGGACGACGGACTTCAACGCGGTCCCGGTCATGGGTGCGATCCACGGTGTGCTCTTCATCCTCTACGTCCTGTTCTGGCTGGACGCCTGGAACCGCACCAAGTGGAACCCGAAGACGGCCGCGCTCTATTTCGTGCTCTCGGTCCTGCCCTTCGGCGGCTTCTTCGCCGAGCGCAGGCTCAAGCGTGCGGCCGAGGATGCGGTCGTCGCCTCCCGTGCCCGTCAGGAAGGCAAGGTCAACGCATGATCGTCGCGTTCTCCGTGACGCCCCTCGGTGTCGGCGAGGACGTCGGTGAGTATGTCGCCGACGCGGTCCGCGTGGTGCGTGAGTCGGGCCTGCCCAACCGTACCGACGCGATGTTCACCTCGATCGAGGGCGACTGGGACGAGGTGATGAACGTCGTCAGGCGCGCCGTCGCCGCGGTCGAGGCCCGTGCCCCGCGCGTCTCCGTCGTTCTGAAGGCCGACATCCGCCCCGGCGTCACCGACGGTCTGACCTCCAAGGTCGACACCGTGGAACGCCATCTGCGGGCCTGATCAGCCGCCTCTTCTTCGAGCCCCCCGGTCTTTGTGACCGGGGGTTTCGCATGTCCTGGGGCCCTGGCCGCCTTTCCGGCTTGAGCGATTGCTCAAGAGACGCTACGGTCCGTCCGTTACCGCAGTTGAGCGGTTGCTCAAAGCGAGATCCGGGGGACCGGTGGGCCTGTACATCGAGATACGTATCCGCGCGGACATGGACACGCTCTGGGAGCGCACCCAGGAGCCCGCGCAGCATCAGCGGTGGGATCTGCGCTTCACCGAGATCCACCGGCTGCCGGGTGCCCCCGATGCGCCCCAGAGCTTCCGGTACGCCACGCGCGTGCTGCCCTTCGTCACCGTCGCCGGCACGGGCATCAGCGCCGGCGAGCGGCACCGGGCCGGGGAGCGGGTCTCCGCCCTGCGGTTCGCCTCCCCGCACCCGCTGTCCCTGCTGAAGGAGGGCAGCGGCTACTGGCGCTATGTGCCGGCCGGCGACGGTGTCCGCTTCCTGACCGGGTACGACTACCGGCCGCGCTGGGGCCGGTTCGGCCGTATCGCGGACCGCGTGGTCTTCCGGCCCCTCATGGGATGGGCGACGGCCTGGTCCTTCGACCGGCTCCGCCTGTGGTGCGAGCGGGACATCGGTCCCGGGCGATCGCTGGCGTTCGCGCTCGCGGAGTCCGGCGCACGGCTCGCCGCCGTCAGCGCCGCCGCCGTGTACGCACCGCCCGCCGCGGCCGTCGCCGTCGCCGCGGCCGCCCTGGTGCTGCCGCCCTCACCCGTGACCCCCGCGGCCCGGCGCTGCCTGCGCACTCCGCCGCCGCGCACGGCCCCGCCCGCTCTGCTCGCCACCCTGGAGTCCGCATGACCTCGATCTTCCGCGCCGCCATGGGCGACGCCTTCGACCGCCTGCACCCCCAGCTCCAGCGGCGCTTCTCCGTCGGCCTCGACAGCGGCGAGGCGTGCACCGGACACGGCGTCATGGACCGGATCTGGCACGGCCCGGCCTTCGTCAAACCTTTCCTCGCGCTCGGGGGCAGCCGCAACATCCTCGTCCCCCGCACCGGCCGGAACGTTCCCTTCACCATCGAGAACGTCCCGTACGCCGACTCCTACGGCCGCGAGACCGTCACCTTCGTGCGCACCTTCGCCCTGCCCGGCCGCCCCCGCCGGTTCGACGCCACCATGGTCCTCGCCCCCGAAGGCGACCGCGTGCTCGACTACCTCGGCACCCATCAGCACCTGGCCAGCGACCTCCACCTGTCCGCCGGACCGGACGGGTCGCTGCTCATCCGCTCCGGCGAACACCGCTTCCGGGAAGGCCCGTTCGACCTGCCCGTCCCGCACCTGATCGGCGGCGACGCCGAGGTCCGCGAGTCGTACGACGAGGACAGCGGCCGCTTCCGCATCCGGGTCCGGGTCACCAACCGCCGCTTCGGCCCGCTCTTCGGCTACGAGGGCTCGTTCACCGCCGCGTACACCGACGTACGCTCCCACGGGGTGCGCGCAGGGCTGCGCCCGGTACGTGAGGAGATGCGGGCGTGAGCCAGGAGACCAGGCAGAAGCTGCTGGAAGGAGCCCTGCGCACCCTCACGGAGCAGGGCATCGCCAAGACCTCCGCCCGCTCCGTCGCGGCCGCGGCGGGAGTGAACCAGGCCCTGGTCTTCTACCACTTCGGCTCGGTCGACGAACTGCTCGCCGCCGCCTGCCGGTTCGGCGCCGAGCAGCGCGTCGCCCGCTACCGCGACCGCCTGGCGGGCATCACCACGCTCGCCGGACTGCTGGAGTTCGGCCGCCGGATGCACGAGGAGGAACGGGCGGGCGGCCATGTCGCGGTCCTCGGTCAACTGCTGGCCGGTGCCCAGACGCAGTCCCGCCTCGCGCCCGCGACCGCCGCCGGACTCGACCTGTGGATCACCGAGATCGAGAACGTGCTCGCCCGGGTGCTCGCCGGGTCCCCGATCGCCGAGTTCACCGACCCCACGGGCCTGGCCCGGGCCGTCGCCGCGTCGTTCGTCGGCCTGGAGCTCTACGAGGGGGTCGACCCCGAAGGCGCGGAACGCGCGCTGGGTGCCCTCGGCCAACTGGCGGCCCTCGTCGCGGCCCTCGACGAACTCGGGCCCATGGCACAGCGCGCCGTCAGGCACCGGCTGAAGCGCTCCGCACGGGGCGAGGTGGCCGGGGGCGCCAGGTCCTGACGATCAGTCAGCTATGTCCGAGCCTGTGCGACCCCTGCGGGCTGCGCGCGTCCTGCGCCGGGTGGCCGTAGCGGCGGCGGGAGGTCAGCAGCCCGTGGCCCCGACACCGACGACGGCGCCAGAGCGAACAGCCGCGCCGGTGTCGTCGTGTCGACCGGTTCCTCCAGCGCGCACCGCACGTCTGCGCGCACCCACCCGAGCGGGTCGGCCGGCGCCTCGGACGCACGGTCGGCCGGCCACTGGTCCCCAGGCCGCCGATACCGCGCGCCCGCTCCCGGATCCGCGCCCGCTCCAGGGTCCCGCGCGCCGCGGTCGGCCTGCTGCCCATGGTCGGCTGCGCGGAGCGGACCGCCTCGCCCCCGGCGCTGGTCCTGCTGGTGCCGACGGGTGTGAGCCTGGCCTACCCGGCGGCCTCGGCGGGGGACCGGCCCGACGCCGGGCCGGTCTGCCGGAGCGGCAGCGTCAGTGGCGGCTTCGACCGAAGAGCGAGACGGGGCTGACCACGATATGACCAGTCGGTAAGGTCGGTGCCGTGCCGAAGCCGCTCAGTCTTCCCTTCGATCCCATCGCCCGAGCCGACGAGCTCTGGCAGCAGCGATGGGGGCCCGTGCCCTCGATGGCAGCGATCACCTCCATCATGCGCGCGCACCAGATCCTGCTCGCCGAGGTCGACGCCGTCGTCAAGCCGTACGGGCTGACCTTCGCCCGCTATGAGGCGCTGGTGCTCCTGACCTTCTCCAAGGCGGGCGAGCTGCCCATGTCGAAGATCGGCGAGCGTCTGATGGTCCACCCGACCTCCGTGACGAACACCGTCGACCGCCTCGTGCGGTCCGGACTGGTCGACAAGCGGCCCAACCCCAACGACGGGCGCGGCACGCTCGCCTCCATCACCGACAAGGGCCGCGAGGTGGTCGAGGCCGCCACCCGCGAACTGATGGCGATGGACTTCGGACTCGGCGTGTACGACGACGAGGAGTGTGCCGAGATCTTCGCGATGCTGCGGCCGCTGCGGGTGGCGGCGCACGACTTCAAGGAGAAGTAGCCCCGGGCAACCCCGGCGAAGATCGCCCCTTGCGCCCCGTTACGCTCGATGCCATGAAAGCGAATGTGCTGACCCGCTACCGGGTGATGGCCTACATCACCGCCGTGTGGCTGCTCGTCTTCACCGGCGCCATCGCCTTGAAGTACGGGTTCGAGACCGGCGACACCATGCTGATCTCGCAGATCCACGGTGTGCTGTTCATCATCTACGTCGTCTTCGCCTTCGACCTCGGCTCCAAGGCGAAGTGGCCCTTCGGCAAGCTGCTGTGGGTGCTGGCCGCCGGCTGCATCCCGTTCGCTTCCTTCTTCGTCGAGCCGAAGGTCACCCGCGAGGCCCGCGCCCTGATCACGGACGCCGCGGCCCCGGTCGAGGCCGAGGCGTAACACCATGTGACGGCCGCGAGCAAGGCTCGCGGCCGTCAGCCGTCGACATTTACTAGGACGTCCTAGTAAATTTGAAGCATGGACGCTGACGCGATCGAGGAAGGCCGCCGACGCTGGCAGGCCCGTTACGACAAGGCCCGCAAGCGGGACGCCGACTTCACCACGCTCTCCGGGGACCCGGTCGAGCCGGTCTACGGGCCGAGGCCCGGGGACACCTACGAGGGTTTCGAGCGCATCGGCTGGCCCGGTGAGTACCCCTTCACCCGCGGCCTGCACGCCACCGGCTACCGCGGCCGGACGTGGACCATCCGCCAGTTCGCCGGCTTCGGCAACGCCGAGCAGACCAACGAGCGCTACAAGATGATCCTGGCCAACGGTGGCGGCGGCCTCTCCGTCGCCTTCGACATGCCGACGCTCATGGGCCGCGACTCCGACGACGCCCGCTCGCTCGGCGAGGTCGGCCACTGCGGCGTCGCCATCGACTCGGCCGCCGACATGGAGGTCCTCTTCAAGGACATCCCGCTCGGCGAGGTCACGACCTCCATGACGATCAGCGGCCCGGCCGTGCCCGTCTTCTGCATGTACCTGGTCGCCGCCGAACGCCAGGGCATCGACCCGTCCGTCCTCAACGGCACGCTCCAGACGGACATCTTCAAGGAGTACATCGCCCAGAAGGAATGGCTCTTCCAGCCCGAGCCCCATCTGCGCCTCATCGGCGACCTGATGGAGCACTGCGCGGAGAAGATCCCCGCGTACAAACCGCTGTCCGTCTCCGGCTACCACATCCGCGAGGCCGGCGCGACGGCCGCGCAGGAGCTCGCGTACACCCTTGCCGACGGCTTCGGTTACGTCGAACTCGGCCTGTCCCGCGGCTTGGACGTCGACATCTTCGCACCCGGCCTGTCCTTCTTCTTCGACGCGCATCTCGACTTCTTCGAGGAGATCGCCAAGTTCCGCGCGGCACGCCGGATCTGGGCGCGCTGGATGAAGGAGGTCTACGGGGCGCGGACAGACAAGGCCCAGTGGCTGCGGTTCCACACCCAGACCGCCGGTGTCTCGCTCACCGCCCAGCAGCCGTACAACAACGTCGTACGCACCGCCGTCGAGGCGCTGTCCGCGGTCCTCGGCGGCACCAACTCCCTGCACACCAATGCCCTCGACGAGACGCTCGCCCTGCCGAGCGAGCAGGCCGCCGAGATCGCGCTGCGCACCCAGCAGGTGCTGATGGAGGAGACCGGCGTCGCGTGCGTCGCCGACCCGCTGGGCGGTTCCTGGTACGTCGAGCAGCTCACCGACCGGATCGAGGCCGACGCCGAGAAGATCTTCGAGCAGATCAAGGAGCGCGGCCGCCGCGCCCACCCGGACGGCCGGCACCCCATCGGCCCGATGACGTCCGGCATCCTGCGCGGTATCGAGGACGGCTGGTTCACCGGCGAGATCGCCGAGTCCGCCTTCCGCTACCAGCAGGCGCTGGAGAAGGGCGAGAAGAAGGTGGTCGGCGTCAACGTCCACCACGGCTCGGTCACCGGCGATCTGGAGATCCTGCGGGTCAGCCACGAGGTCGAGTGGGAGCAGGTCCGCGTGCTCGGCGAGCGCAGGGACCGGCGGGACGAGGCCGCGGTGCGCGCCGCGCTGGACACGATGCTCGCCGCCGCACGCGACGGCTCCAACATGATCGGCCCGATGCTCGACGCGGTCCGTGCGGAGGCGACCCTCGGCGAGATCTGCGGGGTGCTGCGCGACGAGTGGGGCGTCTACACGGAGCCGCCGGGCTTCTGAGCGGGGCCGGTCAGGGCGGGGCCGGGCTTTGGAGCAGGGCCGGTCGGGGCGGGGTCGGGCTTTGGAGCGGGGCCGGTCGGCCGTTCCCGTGCCCCCGGCCGGCTGTCACACGGGAGTCACCGGTGCCGTGCCCCGGCCGACTGTCACACGGGAGTCACCGGTGCCGTGCCCCGGTCGGCCGTCACACGGAGAGCGCGCCGAGCCCGGACACCAGCAGTGCGGTGAACCGGCGCGCCCACTCCGCGTCCACGGGCTTCGCGCTCACCAGCGCCCGGTGGACGACGGCGCCCGCCACCACGTCGAAGATCAGGTCCGTGTTGCGGGCACCCGTCTCGGGATCGGCCTCGTACGGAAGCTCGCCGCGGGCCTGAGCGCGTGCCCGGCCCTCCACCACCAGCCGCTTCTGCCGGTCGACGATCGCCTCACGGATCCGGCCCCGCAGCGCGTCGTCGCACGTGGACTCCGCGACGACACCCATGAGCGCGGTCTTGGTCTCCGGTCGGCCGAGCAGGTCGGCGAACTGAAGGACCACGCCCTCCACATCGGCGACGAGGCTGCCGCGATCGGGGAGTTCGAGCTCGTCGAAGAGCACGGCCACGGCGTCGACGACGAGCTCGTTCTTGTTCGTCCAGCGGCGGTAGAGCGTGGTCTTGGCGATTCCCGCGCGGGCGGCCACCTCGCCCATGGTCAGCTTCGACCAGCCCAGCTCGACGAGCGAGGCGCGGGTCGCGGCCAGGATCGCGGCATCGGTCTCCGCGCTGCGGGGCCGTCCCGTACGACCCTTACGTACAGGTTCGGGGTGGGCGCTGCTGGACATGTCCGAGACCATACCGGCCGGTAAGCACACTCTGTGAGGCAGTTCACCGGGGAAATCTCACACGGGTGAACGCGATGGAGATACGCTACGACTCGTAGCGAAAGCCCTGTCCGAGCGACAGGGCGGGAGCGACGACCACAGGCGCCGAGGTGGGGACCCGGCGCCGACCCAAGCCGGATCTTACGGCCGGCTTTTCACATGCGCGTGCGGAAGGGGGAGGATGTACGCATGCAGCCTAGGAACATGTCCATGAGCGGCGTCGTCGACCTCGCCGCGGTGAAGGCGGCCGGAGAGGCCAAGGCGAAGGCGGAGCAGGCCCGCGCGCAGGCCGCCCGGCAGGGCGGCGGCGGTGCCGAGCCGCCTTCCGCCCTGGTGATCGAAACCGACGAGGCCCGCTTCGAGCACGATGTCCTGCAGCGTTCCGCCGAGGTCCCGGTCGTCATCGACTTCTGGGCCGAGTGGTGCGAGCCGTGCAAGCAGCTCAGCCCGCTCCTGGACCGTCTCGCGAAGGAGTACAACGGCCGGTTCGTCCTCGCCAAGATCGACGTGGACGCCAATCAGATGCTCATGCAGCAGTTCGGTGTCCAGGGCATCCCGGCGGTCTTCGCCGTGGTCGCGGGCCAGGCGCTGCCCCTCTTCCAGGGGGCGGCACCCGAGGCGCAGATCCGCCAGACGCTCGACCAGCTGATCCAGGTCGCCGAGGAGCGTTTCGGACTGACCGGCATCACCGTGGACCAGGACGCATCCGGCGAGGCGGCCGAGGCCCCCGTTCCGGCCGGCCCGTACGACGCCCTGCTGGGCGCGGCCATGGACGCGCTGGACGCGGGCGACTTCGGCGGCGCGATCCAGGCGTACAAGAACGTGCTGGCGGACGACCCGGCCAACAGCGAGGCCATGCTGGGCCTCGCTCAGGCCCAACTGCTGGGCCGTGTCAAGGACATGGACCCGCAGCGGGTCCGCAAGGACGCCGCCGACAACCCCGGCGACGTGCAGGCCCAGATCGCCGCGGCCGACCTCGACCTCGTCGGCGGCCACGTCGAGGACGCCTTCGGCCGACTCGTCGAGACCGTCCGGCGCACCGCGGGCGCGGACCGCGACGCGGCACGGGTGCGCCTGCTCGAACTCTTCGAGGTCGTCGGTCCGGATGATCCGCGGGTGACGGCATCGCGCCAGGCACTCGCACGGGTGCTGTTCTGAGATCGCGTTGACAGCGATTCTGACAACGGCGCCCTGAGTGTGCCGATCTGGCAGTTTTGCGGCGGTGGTACCGAGTGCGGTGCCACCGCCGTTTTGGCGACACAGCGACAATTTGCGACACCGCTTTACCAAAACTTGGTAATGCGAGCAGCTGTTACTCCGAGTACATCAACCCGCTGGTTCTGTCCGTTTATTGACGGCAATCTCCCGCTCTGCTCCCACGGTCGCTGGCACCCTGTGTGCTCGGTCGGCGTCACGCGGTCGTGGGGCGGTTATCAGGCCGTTACTAGCGAGTAACGAACCACTTGTGTCCGCGCCGTGAATGGACCACGATCGGCCACGCTCGGTCCAATACCGCATCAGCCCGGCCTCCAGCCGTGCCGCGGTCCGTTGGGTCCCCACCGGGCCGGTCGGCGGCAGTGGCGCCGGCCGCGGACAGGGGGGTTCCTGCCTGAACCGCAGGGCCTGTCCGACCGGTTGCGCGAGAGTGCGGCCAGTGGTTGTCGCTCGGGGGTGATCGCCGGTGTTTCGGACGCAGTCAGCGCCTGAAAGTACAGGCGCTCTCCTTCCCGAGGACGTAGCGCTTCTCCCATCCCAGGACGGGCCCGAGGGCCCGTACCGGAGATGTACGTCCGAGAAGGAGGAAAGTCATGGAGTCTGTGGCTCGTGGCGGAACCAGATGGAAGCGGTTCGCCCTTGTCATGGTGCCGAGCGTGGCCGCGACGGCCGCGATAGGCATCGGTCTGGCACAGGGGGCGCTCGCCGCGTCCTTCGCCGTGTCCGGCCAGGAGTTCAAGGTCAAGGCCGGATACCTCGACGGTACTGGGTTCGCCCAGTACGGTGGCGTCGACATGGGGTACAAGGACCTCAAGGGTGACGAGAAGGTCGCGCACCCCGTCGCCATCTCGACGTTCAAGAACGCCTCGATCGAGGACATGTGCCAGTCGGTCGTCACCGACGTGCCGTTCCTCGGCAAGGTCACGCTGCGCCTGACCGCAGGTGACAAGGGCACGGCGGTCAAGGCGAAGAACCTTTACCTGGACGTGTCCGAACTGGACGCGAACGCCAAGTTCACGAACATCGACATCGGCGTCGCGGCCAAGGACACGGACAACCCCGGTGTGGGCAAGGGTCCCGCGGTCAAGGACAAGTCGATCCTTGAGAACGGCTTCGCCCAGCAGGCCGACCGGGCGCAGCTGACCGGTGTCACTCAGAAGGCGTGGGCGACCACCGCCGGCACCTTCGAACTGAGTGGCCTGAGCATGCGCCTGCACAAGGGCGACGGCCCCAAGGTCGAGTGCTACTGACGGTCATCCCGTCCGGGCGGGCGGGTGAAACTCTGGCAGCTTCGCCCGCCCGTCACCCTCTTCACACAGCAACGCCAGTACCAGGGAGCTGTTTTCCATGAGCGCCGAGTCTGCAGTGTCACCGGGGCGGGACGAGAACTACATCCGCGTCATTCGGCGGAACTTCCGCATCTGGCGGGGACAACGGCCCTTCTGGGCAGGCCTGTTCACCGTGCTCGGCGGAATCCCGATCGCCTACTTCCCGTACGCGAGCCTCAAGCTCGGCCATATGACGCTCTCGATGGCGACGACGGCGGGCGCGGGCTCTCTCATCATCGGCGTACTGCTGGTCACGCTGGGTCTGACGATGTGGTTCCACCACATCGTCCGGGTGTTCGCAGGCGTCGCCACCATTCTCCTGGCGCTGATCTCCATCCCGATCGCCAACCTGGGCGGCTTCATCGTCGGCTTCGTGTTCTCGCTCGTCGGCGGCGCGCTCGCGCTGTCGTGGGCGCCGGCGAAGCCCGCAGCCGCCCCGACCAATCAGGCGCCGGCCCCGGCGAGCGACGTGCACGTCTCTCCCGTACCGGAGCAGTGGGACGGCCCCGGCGCGTACGCGCACGAGACAACCATCGAAGGCAACGGCGGGAGGAACAGTGCCGGGTGACGTGACACCACCGCTGACCGCGGGGGCGGGCGGCGACGGTTCGCGCGAGCGACGAGGGCCGCGGCACGCCGCCCCGAAGAAGTCGCTGCTGACCAGGATCCAGATGCCGGCGAGCAAGGCGATAGCCCTGGCGGCGATGCCCACTGCCGTCTTCGTGGGCATGGGTCTCACCCCCAAGCTGGCACTCGCCGACGACAAGGAGATTCCTTTCGCCCCCGGGCCGTGCGTGACGCGCTCGGACGAGCCGGCGGAGTCCGAGTCCCCCTCGCCCTCCGAGTCGGTGAAGCCGTCCCTGACGCCGTCGCCTTCCGACAGCGCGAAGCCGACGCCGACGCCGAGTGACACGTCGGTCCCGGACGTCCTGGAGCCGAAGCCGTCCGAGAGTCCGTCCGCGGCCCCGGCCGACAAGACCGCGGAGGTCGCGCCGCCGGAGGCGACCCCGAGCGAGACCGCGAACCCGCTCGACCCGCTGGGCGTGGGCGACGCGCTCAAGGACCTGTTCGACGGCCCCGACGAGGAGCCGGAGGCCAGTCCGACGCCGACGCCGACGCCTACCGACAGCGGTACGCCGTCGGACGAGCCGAGCGAGTCTGCCGAGGAGCCCGTGGAGAAGCCGGCCGAGGAGCCCGCCGACACGGTCGACGACACGGTCGACGGCACGGCGGACGACACGGTCGACGGCGCGGTCGACAAGACCAAGGACGCGATCAAGGACGCGGCGGACAAGGCCGGCGCCACCGTGGAAGAGCTGGACGAGGACGTCAAGGGACTCGACCCCAAGCAGGACGAGGACATCCCGGACGGCGCCAAGCCGCCCTTCCCGTGCCCGACCGCCGACCCCGAGGCGCTGGCCGACGCCCAGATGGAGCCCGGCCTCCCGCTGCTCCCGGACGACCCGTGGGTCCTGGAGAGTTCGCGGCTGACGCTCAACGGCCTGGACTACAAGGGCATCGTCGAGGTGAAGACGGGCAGCGGAAAGACCAAGAAGGTGCTGAAGTTCACCGCGACGGGTGTGGACATCAAGGACCTGCACCAGCTGGTCGTCGGTCCGAACGGCACGACCGCGCACGTCGAGGCGTCGAAGGGCTCCACGTCGACGATCCGCGACGGCGAGGTGACGATGTACACGGAGGAGCTGAAGGGCAACCTCTTCGGCATCATCCCGGTCACGTTCACCCCTCAGACACCGCCGCCGCTGAACGTCCCGTTCGCCTTCTTCACCGATGTGAAGGTGACCCAGGCCGGCCAGTTCGGCGGGACCCTGACGGTCCCCGGCCTGCACAACTACTTCACGGGCGGAAAATCCTGATTTCCCAAAAGCCACCGGGAGCCGCGAAAGACTGTGGGCCGCACCCCTTCGGGGGTGCGGCCCACAGGCGTGTGTCAGGACTTCGTCTCGCCGCCCAGGTGGTGCACCCGGACCATGTTCGTCGTGCCCGGGACACCCGGAGGGGAGCCGGCGGTGATGACCATCGTGTCGCCCGCGTTGTAGCGCTGGAGCTTCAGCAGCGCCGCGTCCACCAGCTCCACCATCGCGTCTGTCGTCGCCACGAACGGTGCCAGGAAGGACTCCACGCCCCAGCTCAGCGCCAGCTGGTTGCGGGTGGACTCGTCCGTCGTGAAGGCCAGGATCGGCTGGGACGCGCGGTAGCGGGACAGGCGGCGGGCCGTGTCGCCGGACTTGGTGAAGGCGACCAGCGCCTTGCCGTCCAGGAAGTCGGCGATCTCGGCGGCCGCCCGGGCCACCGAACCGCCCTGGGTACGCGGCTTCTTGCCCGGGACCAGCGGCTGCAGGCCCTTGGAGAGCAGTTCCTCCTCCGCCGCGACGACGATCTTCGACATCGTCTTGACCGTCTCGATCGGATACGCGCCGACCGAGGACTCCGCGGAGAGCATGACCGCGTCCGCACCGTCCAGGATCGCGTTGGCGACATCGGACGCCTCGGCGCGCGTGGGGCGCGAGTTGGTGATCATCGACTCCATCATCTGCGTCGCCACGATCACCGGCTTGGCGTTGCGGCGGCACATCTCGATGAGTCGCTTCTGCACCATCGGGACCCGCTCCAGGGGGTACTCGACGGCCAGGTCGCCGCGCGCCACCATCACGCCGTCGAACGCCATGACGACGTCCTGCATGTTGGCGACCGCCTGCGGCTTCTCGACCTTGGCGATGACCGGGACCCGGCGGCCCTCCTCGTCCATCACCTTGTGCACGTCCTTGACGTCGCTCGCGTCGCGGACGAAGGAGAGCGCCACCAGGTCGCAGCCCATGCGGAGTGCGAAGCGCAGGTCGTCGATGTCCTTCTCGGACAGGGCCGGGACGTTGACCGCGGCGCCGGGCAGGTTGATGCCCTTGTGGTCGGAGATCACACCGCCCTCGACGACGATCGTCTTGACCCGCTGGCCGTCGACCTCGACGACGCGCAGCTCGACGTTGCCGTCGTTGATCAGGATCTGGTCGCCCTTGGAGACGTCGCCGGGCAGGCCCTTGTACGTGGTGCCGCAGATGGACTTGTCACCGGGGACGTCCTCGGTGGTGATGGTGAACTCGTCGCCGCGGACCAGTTCGACCGGCCCCTCGGCGAAGGTCTCCAGGCGGATCTTGGGACCCTGGAGGTCGGCCAGCACGCCGATGGCGCGCCCCGTTTCCTCGCACGCCTGACGCAGGCGGTGATACCGCTCCTCGTGCTCAGCGTGGGTCCCGTGGCTCATGTTGAAACGGGCCACGTTCATGCCGGCCTCGATGAGCGCTTTCAGCTGCTCGTAGGAGTCGACGGCGGGGCCCAGTGTGCAGACGATTTTGGAACGGCGCATAAGGCGGATCCTATCGGTTTGTTTCCCTGCGGAATATTCCGTCTGGTGGAATGTACAAATGGGCGCCGGCCCGCTCAGGCGTTCACCATGTTTTTCACGAGGTCGTAGCTCTGCCTGGCGATCTCCAGCTCCTCGTCGGTCGGAACCACGGCCACCGCGACCCGTGCGGAAGCCGGCGAGATCAGCCGCGCCTCGCCCGAGCGCACGGCGTTGAGCTCCGCGTCCACCACCGGGCCCAGCGCCTCCAGACCGGCGATCGCCGCCTCACGGACCGGCGCGGCGTTCTCGCCGACCCCGGCGGTGAAAGCGATCGCGTCCACCCGGCCGAGTACGGCGTAGTACGCCCCGATGTACTTCTTCAGCCGGTGGACGTAAATGTCGAACGCCAGCCCCGCCCGCTCGTCACCCGCGTCGACACGGCGCCGGATCTCCCGCATGTCGTTGTCGCCGCACAGGCCCACCAGGCCGCTCTTCTTGTTGAGCAGGACATCGACGTCGTCGGCCGACATTCCCGCCACCCGCATGAGGTGGAAGGTCACCGCCGGATCGATGTCACCGGAGCGCGTACCCATCACGAGCCCCTCCAAGGGCGTCAGCCCCATCGAGGTGTCCACACAGCGGCCGCCCCGCACCGCGGACGCGGAGGCGCCGTTGCCCAGGTGCAGCACGATGACGTTCACCTCGGACGGGTCCTTGCCCAGCAGGGCCGCCGTCGCCCGCGACACATAGGCGTGCGAGGTGCCGTGGAAGCCGTAACGGCGGATGCGGTGCGTGTCGGCCGTCTCGACGTCGATGGCGTACCGGGCGGCCGACTCCGGCATCGTCGTGTGGAAGGCCGTGTCGAACACCGCGATCTGCGGCAGGTCCGGCCGCAGCGCCTGCGCGGTACGGATCCCCGTGATGTTCGCCGGGTTGTGCAGCGGTGCGACCGGCACCAGCCGCTCGATCTCCGCCAGCACCTCGTCCGTGATCACGGTCGGCTCGGTGAACCGCAGGCCGCCGTGCACCACCCGGTGGCCGATCGCCGCGAGTTCAGGGGAGTCCAGGCCGAGGCCGTCGCGCGCCAGTTCGTCGCCGACCGCCTTCAGCGCGGCCGAGTGGTCGGCGATCGCTCCCGTACGCGCGCGCCGCTCGCCGTCGCCGGCCGGCGGGGTGTGCACCAGGCGCGAGGTGGACTCGCCGATCCGCTCGACCAGGCCGACCGCCAGCCGCGCGCTGTCGCGCATGTCCAGCAACTGGTACTTCACCGACGACGAGCCGGAGTTGAGGACGAGTACACGGGTGGCGGTCATGCCGGGAGCTCCTGAGCCTGGGACTGGATCGCGGTGATCGCGACCGTGTTGACGATGTCGCTGACGAGTGCGCCGCGCGAGAGGTCGTTGACCGGCTTGCGCAGGCCCTGCAGCACCGGGCCGACCGCCACCGCGCCCGCCGAGCGCTGCACGGCCTTGTACGTGTTGTTGCCGGTGTTCAGGTCCGGGAAGATCAGGACCGTCGCCCGGCCCGCCACCTCGGAGTCGGGCAGTTTCGTCGCCGCGACGGACGGCTCGACCGCCGCGTCGTACTGGATCGGGCCCTCGATGCGCAGGTCCGGCCGGGACTCGCGGACCAGCTTCGTCGCCTCCCGCACCTTGTCCACGTCCGCGCCCGTGCCCGATGTGCCCGTGGAGTACGACAGCATCGCGATCCGCGGCTCCACACCGAAGCGGGCGGCCGTGGCGGCCGACTGGATCGCGATGTCCGCGAGCTGCGCGGCGTCCGGGTCCGGGTTGACCGCGCAGTCGCCGTAGACGAGCACCCGGTCGGCCAGGCACATGAAGAAGACGGACGAGACGATCGACGCTTCGGGCTTGGCCCTCCCGTCTCCCGCCACCGCCCCGTCCGACGCTCCCCCGGACTCCGTCCGGGGGGACCCCCTTCGCGCGGCCCCCTTTGTTCTCATGATCTCGAAGGCGGGGCGGATCGTCGCCGCGGTGGAGTGCACCGAGCCCGACACCATGCCATCGGCCAGGCCCTCGTCGACCATCAGCGTCCCGAAGTAGTTGACGTCCGCGACGACGTCGTGCGCCAGCTCCACCGTCATGCCTTTGTGCGCGCGCAGCCCCGCGTACCGCTCGGCGAAGGTCTGGCGCAGCTCCGAGGTCTGCGGGTCGATCAGCTGCGCCGCCGAGAGGTCGATGCCGAGATCGGCGGCCCTCTTGCGGATCTGCTCGGTGTCCCCGAGCAGCGTCAGGTCGCACACGTCGCGGCGGATCAGCACATCGGCGGCGCGCAGCACCCGCTCCTCCGTGCCCTCGGGCAGCACCACGCGGCGGCGGTCGGCACGGGCCTGCTCCAGCAGCTCGTGCTCGAACATCATCGGCGTCACCCGGCCGCTGCGGGCGACCGCGAGCCGGGCCAGCAGATCGGCGGTGTCCGCATGGCGCTCGAACAGACCGAGCGCGGTCTCCGCCTTGCGGGGTGTGGAGGCGTTCAACTTGCCCTCCATCGCGAACAGTTCACCGGCCGTCGGGAAGCTGTTGCCCGGGACCGAGATCACCGGCGTGCCGGGCGCGAGGCGCGAGGCGAGCGTGAGGATCTGCTCGCTCGGGCGCTCGTTCAGCGTCAGCAGTACGCCCGCGATGGGCGGCGTGCCCGCGGAGTGCGCGGCGAGCGCGCCCACGACCAGGTCGGCGCGGTCGCCGGGCGTGACCACCATGCAGCCGGGCGTCAGGGCACCCAGGAAGGTCGGCAGCATCGCGCCCCCGAAGACGAAGTCCAGGGCGTCGCGCGCGAGGCCGGAGTCGTCCCCGAGGAGCACGGTGCCCCCGAGGGCGTGCGTGATCTGGGCGACCGTGGGTGCGGACAGCGCGGGCTCGTCGGGCAGCACATAGCAGGGGACGGGAAGGCGGGCCGCGAGCCGCTCGGCTATCGCGGTGCGGTCGGCGGGCGCGACCCGGTTGGCCACCATCGCGAGGACGTTGCAGCCCAGGCCCTCGTACGCCCGGTAGGCGTTGCGGGTCTCCGCCCGGACGGACTGAGGCGTCTGGCCCTTGCCGCCGACCACCGCGATCACCGAGGCGCCGAACTCGTTCGCGAGCCGGGCGTTGAGCGCCAGCTCGTCCGGGAGCTGCGTGCCCGCGTAGTCCGTGCCGAGTACGAGGACGACCTCGTAGTCCCTGGCCACCCGCAGGAAGCGTTCGACCAGGGCGGCGACCAGCTCGTCGGTGCCCTTCTCGGCCTGCAGCGCCGCCGCCTCGTGGTAGTCGATGCCGTACACCGACGCGGGGTCCTGGGACAGCCGGTAGCGCGCCCTCAGCAGCTCGAATAGCCGGTCCGGCCCGTCGTGGACGAGCGGGCGGAAGACACCGACCCGGTCCACCTGGCGGGTCAGGAGCTCCATGACCCCCAGCTCGACCACCTGCCGTCCGTCTCCGCGGTCGATCCCGGTCACGTACACTCCCCCTGCCTTCGGCGGGTGGTGCCCCCTGCTCGTCACGCGTGCTCTCCGTCCATCGCGTCGTTTCGGTACGTCGTGCAGGCCGTGCCGCGGGCGGCCGACTGTGGGCGTGCAGAAAAACCGCCCGGGGCGGCATCGCCCTCTTGACAATACCCCTGGGGGTAGATAAAGCGCCCGTCGGGCACGACGGGGCGTGGACCGTCCACCGACCGTCCGCCGACCGTCCGCCGACCATCCGCGGGCCGTCCTGTGAGGCTGGGAGCGCGGGCGGTTCGGGCACCGTGGGACAATCGGACCGGGCTCACAGGTATCACGACGGGCAGGAGACAGGGCACGATGCGCATCGGAGTTCTCACCGCAGGTGGCGACTGTCCCGGCCTCAACGCAGTGATCCGGTCGGTCGTGCACCGCGCCCTGACCGGTCACGGCGACGAGGTCATCGGCTTCGAGGACGGCTTCCGGGGTCTGCTCGACGGCCACTACCGTCCCCTCGACCTCAATGCGGTGGGCGGCATCCTCGCCCGGGGCGGCACCATCCTCGGCTCCACCCGCCTGGAGCGCGGCCGACTGCGCGAAGCGGCGGAGAACGCGGCCGAGTTGGCGAAGCAGTACGGCATCGACGCGCTCATCCCCATCGGCGGCGAGGGCACGCTGACGGCGTCCCGCATGCTGTCCGAGGCCGGGATGCCCGTCGTCGGCGTCCCCAAGACGATCGACAACGACATCTCCTCCACCGACCGCACCTTCGGTTTCGACACGGCCGTCATGGTCGCCACCGAGGCCATCGACCGCCTGAAGACCACCGCCGAGTCGCACCAGCGGGTGATGGTCGTCGAGGTCATGGGCCGGCACGCGGGCTGGATCGCCCTGGAGTCGGGCATGGCGGGGGGTGCGCACGGCATCTGCCTGCCCGAGCGGCCCTTCGAGGTCGACGACCTGGTGAAGATGGTCGAGGAGCGTTTCGCACGGGGCAAGAAGTTCGCGGTCGTCTGCGTCGCCGAAGGCGCGCACCCGGCCGAAGGATCGATGGAGTACGCCAAGGGCGAGATCGACCAGTACGGGCACGAGCGCTTCCAGGGCATCGGCAACCGGCTGGCCGCGGAGCTGGAGCGGCGCCTCGGCAAGGAGGCCAAGCCGGTCATCCTCGGCCATGTGCAGCGCGGCGGCACGCCCACCGCGTACGACCGTGTGCTCGCGACCCGGTTCGGGTGGCACGCGGTGGAGGCGGCGCACCGCGGCGACTTCGGGAAGATGACGGCCCTGCGCGGCACGGACGTGGTGATGGTGCCGCTGGCCGAGGCGGTCACCCAGCTGAAGACCGTGCCGAAGGACCGGATGTTCGAGGCGGAGTCCGTGTTCTGAGCGGGTCCTCGTTCTGAGCGGGTCCGTGTTCTGAGCGGGTCCAATGTTCTGAGCGGGTCCGTGTTCTGAGCGGGTCCTCCTCGCCGGTTCTGCCCGAGCTTCTGCCCGAATGGCCTTGGCCGCCCCCCGTGGACGGTCAAGGCCACTCGTTCTTCCCCCGTCGCCCCTCTCTGTGATCCCCCGTGCCCCCTGCCCCCCGGCCTGCCCGCGTCGTGGTGAGTGCGTGAATCCGGTTGGCGCAGATCACTCTTGAGTTCCGCGGCGCTCCTCGCAAGGCTGTTGCCCGTCCGGGACATGTCCCACCCTGTCCCGCCTGGTGAGACGGCAGAAGGAGAGCGGATGACGGGGGCCAGGAGCGGTGCTCCGGATCCGGAACGGGCGGGCGGCGCACCTGAGTTCGTGGCCGCTCTGCAGGCACTCAAGGACTGGTCGGGGCTGACGTACCGGGAACTGTCCTCCCGCGCCGAGACCATCGGCGACGTGCTCCCGCGCTCCACGGTCGCCAACATGCTCGGCCGCGGCACGGTGCCGCGCGAGGAGCTGGTCGCCGCCTTCGTCCGGGCCTGCGGATGCGATCCGGGCGAGCTGGACACCTGGCTGCGGGTGCGCAAGGAGCTGGCGCGCGGTGAGCGGCAGGCCGGGGAGTCACCGGACGTCACGTCGGCGGCCGCCGGGGCCGCGGGGGAGGCACCGGACGCCGTGACGCCCGCGGCCGGCCGGGCCGTCGGCGGGCCCGCCGCCCCGGCGGCGCACGCTCCGGCGCCCGCCTCCCCCGCACCGGCATCGGCATCCGCACCCGGCTCCCCGGTGCACCGGTCGCGCCGCCGGACATGGGGGGTGCCGGCCGTCGCCGGAGTCCTGATCGTCGCCGCCGCCGTGGCCGCCGCCGTCACCCTCGTCGGCGGCGAGGGCAGCGACGGCAGTGGCGGCGGACGCACGGAGAGGTCCGCGCCCCTGCCCGTCGCGTCCGGGCCGGGGCCCGCGCCGGCGCCCGGAGCCGTGTCGATCAGAGCCGTTCACTCCGGGCTGTGCCTCGCGGAGGACGGCGGCCAGAACGGCCAGCTGTTCCAGCGCACCTGTGCACCGGATTCGATCCCGCGCTTCTCGCTGGAGCGGATCGACGGCGGCTGGCTGCTGGTGACGTTCCATCAGCGGTTCGGGGAGGGCTGCACCGGTGTGCGGGACAGGTCGGCGGCAGCCGGCGCGCCGGTCGAGGACCAGGAGTGCGGCAAGCGCGGCCCGGCCGAGGCGTTCCGCCTGGAGCCGGTCGGCTCACCCGTACGCGGTTACCGGCTGCGGCCGCTCCACAGCGACCTGTGTGTCGGCGTGGCGGACGGCACCACGCGGGCGGGGGAGCCGGTACGGCAGCTGGAGTGCGCCGGTGACATGAAGGGGCAGCTCTTCGCCTTCGATCGCAGGACACCCGCCGCGGCGGGATGAACCGGCGCCCGCCTGCCGAGGGGGGAAGGGCCGCTCGCCCGCCCCGGAGGAAACGCACCTTCGCGCTGACGGGGTCATATCGCCATCAATGCGCGCGAACGGCCTTTCGGCGGGGCACCTCGGGCTGGCAAACCGGACGTAGCCGCTGACGCGATTCGGCATGTCGGGTATACGACAGCCCTTCATTTGTCTGACCTCTGTCATTCAGTCATCCGTTACTGGCAGTCTCGGCCAGGTTCCACCGGGCATGCCGAACACCCCCGCCCCACCCGGCACTTGTTCCCCACGATGTCCGCCGGGGCCCGGCGTCGGCGTGCCCGCGAGCTCCTGACACCGCATCAGGGCGGCCACACCCCGCCGCTCACCCCCCGCCGGGCCGCGGACACCGCGCGGCCCCCTGCCGAGGAGACTTGAGTGACACGCAGTACCACCCGCAGGGCGACCACCCGAGCCGCCGTTCTCGCGGCCTCGGCCGCGATGGTCGTCGTGGGTATGCAGACCGGTCCGGCCACCGCCCAGGCCGACCGGGCGGACGGCGCGGCGGCGACCGCGCCGGCGTCCGCCGACCGGGCCACTGCCGTCAGGGCGGCGCAGGCGCGGGCCGGCGCCGAGGCGAAGGCCCTCGGCCTCGGGGACAAGGAGAAGCTTGTCGTCCGTGACGTCATCAGGGACGCCGACGGCACCGTGCACACGCGCTACGAGCGCACCTACGCCGGACTGCCGGTCCTCGGCGGCGACCTCGTTGTCCACGAGAGGAAGAACGGCAAGCGCGCCGTCACCAAGGCGACCGCCGCCCGTATATCCGTGCCCGGCACCGAAGCGAAGGTGTCCGCGTCGGCCGCCGAGAAGTCCGCGCTGAAGACCGCCGCGGCCGGGGAGACCGACAAGGCCGCGGCCGAGGGCGCCCCGCGCAAGGTCGTCTGGGCGGCATCCGGCAAGCCTGTACTGGCCTGGGAGACCGTCGTCACCGGCGTGCAGCACGACGGCACGCCCAGCGAGCTGCGTGTCGTCACCGACGCGGCCACCGGCGCCGAGCTGTACGCGTACGAGACGGTGCACACCGGCACCGGCACCGGCGACTACAACGGCACGGTCCCGCTCACCACCACGCCCAACGGCAGCACCTTCGACCTCAAGGACGGGGCGCGTGGCGGTCACCGCACCCTCGACATGAACCAGTCCACCAGCGGCTCGGGCACCCTCTTCAACGACGCCGACGACCTCTGGGGCGGCGGCCGGCAGAACGCCGCGGTCGACGCTCACTACGGCGCCGCGGTCACCTGGGACTACTACAAGAACGTCCACGGCCGCAGCGGCATCAAGAACGACGGCGTCGCCGCGTACTCCCGCGTCCACTACGGCAACGCGTACGTCAACGCCTTCTGGTCCGACTCCTGCTTCTGCATGACCTACGGCGACGGTGCGAACAACGCCAAGCCGCTCACCTCGCTGGACGTCGCCGCCCACGAGATGACCCACGGCGTCACGTCCAACACCGCGAGGCTCGTCTACCGCGGGGAGTCCGGCGGCCTCAACGAGGCCACGTCCGACATCTTCGGCACCGCCGCCGAGTTCGGCGCGTCGAACACGGCCGACCCCGGCGACTACCTCATCGGCGAGAAGATCGACATCCGCGGCAACGGCACCCCGCTGCGCTACATGGACAAGCCGAGCAGGGACGGCAACTCCAAGGACTACTGGTACAGGGGCCTCGGACGCGTCGACGTCCACTACTCCTCGGGCCCGGCGAACCACTTCTTCTACCTTCTCTCCGAGGGCAGCGGCGCCAAGACGATCAACGGCGTGAGCTACGACAGCCCGACCTACGACGGCAGGGCCGTCGCCGGCATCGGCCGCGTCAAGGCCGAGCAGATCTGGTACAAGGCGCTGACCGCGTACATGACCTCCACCACCGACTACGCGGGCGCCCGCACCGCCACCCTGTCCGCCGCGACCGACCTCTACGGCGGGAGCAGCGCAGAGTACCAGGCGGTGAACGCCGCCTGGGCCGCGGTCAACGTCAGGTGACCACCCGCTGAGCCGCCGGGACGACCCCGTCGTCCCCGGGCCGTGCCGTACCGCCGCCGCACCGGGCCGGACGGCACGGCCCTGTTCCGCAAGGTTCCCGCAAAGACTGTGGTCCCCCCACCGCACCCCGCCGGGCCTCTGACATCATCCCTTGCGCCGTACGCAACAGGCCGAGGGGAGCGAGCAGTCATGGCGGAGCGGACAAGGGGCAAGGGCCGCGTCCTCCCGGTCGACGACCCCGTCCTGGAAAAGGTCTACGCCGAGCTCGCCCGCGCGCCCTGGCTCGACCTCGGGGAGCTCGCCGCCCTGGCCTCCCTCACCGAGCGCGAGACCCGCGAGGCGCTGGACCGCCTGGTCGACCTCGGGGCCGCCGAGCCCGCCACCGGGCTGCCGCTCGAGGTGGCGCTCCTGCCGCCGAGCGCGGTGGCCGCCGAGTGGGTGCGTCGCCTTGAGGACCAGGTGATCCAGTCGCACCAGGCCGTCGAATCACTCACCCAGGAGTACCTCGCCGCCCGCGGTGCGGGCAGCGCGTCGCGGATCCGGGCCGTTTCCGCCGAGGAGATGCTGCACCTCTTCGAGACCGGTCAGGAGAACTGCCGCGTCGGCGTGCGGGGCATAGCCGCGCCGCCCTTCGCGGCGGTGATCGGCACCAACGACCAGCGCCAGCTGCGGCGGATGGGCGACGGCATCTCGTACCGGACGATCTACGCCGCCGAGGCGCTGAACCACCCCGCCGCCCGCGCGAGCATGCTGCACACCCTCGCGCACGGCGAGGAGGGACGCTTCATCGCCCGCACCCCGATGAAACTGGTCATCTTCGACGAGGATCTCGCCCTGGTGCCGGTGGTGTCGCGGACCCGGACCTCCGAATCGCTGGTGATCGGCCCGTCCGACCTGCTCGACGGCTTCCTCAGCCTCTTCGAGACCGTGTGGGAGATGGCGATGCCGCTCGGTGTCGAAGGCACGCTCGACACCGCTCTCGGCGACGAGGACCGGGAGTTGCTGTGCCTGATGGCCGCGGGCTCGACCGATCTGCGCATCGCCCGCCACTTCGGGGTCTCCTCCCGCACCGTCGAGCGAAGGATCAAGACCGTGCTCGAACGGCTGGGCGCCACGAGCAGGTTCCAGGCCGGCGCGCTCGCCGCCCGCCGCGGCTGGCTGTGAAAACGCCGCGGCCGGCGCGGGTCAGACGTCGGCCAGGGCCCAGAAGTGGTCCACGATGCGCTCCAGGAAGTCGCGGCCCGCTCCACCCGTGTCCCTGGACGCCTCGCCCCAGCTGAGGGTCGCCACCATCCGGGACTGGTAGTCGGCGTGCAACTGCTGGAGCACGTCCTCCAGTCGGCCGCGGTCCAGCGGGAGCATCTTGCCCGCCGGGCGGACGTACGCCTGCCAGCGCGCGGTCACCGCGCTGCGCAGCAGCTCGGCCAACTCCTCGTCGCGACCTGTCGCCTGCAGCAGCTCACGTGGCGTCAGGCCGAGGGTGTCGGCGAGCGCGGTGGTCTGGCGCTCGTTGCCGCGCCAGCGGCCCGAGTCCTCCATCCGCCGGTACGCGGCCGTGTCGAGACCGACGCGGCGGGCGACGTCCTCGACCGCCATGCCACGCGCTATGCGGTGCTCGCGCAGGGTCGTCGCGGCGGCGAGCAGTTCGCCGGGGGAGCACCACAGCACACCCGCGAGGGCGGTCAGTTCACGGGAGCCGGGTGCGGCGAGCCCGCGTTCCCATGCCATGACCGTGTCCGGTGTGACCTGGAGCCCGTACTGGGCGCGCAGCCCGTACGCGACATGGCCGGGCGCCATCCCCAGGGCCTGGCGCAGTCGGCGCGCGGCGGGGGCGTTGAAGGGTGGGGAGGGGATGTGCTGCACGCGCTCAAGGTAAGGGAACACATGCCTTGGCGACTACAGTGCGTTTCCCCCAAGTTACATGTCGTAGGAATCTCCGAGCTGATCAACAGCGGTCGACGTAGGCGGGGGCTACCGAAGGGTACGGGCGTGAGGGCCGTTGATCGTCCCTCCCCTGATCACCCCTTGACCGCCCCGCCGAGGCGAACCCGCCGCCGAGCCGCCTCTTCCGGCACCACCGCCACGCCGTCCGTAAAGTTCTTCATCAGCCATACGTACCAGGGGAGTTGGGCGGCGGCGAGGGACAGCGCCGTGCTTGGGATGCAGGGGCACGACCGCCTCCGAGCCGGGGAGCCGGACGCAGGGCCGTGGGTGCGGGCTGCGGGCGGCTGCCCGTGACCGTATGACCCGTCAGTTGACAAGGCAATCCCCGTGCAGGCACAGGAATTGGCTGCCTGCCCAGATGTCAGCGCCGGGTGCTGACCCAGCGGTACTGGAGCTCGGGGCGGCCGATCTGGCCGTACTGCGGGCTGCGGACGGCTCGGCCGCCGGTGACCAGATGCTCCAGGTAACGGCGGGCCGTGATCCGCGAGATGCCGACGGCCGCGGCCGCCTCGGCGGCGGTCAGCCCCTCGGCGGACTCGCGCAGGGTGCGGGTGACCGCCTCCAGAGTGGGCCCGCTCAGGCCCTTGGGGAGCGTCGTCGCCGTACGCGGTGCCCGCAGTGCGCCGAGGGCGCGGTCGACCTCCTCCTGCCCGCTGGCCTCCCCGGCGGCCGCCCGGAACTCGGCGTAGCGGCTGAGGCGGTCGCGGAGCGTGGCGAACGTGAACGGCTTCAGCACGTACTGCACGACTCCGAGCGAGACGCCCTCCCGGACGATGGCGAGATCGCGGGCGGAGGTGACGGCGATGACATCGGCGGAGTGCCCGGCAGCGCGCAGCGACCGCACGAGATGAAGACCGTGCCCGTCCGGGAGGTACAGGTCGAGCAGCAGCAGGTCGACGCCCCCGCGCTCCAGCGCCCGCACGGCTTCGGCGCGGGAGTGGGCGACCCCGACGACGGCGAAGCCGGGCACGCGCCCGACGTAGAGCGCGTGCGCGTCGGCGGCGACGGGGTCGTCTTCGACGACGAGTACCCGGATGGTCATGAGCGTGCCTCCGCGGCGGGGGGCGCATCCGCCGGCCGTCGTGGTGCGGTGAGGCGAATCCGCGGTCCCCGGGCCGGGCCGACGGGCCGAGGCTGCGTCGCCGGCGCGGTCTCGGGAGTGTGGGCGGCCCGGCGCGGCCGTGGCTGCGTCGCCGGACCGGTCTCGGGCCGATGGCCGCGGTGCGGCGTGCCGGATCCGGGCTGTCCGGGGGGATGGGCCGCGTAGCCGGCGTGGTGAGCCGCGGTGGCGGCCTGGCGCGCGTGGAGCTGCCGGCCGTGGCCGGGCTGCGCCGCCGGGCCGGCCGCCGGCCTGCGGCCGTGGGGCACGGTGAGGCCCGGCTTGTGGGGCGCGGCGGCCGGGCGTGCGTGGTGCACGGTGAGGGGGCGCGCTTGCGGGGCGGGGACCGACCCGTCGGATGCGGGCGGCTGCTCAGGGGCGTGGGCCCGGTGGCCCGGCTTGTGGGGCGCGGCGGCCGGGCGTGCGTGGTGCACGGTGAGGGGGCGCGCTTGCCGGCCCGGGATCGGGCCGTGGCGGGGCGGGCGGCCGTGGTGGGCGGGGCCGTAAGGGTGCGTCATTCGCGGGCCTCCGTGTGCAGGGGGAGCCGGACCGTGAACTCGGCGCCGCCGTCCGGGCCGTGGGTGAGTGTGATCGTGCCGTGGCCACGGTGCACCGCCTGGCGGACGAGCGCCAGCCCGATGCCGCGCCCGGGGCCGTGGGTGGACCAGCCGCGGCGGAAGACGTCCTCGAGGGACCCGGGGTCGACACCGGGACCGGTGTCGACGACCCGCAGCAGCAGCTCGTCCCGTTCGGCCCGTGCCGTCACGCTGACACGCGCCCGGGCCCCGCCGGGCGGGGGCGGCGCGACCCGTAGATCCGCGGGCACCGGCCCCGTGCCGTCGACGTCCGCCGGTACCAGGGCCGCCTGCTCCGCCACGACGCCGCCCGCGGCGTCCACCGCGTTGTCGATCAGGTTGCCCAGGATCGTCACCAGGTCCCTCGACGGCAGCGACGAGGGCAGCACGCCGTCGTCGATGCTGCTGTCCTCCGCGAGCACCAGCTCCACACCGCGTTCGTTCGCCTGCGCCGCCTTCCCCAGCAGCAGCGCCGCGAGGACCGGTTCGCCGACTGCGCCCACCACGCGGTCGGTCAGGGCCTGCGCCAGTTCCAGCTCCGCGGTGGCGAAGTCGACCGCCTCGTCCTCGCGCCCCAGCTCGATCAGCGACACCACCGTGTGCAGCCGGTTCGCCGCCTCGTGGGCCTGTGAGCGCAGGGCCTGGGAGAACCCGCGCTCGGAGTCGAGCTCGCCCGACAGCGCCTGAAGCTCCGTGTGGTCGCGCAGGGTCACCACCGTGCCGCGCTTCTCGCCCCCCACGACCGGCTGCGTGTTCACCACGACCACCCGGTCCGCCGTCAGGTGCACCTCGTCGACCCGCGGCTCGGACGCCAGCAGTGCACCCGTGAGCGGGGCCGGCAGGCCGAGCTCCGCGACCGGGCGGCCGACGACGTCGTCGCCCAGTCCCAGCAGCTCCCGGGCCCCGTCGTTGACCAGCGCGATGCGCCGCGAGCCGTCGAGCATGACCAGGCCCTCGCGGACGGCGTGCAGCGCGGCCTGGTGGTAGTCGTGCATCCGGCCCAGCTCGGCGGCGTTCATGCCGTGCGTGTGCCGGCGCAGCCTGGCGTTGATCACGTATGTGCCGACGCCGCCCAGGGCGAGCGCCCCGCCCGCCATGCCGAGCAGCGCCGTGAGCTGCTTCGCCACCTGCTCGCTGATCTCCTCGATCGTGATGCCGGCGCTGACGAGTGCGACGACCTTCCCGCCGTCACGCACCGGCGCCACGGTGCGTACGGACCGACCGAGCGTGCCCGTGTACTGCTCGCTGTAGATCTCGCCGCGCAGAGCGGGCTCGATGTGGCCGAGATACGTCCGCCCTATCTGGCCGGGCTCCGGATGGCTCCAGCGCCGGCCCCGCGGGTCCATGATCACCACGAAGTCCATGCCCGCGTCCTTGCGGAGCGCCTCCGCGTACGGCTGGAGCGTCGCCGACGGGTCGTCGGAGCGGACCGCCTCGACGACCGACGGGGAGCGGGCGGCGGCGGACGCGGCGGCGCTGGTCTGCAGCCGGGCCGACTCCTCGGCCTGGGAGCGGTCGATGACGTACGCGAAGAGCGCGCAGCCCGCCACGACGGCGGCGACCAGCACGACCTGCATCGCGAAAAGCTGGCCCGCGAGGCTGCGGGGACGGGGAATGCGCATGGGTTAAGTCTGCCTGGCCCGGTTTTGTGTGAACGAAACGAACGCAAGGGTGACCGGGGTCACAGGGCTGGTGGATATTCACGGCATCCATCGGGACATGGACGCAACGGAAAAACGAGGAGGACCCCGTGGCCACAGGAGCCGTCAGGCGGGACCGTACCCACTATCTCTACATCGCCGTGATCATCGCGGTGGCGCTCGGTATCGCCGTCGGCCTGGTCGCTCCCGACTTCGCCGTCGAGCTCAAGCCGATCGGCACCGGGTTCGTGAACCTGATCAAGATGATGATCTCGCCGATCATCTTCTGCACGATCGTGCTGGGCATCGGCTCGGTGCGCAAGGCCGCCAAGGTCGGCGCGGTCGGCGGCATCGCGCTCGGCTACTTCGTGGTGATGTCGCTGGTCGCCCTGGGGATCGGCCTGGTCGTGGGCAACGTCCTCGACCCCGGTTCGAGCCTCGCGGTGACCGACGCGGTCAAGGAAGCGGGCCAGGGGCAGGTCACTGCCGAGGCCAAGGACACGACCGAGTTCCTGCTCGGGATCATCCCGACCACGATCGTCTCCGCCTTCACCGGCGGCGAGGTCCTGCAGACTCTCCTCGTCGCCCTGTTCGCGGGCTTCGCTCTCCAGGCCATGGGCCCGGCCGGCCGGCCGGTGCTGCGCGGCGTCGAGCACATCCAGCGCCTCGTCTTCCGCATTCTCGGCATGGTGATGTGGGCGGCCCCGATCGGCGCGTTCGGCGCGATCGCCGCGGTCACCGGTTCGGCCGGTCTCGACGCGCTCAAGAGCCTCGCCGTGCTGATGCTCGGCTTCTACGTGACCTGCTTCCTCTTCGTGGTCATCGTGCTCGGCGCGCTGCTGCGGATCGTCGCGGGCCTCAACATCCTCTCCCTCTTCAAGTACCTGGGCCGCGAGTTCCTGCTGATCCTGTCCACCTCTTCCTCCGAGTCCGCCCTGCCGCGGCTCATCGCGAAGATGGAGCACCTGGGCGTGAGCAAGCCGGTCGTCGGCATCACCGTGCCGACCGGATACTCCTTCAACCTCGACGGCACCATGATCTACATGACCATGGCCTCGCTCTTCATCGCCGACGCCATGGGCAACCCGATGTCGATCGGTGAGCAGATCGGGCTCCTGCTGTTCCTCTTCGTCGCCTCGAAGGGCGCGGCGGGTGTCACGGGAGCCGGCCTCGCGACGCTGGCGGGCGGCCTGCAGTCGCACCGGCCGGAGCTGGTCGACGGTGTGGGCCTGATCGTCGGCATCGACCGCTTCATGAGCGAGGCGCGCGCCCTGACGAACTTCGCGGGCAACGCCGTCGCGACGGTACTGATCGGCACCTGGACCAAGGAGATCGACAAGGGACAGGTACGGGACGTCCTCGCGGGACGCCTGCCGTTCGACGAGAAGACACTGCTCGACGACCACGCACCGCACGAGGCCGCGGACACGGACACCGGCGTTCCGCACCCGCGGGACGACGAGCGCGAGCCCGTGAAGGTCTGATCCTCGCCGCCACCGGTGTGCGCCGGGCCCCACCCCCTCGGGCCCGGCGCACCCCGCTGTCCGGCGCCCGGCGTCGCGTCCGGGGCCACCCCGGGGACTGCGCACACCGTTGTCCGGGTCCTCCGGGTCCTCCGGGTCCTCCGGGTCCTCGGGGTCCTCCGGGTCCTCGGGGTCCTCCGGGTCCTCCGGGTCCTCCGGGTCCTCCGGGTCCTCCGGGTCCTCCGGACTCCGGGATCTCCGGACTCCGGGATCTCCGGACTCCGGGATCTCCGGGCCTCAGGGATCTCCGGGATCTCCAGGCCTCCGGGCCTCCGGGATACCTCCGGACTCCGGGGCGGCCTGTGCGGGATGCTCACGCGTCCAGCGCCGCCAACTCCGCCTCCGTCAGCACCAGATCCGCCGCCGCGGCGGAGTCGGTGACACTGCCCGGGCGGCTCGCCCCGGGAATCGGCACGACCGTGGGCGACTTCGCCAGGAGCCAGGCGAGGGCGACCCGCTGGGGGCTGACGCCCCGCTCACGCGCCACCGAGTGGAAGGCCGCGTACGGCCCGGCCGCGGCGAGTGCCGACGGCCCGTCCAGGGAACTGCGCGAGATCCCGCCGAGCGGGCTCCACGGCAGGAACGCCGTCCCCAGGTGCGCGCACAGCCGCAGTTCGGGCTCGCTGGAGCGCACCTCTGGCGAGTAGCGGTTCTGTACGGACACCAACCGGTCGCCCAGCATGGCGTGTGCCAGCGCGATCTGGTCCGTGTCGGCGTTGGAGATTCCCGCGTAGCGGATCGTCCCCTCCTGGAGCAGGTCCCGCAGTGCGCCGACCGACTCGGCGTACGGGACCGCCGGGTCCGGCTTGTGGAGCTGGTACAGCCCGATCGCGGCGCCGCCCAGCCGGGCGAGGGAAGCCCGTGCGGCCCGCTTGATGGAGCGCGGGTCGCCGTCGACCGTCCAGCCGCCGTCGGCCGTGCGGCCCCGGCCGCCCTTGGTGGCGACGAGCACGGTGTCGGTGTCCCCGCCGTACGCGGCGAGGGCGCGGGCCACGAGCGATTCGCCGGCCCCCGGTTCACCGCCGGGTACGTGGTACGAGTCGGCCGTGTCGATCAGGGTGACGCCCGCGTCCAGTGCGGCGTGGACGGTGGCGACGGCCTGCCGTTCGTCCGGATGCCCCTCGATGGACAGGGGCATCGCCCCGTATCCGATCGCCCCGACGCGGATGTCGCCGACCATGCGGTACCTCATCGCCGGGCCTCCGCGTCCGCCGCGTGCTCGCCGAGCGTCTCGGCCACGGCCCGGTCGAGCCAGTCGGAGGTGTGCCCGAACGTGAAGCCCAGTGCGGTGGCCCGGGTGTTGTCCATGCCGTAGGAGCGGGCGAACGAGAAGGGCGACGTCTCACCCACCTCCACCGTAGTGAATTGCGCTTCGGTGCCCGTCCGGCGCCCGATGGCCGTGCAGATGTCGCCGGTGGTGAGCGGGCCGTGCGCATTCGCGTTCACCGGGCCCGTGAAGTCCTGACCGGCCGTCCAGAAAAGGAAGTCGGCGATCTCCTCCACATGAATGTACGTCGCGGGGTGATTCCTCATGGGCACCGCGACCGGGCTGCCGGTGCGCATCCGGGTCGCGTAGTGCTCCAGCCGGCCGGTGAAGTCGTCGTCACCGCCCAGCACATGGGCGACCCGTACCGAGACCCAGTCGAAGGCCGTGCCCGCCGCGAAGACCGCCTCCGCCTGCCGCTTCCCGTCGCCGTAGTGCTCGTCGCGGTAGCCGGCGTCGTCCCAGGGCGCTGCGAGGTCGACGGGAACGGTGAGCGGGTCGACCGCCTCCTCGCGGACCGGCGCGGCCGAGTCCTCGTACTCGTACACCTCGACGGTGGACGTCATGACATGACGGCCGGTGCGGCCCGCGAACACCCGGCGGGCGATGTCCGCCTGGCGCGGTGTGTAGCAGACCTGGTCGATCACCACGTCGAAGGTGCGCGTGCCGAGCGCCGATCGCAGCGCGGGCTCGTCGGAACGGTCGGCGGTCAGCCGGGTCACGCCCGCGGGCGGGGCCGACGAACCGCGATTGAGGACGGTGACCCGGTCGCCGGAATCCAGCAGCCGGGATATCAGCCGCTTTCCGAAATACCGATTCCCTCCGATGACCAGTACGTCTCTCATACGCCCCGGATCCTCATTTCCTGCCGCCGATTTCCTTACGGGTCACCAGTGTTATGTTTGCGGGCCGCGTCATGAAGGGGGAGTCATGGGAGATGGGGCCGCTGCGCCGAAAGAATCACGGCAATCGAGGCCCGCTGCCGACGAAACGTCGGTGGCCGCTCTGGACGCCGTCGACCGGCACATCCTTGAGATCCTCCAGAGCGACGGTCGCGTCAAGCTCAGCGAGCTCGGGCGCCGGGTCCGGCTCAGTCCGGCGGCGGTCACCGAACGCGTGCGCAGGCTGGAGGCGTCCGGTGTGATCACGGGGTATGGGGCGCATGTCTCGCCCGCCAGGCTCGGTCATGGAATCCAGGCCTTCATCCGGGTCGATCCGCACGGCGGATACAACTTCAAGCACCCGAGGACGCTGGAACTGCTGGAACGCCCCGAGGTGATCGAGGCGCACCACGTCGTGGGCGAGGACTGCTGGATCCTCAAGGTCGCCGTGACCGACACGGTCCACCTGGAGGACGTGCTGGAACAGGTGTCGGCGCTCGGCCGCACCACGACGTCGATCGTGCTGACCTCACCTCTGGAGCGCAAGCCGCTGCTGCCGCGCCGCGATTGAGCGACGGTCCCGGGCCGTTGCCTTGACGTCGGCGTCAAGGATTACGGTCGGGGACATGCGAATCGGCGAGCTTGCGGAGCGGGCCGGCACCACCACCCGCACTCTGCGCTACTACGAGTCCCGCGGGCTCCTGCCCGCCCGGCGCGCGGTGAACGGCTACCGCACCTACGACGAGGACGATCTGCGGTTGCTCCAGCAGATCCGGACCCTTCAGGACTTCGGGTTCGACCTGGAGGAGACGCGGCCGTTCGTCGAATGCCTGCGTGCCGGCCACCCGGCCGGAGACTCCTGCCCCGCCTCGCTCGCCGTGTACCGGACCAAGCTCGCCGAGCTGGACGCGCTCATCGACCGGTTGCGATCGGTGCGTGCGCACGTCGGCGCGCAACTGCTGCGCGCCGAGGCGGAGCTGCGGGACGGTCCGGAACCCAGATGCGAATTCGGAGGCTGAGTGATGATTCTGGCCAAGGACGTGGCCGTGGTGACCGATGCGGACTTCGACGGCGAGGTGCTGGGCGCCGACCGCCCGGTCCTGGTGGAGTTCGGCGCGGACTGGTGCGGCCCGTGCCGCCAGCTCGCGCCCGTGCTGAGCGCGGTCTCCCACGAGGAGGCCGACCGGCTGAAGGTCGTGCAGATCGACGCGGACGCGAACCCGGAGACCGTGACCCGGTACGGGGTCCTGTCGCTGCCGACGCTGCTGGTCTTCGACGGCGGCGAGCCGGTCCGCTCCATGGTCGGCGCCCGCCCCAAGCGCAGGCTCCTGGAAGAACTTCAGGAGGTGCTCGCCCGCTGACGGACACCAGTCCGGCCGGCCACAGCGCCGGCCGGGCGCCCCAGCCGGCGGGGCGGTTCTCGACCCGCTCCGGATGAGCGAGGAGCATCCCCGGGATGCGCGATGTCCTCCGCGCCGAACCTCCGCAGCAGCGCCGTCGCCGCGACAATCCCCAGCGACAGCTCCGCCGATGTGTCCATGCGCAGAAAAACACCCCGGACCGAATTGACGGCCGGGGTCTTTCTCTGCGTATATTAATTGTTTCCGTGTTCGCCCACTTCGCGGTAGGGCAATAGCGCGGATAAGTTCATTGGCGACACCATATCGCGGCAGGAGCGGAATTGTCAACCGAGGAATTGCAGAACGAGCAGCAATTCATCACCGGGCTCTACGAGCGTCTCGACGCGCTCCGCGAGGAGGCCGAAGGCGCCATCGCGACCACGTTGAGGCAGGCCAGCACCGGTCTCGCCCAGTCGCGCGTGGAACGGGACGTGGGCGTCGCCGAACACGGTGCGCACCTCTCCGCGCTCAATGCGGTCGACAACGGTCTGTGTTTCGGCCGCATCGATCTCAAGGACGGCACACGCCATCACATCGGCCGAATCGGAATGCGCAGGGACGATCCGCAGCGCACCCCGCTGCTCATCGACTGGCGCGCACCCGTCGCCCGGCCGTTCTACCTCGCCACCGGGCACGAACCGATGGATCTGAGACGCCGGCGGCACATCAGCACCGCAGGCCGGACGGTCACGGCTCTGCACGACGAGATCCTCGACCTCGCCGACACCACCCGCACCGGGTACGAGGCGCACGACGCCGACGAGGTGCTGCTCGCCGCGCTCGGCGCCGCCCGTACCGGGCGTATGGCCGACATCGTGCAGACCATCCAGGCCGAACAGGACCGCATCATCCGCGCCCCCCGCCACGGCGTGCTCGTCGTCGAGGGCGGGCCCGGCACGGGCAAGACCGCGGTGGCGCTGCACCGCGCGGCCTACCTCCTGTACGCCCACCGCGAGCAGCTCGCCCGCCGCGCCGTCCTGATCGTCGGTCCCAACCCCGCTTTCCTCGGCTACATCGGCGAAGTCCTGCCCTCCCTCGGCGAGACCGGCGTCCTGCTGTCCACCATGGGCGAGCTGTTCCCCGGCGTGCACGCCACCGGCACCGACACCCCGCGCGCCGCGGCTGTCAAGGGCGCGGCCACGATGGCGGACGTCCTGGCCCGCGTCGTCGCCGACTGGCAGACACTCCCCGAGACACTGCCGGCCTCCACGGGCGAGGAGGGTGGAACCCTGCCCGAACCGGCCCTGGAGATCGACCACGCCGAGTACGGGACGCTGCTGCTGCACCGCGAGATGGCGTACGAGGCCCGCGACCGGGCCCGCGCCACCGGTCTGCCGCACAACCTGGCCCGCCCGCACTTCGCGTTCCGTGTCATCGACGCCCTGACCGAGCAGCTCGCCGACCGGCTCGGCGCCGACCCGTACGGCGGCGGAAACCTGCTGGGGCCCGACGACATCGCCCAGCTCGGCAAGGAGATCGCCACCAGCGCCGAGGTCCACGCCGCCATCGACGCGCTGTGGCCCCCGCTCACCCCGCAGCAGGTCGTCGCCGGTTTTTTCACCGAGCCGGAGCCGTACCTCGACCCCGAGGACGCGGAAGCGGTCCGGCGCGCCACGGGTCCCTGGACACCGGCCGACGTACCGCTGCTCGACGAGGCCGCCGAGCTCCTCGGCGTCGACGACAGCGCGGAGCGGGCCGCGGCCGAGGCCGAGCGCCAGGACCGGATCGCCTACGCGCAGGGCGTGCTGGAGCTGTCGCACGGCTCGCAGACGTACGAGTTCGAGGACGAGGAGTCCGAGGTGCTCGCCGCGCACGACATCATCGACGCCGAGCGCATGGCCGAACGCCAGGAGGAGGCCGACCACCGCAGCGCGGCCGCCCGCGCCGCGGCCGACCGCACCTGGGCGTTCGGGCACATCATCGTCGACGAGGCGCAGGAGCTGTCCGCGATGGCCTGGCGGCTGCTGATGCGCCGCTGCCCGACCCGGTCGATGACCCTCGTCGGCGACCCGGCGCAGACCGGGGACCCGGCGGGCAGCGGATCGTGGCAGGAGATCCTCCAGCCGTACGTCGGCGACCGTTTCACGCACACCCGGCTGGGGGTCAACTACCGTACGCCCGCAGAGATCATGGCGCTCGCGGCCGAGGTGCGGCGCAGCGAGGACCCGGCGTTCGAGCCGCCGCGCTCCGTGCGCTCGACCGGCGTGGCACCCCGTCAGGTCGCCGTCGCCCCGGACGACCTCGCCCGCACGGTGGCCGCGGAGGTCGCCCGGGCGCCGCACGAGGGGCGGCTCGCGGTGATCGCACCCGCCGCGCTGCTCCCCGCGCTCGCGGCCGAGCTGCCGGAGGCGGCCGCGGGCGATGAGCCGGATCTGACCCGGCCCGTCGTGCTGCTCGACCCGAAGGCGGCGAAGGGACTGGAGTTCGACACGGTGATCGTGGTCGAGCCGGAGCTGATCCGCTCCGGCTCCCCGCGCGGCGTGAACGATCTCTACGTGGCCTGCACCCGCGCCACCCAGCGGCTGGGCCTGGTGCGCACCGACGCCTAGACCGTGCCCGTGCCCCGCTGCCGGTCGCGGCGGGGCACGCGGCCCGTCAGGTTGGGCGCAGCCAGATCGTGGCCAGCGGCGGCAGCGTCGGCGCGATCGACGTCCGCCGGCCATGCGACTCGACCTGCTCCGGCTTCATCGGGTCCGCGTTGCGCACGCCCGAGCCGCCGAACCGCTCCTCGTCCGTGTTCAGCACCTCCCTCCAGGCGGACACCGACTCGGGCACCCCCAGCCGGAAGTCATGCCGCACCACCGGCGAGAAGTTGCTCACCGAGAGCAGCGGCGTGCCGTCCCTGCCGAACCGCAGGAACGCGAAGACGTTGTCCTCGGCCGCCCCGCCGTCCACCCAGGCGAAGCCCTCCGGCACCGTGTCGAGCTGCCACAGCTCGGGCGCTTTGCCGTAGACCGCGTTGAGTTCGCGCACCAGGTCGCGTACACCGCGGTGGTCGGGCTCCGCCGAGTACGACGGATCCAGCAGCCACCAGTCGGGCCCATGGCCCTCGGACCACTCCGCGCCCTGGGCGAACTCCTGTCCCATGAAGAGGAGTTGCTTGCCGGGGTGGGCCCACATGAAGCCGAGGTACGCACGGTGGTTGGCCCGCTGCTGCCACCAGTCGCCCGGCATCTTGCTCACCAGCGCGCGCTTGCCGTGCACCACCTCGTCGTGCGAGATCGGCAGCACGTAGTTCTCGCTGTACGCGTACACCATCGAGAACGTCATCTCGTTGTGGTGGAACTTGCGGTGCACCGGCTCCTTCGACACGTACTGCAGCGAGTCGTGCATCCACCCCATGTTCCACTTCAGGCCGAAGCCCAGACCGCCGTGGTCGGTGGGCCGCGTCACGCCGTTCCACGCCGTGGACTCCTCGGCGATCGTGACGACGCCCGGATTGCGCCGGTAGACGGTGGCGTTCATCTCCTGCAGGAACGAGACCGCGTCCAGGTTCTCCCGGCCGCCGTGCTCGTTGGGCGACCACTGACCGTCCTCGCGGGAGTAGTCGAGGTAGAGCATCGACGCGACGGCGTCCACGCGCAGCCCGTCGATGTGGAACTCCTCGCACCAGTACGTGGCGTTCGCGACCAGGAAGTTGCGCACCTCCTTGCGGCCGTAGTCGAACTCCAGCGTGCCCCAGTCCGGGTGCGCGGCCCGCGTCGGGTCGCTGTGCTCGTACAGCGGGCGCCCGTCGAACTGGGCGAGCGCCCAGTCGTCCCGCGGGAAGTGCGCCGGCACCCAGTCCACCAGGACGCCGATCCCGGCCCGGTGCAGGCTGTCGACGAGGAAGCGGAAGTCGTCCGGGGTGCCCATCCGGGAGGTCGGCGCGTAGAAACCGGTGACCTGGTAGCCCCACGAACCGCCGAAGGGGTGCTCGGCGACCGGCATGAACTCCACGTGCGTGAAACCGAGCTCCTTCACATACCGAGGCAGCTGCTCGGCGAGCTGCCGGTACGTCAGGCCGGGTCGCCAGGACGGCAGGTGCACCTCGTACACCGAGAACGGCGCTTCGTGGACCGGGCGGTCGCCGCGGTGCGCCATCCACTCGCCGTCCTGCCACACATGCTGCGACGCGGTCACGATCGAGGCGTTCGCGGGCGGCACCTCGGTACGCCGGGCCATCGGGTCGGCCCGCTGGGTGTGGCAGCCGTCCGGGCGGGTGATCTCGAATTTGTACAGCGTGCCCTCGGCGACGCCCGGCAGGAACAGCTCCCACACGCCCGTCGCACCGAGTGAGCGCATGGGGTGGCCGGTGCCGTCCCAGAAGTTGAAGTCACCGACCACGCGGACGCCCTGGGCGTCGGGTGCCCAGACCGTGAACCGGGTGCCGGTCACCCCCTGGTGCGTCATCAGGTGCGCGCCGAGGGCCTTCCACAGCTCCTCGTGCCTGCCCTCGCCGATGAGATACAGGTCGAGGTCGCCCAGCGCGGGCAGGAAGCGGTACGGGTCCTCGACCTCGAAGCCGTCCTCGTGGCCCTCGTAGGTCACGAGCAACCGGTAGTCCGGAACGGTGCGCTGGGGAAGTACGCCGGAGAAGAAGCCGTCGCCGTCGCTGTTCAGCTCGGCACGCAGCCCCTTGGCGACGACGGTGACGGACAGCGCGTGCGGGCGCAGGACGCGCAGCTGGATACCGCCGCGGACGGGGTGGGCGCCGAGGATCGCGTGCGGGTCGTGGTGACTGCCGTACAGCAGCCGGCCGCGGTCGTCGTCCCCGAGCGGCTTGGCGGCGCGCACACCGCCGGCCCGGGGGCGCGGCGTGCCCCCGCCGCCCCGGCCCCCGCCGCCCGTGCCCTTCGCGGGCCCGCGGCCGGAGTTCTTGGCAGGCGTGCTCGTCGTGCCGGCCGCCACGGCCCGCGCCGTGGACCCGCCCACCCCCAATGGCCGGCGGACGCCTTCCTCTTCGGCGGTGTCGGCATTGCGCGCGGCGGTGACACGCCGCCGGTCGGGTGCGTCGCCCCCGGCCTTGCGGGCGGAGGCCACGCGTCGCGCGGTGGGTGCCGTGCCGCTGGGCGTGGGGGCGTCTGTCTGTTCCTCGGCCCCGGCCCTGCGGGCGGAGGCCACGCGCCGCGCGGTGGGCCCCGTGCCGCCGGTTGCGGGGGCGTCGTCCGCCACGTCGTTGCGGGCATCGGAAGCGGCCGCGTCGGCCTGTGCCGGGACATCGGCGGCCCGGCGGGCGGGCTCACCGGCCGGTGGTGGCGCGGCGGCCGCGGGCCGGCGTGCCGTGGCCGATGCCGCCTGGGCGTCGGACACCGGTCGCGGCGTGCCCGTCATGTCGGCGGACCTGTGGGTCCGGCTCCGCCCGTCCGGGGCGGGCTTCCTCTGCGCCGCCCCACCGGTCGGCTCCGGCGTGGGGGTCTCGTCGCGAGCGCCCGCGCTGTGCCTCGCGGTCAGGGAGGTCCCGGGCGCGTCCGAGGCCACCGGCGCGGCCCCGTCGGCCGGTCGGGACACGGCCCGGGACGTCCCGGACGCGGTGCCCCTGCCCGCCCCGGCCGCCGCCGTTGGGTGCCCGGGCCCGGCGGCCGTGTCGCGCTCCTCGGGCGCGTCCCCGGTCGGCATCGGCGCGTCCCCGGTCGGCCCCTCGGTCGTTGTCGGCGCGGGCCCGGTGTGCGCCGCGCCGGGCTCACGGGCCTGGCTCGGGGACGTCCCGGGCGCGGGCCGGCCCGCCGGCTCGGTGCCCGGTGCGGATGTCCCGCCCGGCTCCCGGCCGGCGCCGGACACGGCCCAGGGCCCGGCTGCCGCCGTTGGGTGCCCGGGCCCGGCGGCCGTGTCGCGCTCCTCGGGCGCGTCCCCGGTCGGCCCTGCGGTCGCGGCCGGCCCGGGTGCGTCCGCGGGGCCCGCCTCGGAATCCGGCGTGGCTGTCCGTTCCGACGGCTGCGGGGCGGTCGCTCCTGTGCCGCCGCCGGGCGCGGTCGGCACGTCGCCGGGGGGCGGGGGAGTGGCGTCGGTCTTGGGGCGGTGGGAGCGGCGGGGGGTCACGGGGGTCGGCCTCCTGGGCGCGAGTAAGGGAGCGGTGGGGTCAGTCGAGCGTCGCGAGGCGGTCGATCGCGGCCATCGGTACCGGCAGCCAGTCCGGCCGGTGCCTGGCCTCGTACACGACCTCGTAGACGGCCTTGTCGGTCTCGTAGGCGCGCAGTAGTTCGGGCTCGGCGCGCGGATCGGCGCCGCACGCCTGCGCGTAGCCCGAGCAGTACGCGTCGCGGCACGCCTCAGCCCAGGACGGGTTCCACGGCCGGTGCGTACGGGCCGCGTAGTCGAAGGAGCGGAGCATCCCGGCGACGTCGCGCACCACCGGCTGCGGTCTGCAGCGCTCGGTGAGCGGCCGGGCCGGCTCCCCCTCGAAGTCGATGACGGACCAGGGTGTGGCGACCGGACCACGCAGTATCTGGCCCAGATGCAGATCGCCGTGCACCCGCTGAGCCGCCCAGATGCGGCCGCGCCGCCCGAGCAGCGAGACCGCCTCGAACGCCTTCCGCAGCCGGGGCGCGTACGGGTCCAGCGCGGGCACCGTGCGGACGGCTGCCTCAAGCCGCCGGATCATCGCGGCGGCCAACTCCTCGCTGTGCGCGCCGCTCAGCTTCACGCTGGGCAGTGCCCGGGCCAGCGCCGTGTGCACCTCGGCGGTGACCTGCCCGAGTTCGCCGGCCTCGGTCCGGAAGGAGCGGCCCTCGGCCAGGGCCTCCAGGGCGAGCACCCAGCCGTCGCGCGAACCGCGCAGGAACGGCTGCAGCACTCCGAGGGTGAAAGGTTCCGGCGTGGCCGACTCGTACCAGGCGATCGGGGTGGGCACCCGCTCGCAACCGGCGCGGGCCAGCGCGAGCGGCAGTTCCAGGTCGGGGTTGGGTCCCGGGTGGAGGCGGCGGAAGAGCTTGAGAATGTACGCGTCGCCGTACACGAGCGAGGAGTTGGACTGCTCGGCGCCGAGCGGCCGGGGGGCCAGAGCGCCGGGAATCGCCGGCGAGCCGTCGTACCGCTGGAAGCGCAGCGGCCCCAGCGACCCGGGCGTGCGCAGCCGCTCCAGGAGCAGGGCGGCGAGCCGGGGGTCGTGGGTGCCCTCGTACACCGTGCGCCCGGCGAGCGGACCGTCGGCGAGGTGGCCGATGAGCGCCGGGGCGAGGGTGGGCGGCAGGGTCTCACGTACACCGATGAGCAGTTGGTAGCAGTCACCCGGTGAACCGGGCTGCTCGACCCGTGCGAGCAGGTGCAACAGTCCCGGCCCCGGACTCCGCAGCGGCAGCAACTCGGTTGCCGACACGAGGGAGAAGCCGGTGACCGGCGTTCCCTTGCCCGCGAACCAGCGCTGCCGGGGCAGCCATTGGTGCAGCAGGGGGGCGAGTGACGGAAGCAGAGCGAGCGGGATCCGGGTGGAAGCAGCCTCCGACATGGGCATCGCGTCCTTTCCCCGGGTACACCACGAATGCGCAAAGTGTCCCGGATTGCAGCTGTGGCTGTCCGGCGGCGCGCGGGGATGAGGGGGAGAGTGCCCGGTGCGGGGCGGCAGAAACCGCCCCGCCGGCGCAGGGGGCGCCTTTCGGACCCGTGATTCCCTCCTCAGGGCTGTCAGGCCGGAGTGGTGCCTGTCCCGGTTCCCGGCTTGGCGACCTGTGCCGCCGCCGGTGCGGCGTCCTTGCGCAGCCGGAACCAGTAGAAGCCGTGCCCCGCCAGCGTCAGCAGATACGGCCACTGGCCGATGGCCGGGAACCGCACACCGCCGATCAGCTCCACCGGGTGCCGGCCGCTGAACGCCCGCAGATCGAGCTCGGTCGGCTGTGCGAACCGCGAGAAGTTGTGCACGCAGAGCACGAGATCGTCGCCGCCGTCCTCGTTCGACGGGGCCTCGCGCAGGAACGCCAGCACCGCCGGGTTCGACGAAGGCAGTTCCGTGTAGGACCCCAGTCCGAAGGCAGGATTCTGCTTACGGATCTCGATCATCCGCCGGGTCCAGTGCAGGAGGGACGACGGCGAGGACATCGACGCCTCGACGTTGGTGACCTGGTAGCCGTAGACCGGGTCCATGATGGTCGGCAGGTACAGCCTGCCCGGATCGCACGAGGAGAAGCCCGCGTTGCGGTCGGGGGTCCACTGCATCGGCGTGCGCACCGCGTCCCGGTCGCCGAGCCAGATGTTGTCGCCCATGCCGATCTCGTCGCCGTAGTAGAGGATCGGCGAGCCGGGCAGGGACAGCAGCAGTGCGGTGAACAGCTCGATCTGGTTGCGGTCGTTGTCCAGCAGCGGCGCGAGACGGCGGCGGATGCCGATGTTGGCCCGCATCCGCGGGTCCTTGGCGTACTCCGCGTACATGTAGTCGCGCTCTTCGTCCGTGACCATCTCGAGCGTGAGCTCGTCGTGGTTGCGCAGGAAGATGCCCCACTGGCAGTTCTTCGGGATGGCCGGTGTCTTGGCAAGGATCTCCGACACCGGGTAGCGGGACTCGCGCCGCACGGCCATGAAGATCCGCGGCATCACCGGGAAGTGGAACGCCATGTGGCACTCGTCGCCGCCCGCCGCGTAGTCGCCGAAGTAGTCGACGACGTCCTCGGGCCACTGGTTGGCCTCGGCGAGGAGCACCGTGTCCGGGTAGTGCGCGTCGATCTCCTTGCGCACCCGCTTGAGGAAGGAGTGGGTGCGCGGCAGGTTCTCGCAGTTGGTGCCCTCCTCCTGGTAGAGGTACGGCACGGCGTCGAGCCGGAATCCGTCGATACCCAGGTCCAGCCAGAACCGCAGCGCGGAGATGATCTCCTCCTGCACGGCGGGGTTCTCGTAGTTGAGATCGGGCTGGTGGGAGAAGAACCGGTGCCAGTAGTACTGCTTGCGTACCGGGTCGAAGGTCCAGTTCGACGATTCGGTGTCGACGAAGATGATGCGGGCGTCCTGGTACTGCTTGTCGTCGTCGGCCCAGATGTAGTAGTCGCCGTACGGCCCGTCGGGGTTGGCCCGAGACTCCTGGAACCACGGGTGCTGGTCGCTGGTGTGGTTCACCACGAAGTCGATGATGACGCGCATGCCGCGCTGGTGGGCGGCGTCCACGAACTCCACGAAGTCGGCCAGGTCACCGAAGTCCGGCAGCACGGAGGTGTAGTCCGCGACGTCGTAACCGCCGTCCTTCAGCGGGGACTTGAAGAACGGCGGCAGCCACAGACAGTCGACGCCCAGCCATTGCAGATAGTCCAGTTTGGCGGTGATTCCCTTGAGGTCGCCGATGCCGTCGCCGTTGCTGTCCTGGAAGGAGCGGACGAGGACCTCGTAGAAGACGGCCCGCTTGAACCAGTCGGGGTCGCGGTCGCGAGCGGGGGTGTCCTCGAAGGTGTCGGGGACGGGTTCATTGACGATCATGATGTGGGTGACCCTCCGGTCTGCGGGGACGGTCGCAGGGTGACGATGTGCGCGGGCGTGGTGCCCGGCTCGAGGCGCACATAGTTCGCCCTGCCCCAGTGATAGGTCTCACCGGTGAGCTCGTCGCGCACCGGTACGGTCTCGTGTGCTGCGAGTCCGAGCCGCGGCATGTCCAACGAGACCGTGGCCTCCTGGGTGTGGTGGGGGTCGAGGTTGGCGACGACGAGCACGACGTCCTGGCCCGAGCGCTTGGAGTAGACGATCACCGCCTCGTTGTCGGCGTGGTGGAAGTGGACGTCGCGCAGCTGCTGAAGCGCCGGGTGGCGGCGCCTGAGCCGGTTGAGCAGGGTGATGAGCGGGGTGATCGTGCGGCCCTCGCGGTCGGCCGACTCCCAGTCCCGAGGCCGCAGTTGGTACTTCTCCGAGCAGCGGTACTCCTCGCTGCCGACGCGCAGCGGGACGTTCTCGCACAGCTCGTACCCGGCGTACACGCCCCACGACGGGGACAGCGTCGCCGCCAGCACCGCCCGCACCTCGAACGCGGGCCGGCCGCCCTCCTGGAGGTAGGCGTGCAGGATGTCGGGGGTGTTCACGAAGAAGTTCGGCCGCATGTACGCGGCGGGCTCGCCCGACAGTTCGGTGACGTATTCAGTGAGTTCGTGCTTGGCGGTGCGCCAGGTGAAGTACGTGTACGACTGCTGGAAGCCGATCGCGGCGAGCGTGTGCATCATGGCCGGTCTGGTGAAGGCCTCGGCGAGGAAGATGACGTCCGGGTCCTTGCCGTTGATCTCGGCGATCACCTGCTCCCAGAAGACGACCGGCTTGGTGTGCGGGTTGTCGACGCGGAAGATGCGCACCCCGCGGTCCATCCAGAAGCGCAGCAGCCGCACCGTCTCACGGACCAGGCCGGGCATGTCCGCGTCGAACGCGATCGGATAGATGTCCTGGTACTTCTTCGGCGGGTTCTCGGCGTACGCGATGGAGCCGTCGGGCCGGTGACGGAACCACTCGGGGTGCTCCTTCACCCAGGGGTGGTCGGGCGAGCACTGGAGCGCGAAGTCCAGCGCGACCTCCATACGCAGCGAGCGGGCCGCCCGGACGAAGTGGTCGAAGTCCGTGAGCGTGCCGAGATCCGGGTGGATCGCGTCGTGACCGCCCTGCGCCGAACCGATCGCCCACGGCACGCCCACGTCATGCGGACCGGGCGTCAGGGAGTTGTCGCGGCCCTTGCGGTGAGTGGTGCCGATCGGGTGGACCGGTGGCAGGTACACCACGTCGAAGCCCATCGCGGCGATGGCGGGCAGCCGCTCGGCCGCGGTGCGCAGTGTCCCCGAGACGGGCGGCTCGCCCTCCTTGACCACCGCGCCCTCGGAGCGCGGGAACATCTCGTACCAGGAGCCGTACAGCGCACGCCGGCGCTCGACCTTCAGCGGCAGGGGCGGTGCGGAGCTGACCAGTTCACGCAGGGGATGACGGGCCAGCGCGGCGGCGGCCTCGGCGCAGCGGGCTGCGTCGAGGCGCGCGGCGGCGGGCCGCGCGGTGTCGCGCAGCGCGTCGACGACGGCGAGGACCGCCTCCCGGCCGTCCTTCTTGGGCACCGCGGCCGCGGCGCGCTCGTACAACTCGGCGCCCTCCGCGAGAACCAGCTCGGTGTCGATGCCGGCCGGGATCTTGATCTCGGCGTGGTGCCGCCAGGTGGCGACCGGATCGCTCCACGCCTCCACCGTGTAGGTCCACTCCCCCTCGCAGTCGGGCGTGACCTCGGCGCCCCAGCGGTCGGTGCCCGGGGCGAGCTCCCGCATGGGGGTGAAGGGCCCCGGGCGGCCCTTCGGATCGTGCAGCACGACATTGGCGGCGACCGCGTCATGGCCCTCGCGGAAGACCGTGGCGGTGACCCGGAAGGTCTCACCCGCCACGGCCTTCGCCGGCCTTCTGCCGCAGTCGACGAGCGGGCGTACGTCCAGGACGGGAATGCGGCCAATGAGCGAGTTCACAACATCACCTGAGGGCTGTGCGGGCAGGTCGGGTCGAGCACGTAGATGTGATTTGCGCAGTGTGTGTCTTCTTTGTAACTGCTCGGTCGGTGACTGGCCGGGTGCGGGCATGTCGGCTCCTGTCCGCGTTCACTCGGGTGGACGGAAAGGATGCGATGCGAAGGGTGTGCTCGCGTACGTACCGGATGAGCCTTCCCACGCCTTCGGGGAGGTCAATCCGGCGATGTGTTAACTACTAGGACGTAGCGGGACGCGCAAGACGCACGAAAAAGGACCGGACCCGTCACCTGGACGGAACCGGTCCTCCTCGTTGTCTTTTGTATACGGGCCTCCCCGACGCGCCGTCAGGCGGTCCCGGCGGACTCGGCCGTACGGCCCGACCACATCTGCCACGGCTGCCGGGTGACCCACTCGTCCACCGCGGCGGCCGTGAAGCCCAGCTCGCGCGCCGAGCCGCCGCCGTCACCCGCCATCAGCCCCGGCTCCACCCCGCTCGCCATGAAGTGATAGATCCCCGCCACCCCGCCCGCCGTCCGCGGGCCCACGATCTGTGCGAGCCCCTGTTCGAAGACGTGCGGCTCCAGAGCCGTGTAGCGCACGGGACGCCCCAGCCCACGGGCGAACTGCTCGGCCAACTGGGGCCCGGTGAGGCTCTGTGCGCCGCCGATGTCGAACGTGCGGCCGGCCACCCCGTCCGCCCGCAGGGCCGCGTACAAGGCCTGCGCCAGGTCCCGGTGGGAGATCCACGCCGTGGGGACGTCGGCGGGCAGCGGGTAGGCGAGCACGCCCTCGTCGACCAGCGCCGGGCCGTTCCACGGGCTGAAGAGGTTGTCCAGGTACACGGGGGGGCGCACGACGACCAGTTCCACGCCGCTCTCGGCGAGGCCCTCGCGCAGCACGGTCTCCACCAGGCGGCGCGTCTCGAAGGCCGCGATGTTCGTCGTCCCCCGCGGGACACGCGTGTTGGCGTTGTACACGATCCGGTGCACCTTGCTGTCCCGCGCCGCCTTCGCGATGTGCTGGGCGTAGCGCATGACCTTCTCGGCCTCGTAGACCAGCGGCATCGTCACCGCGGCATGGGTCGCGTCCGCGAAGAGTTGCCGTACGTCCTCCTGCCGCCCCAGGTCACCGCTCGCGACGGAGACCCCGGGCAGCTTCGGGCGGTCCTCCTCGGGCTTACGGCTCAGGGTGCGTACCCGATGGCCGCATTCGGCCAGCAGACGGGCCGTCGCACCGCCCTGGAAACCGGTCGCCCCCACCACGGCCACGCGCATAGGAATGTGATCGGACATGTCTCAGAAGGGCCCTTCGATAGGGTGTCACTGCTGCCGTGAACGGCTCCTCAAGGCTCGCGGCGACGGCTTCGGCCGATCAATTAACAATCCGGGGCGGGGGTTGAAGGATCGTCCAATGGAACGACCACTGAAACCAACCCAGAGCGAACGCGACGACCTGCTGAGCGAGCTGCTGAAGCCGCTGAGGCTCACCGGTGTCTTCGACAGCCGTTGGCATCTGCGCGCGCCATGGGCCATCGAGGGGGACGCGGAACAGAGCTGCGCCGTACTGCACTTCATCACCGAAGGGGGCTGCTGGATCACCGGCGAGGACCAGACGCCGATCGAACTGCGTGCGGGAGACCTCGCCGTTTTCCCCACCGGATCCGCGCACCGGCTCGCCGACCGCCCCGACCGGCGGGGCGTCTCGCTCGCCGCGGTGCTGCCCGAGCGGCAGCCCGGCACCTCCGGCGAGATCCGCATCGAGGGGGAGGGACCCGTCAGCAGACTGCTGTGCGCCGGGCTGCACTACGACGCCAGTGCGGCGACCGGCCTGTACGAGGCGCTGCCCTGGGCCCTGGTGCTCGACGGCTCGCAGGTCGACCAGGAGCCGCTGCTGCGCGACACCCTGCGGCTGCTCGCCACGACGGACCGGCCCGTGGGGCCGGGGGACCGGCTGATCACCCTGCGCGCCTTCGAGATGGCGCTCGTGCTCGCGCTGCGGCCACTGCTGCGCGAGCTGGCCGGCAACCCGTCCGTACTGCCCGTCCTCAGGCATCCCGGTATCAGCAAGGCCATGGTGATCATCGCGACCCGGTTCGCCGAACCGTGGACCATCGAGTCGCTCGCCCGCGAGGTCGGCATGTCCCGCTCCGCCTTCACCGCTGCCTTCCGGGACCTGGTCGGCGAAGCGCCCGCACGGCATCTGACGGGCCGCCGGATGCAGGAGGCGGCCCGGTTGCTCGGCGAGACCTCGCTCCCGCAGTCCGCCGTGCCCGAACGGGTCGGCTACCTCAGTGCGGTCGGCTTCCACCTGGCCTTTCGCAAGTGGTACGGGATGACGCCCGGCGAGTACCGCAGCAAAGGCGCCTCAGCCGCATGATTGGCCGGTTCTTAAGGACCGCTGGACGGTCGTTCATTGCCCTGTGTCCTCGGCGGGGGACAGGCTCGGCTGAAACCAGCCGCCGCCCGGCCGGCTCCAGCGCGGCCGGCGGCGGCCCGTCCATCCGCAGCCCCTTCGAGGAGAGACGTTGACCAGGTCCGGCCAGGAATACCTCGCATCGCTGCGTGACGGGCGCGAGGTGTGGCTCGACGGCGAGCGCGTCGCCGATGTCACCCGCCATGCCGCCTTCCGCAACACCGCGTCCTCGCTCGCGCGGTTGTACGACCTGGCACACGATCCGCAGTACGCGTCCGTGCTCACCGCGGACGGCGCGCATCGCGCGTACAAGGTCCCGCAGACCTACGAGGACCTGGTCGCCCGGCGGCGCGCCTACAAGGTGTGGGCCGAGTCGAGTTTCGGCTTCCTCGGGCGGACCCCGGACTACATGGCGGGCGGGGCGGCCGGATTCGCCGCGGCTGCGGGCCTGTTCACCACCGACGGCTTCGACGGCGCGGACAACGCGCTGGCCTACCACCGCAGACTGGCCGAGGGCGACCTCTACCCGACCTTCACCATCACCAATCCGCAGATCGACCGCACCAAGGGGGCCTCGCAGCAGGAGGAGGACGACCTGGTCGTCCGGGTCGTCGCGGAGAAGGACGGCGGGGTCGTGGTGCGCGGCGCCAAGATGATCGGCACGGCGGCCGTCTTCGGCAACGAGGTGATCGTCGGCACCATCGAACCGCTCGCACCCGAGGACGTCGACCACGCCCTGTGCTTCTCGGTGCCGATCGACACACCCGGTCTGAAGTTCCTCTCCCGCACCTCCTACGAGGCGCAGGCCCGGAGTGTCTTCGACAACCCGCTCTCCTCGCGGTTCGACGAGAACGACGCGCTGCTGGTGTGCGACGACGTGTTCGTGCCCTGGGAACGGGTGCTGACCTACCGCAACGTCGACGCCACGTTCGGCATGTGGTGGCGGACACCGGCGTACGTGAACTTCGTGCACCAGGCCGCCACGCGCTTCTGGACCAAACTGGAGTTCCTCACCGGCATCGCGATCCTCCTCACCAAGGCGAACAACACCTACCGGCTGCCGCCGGTCACCCAGGCGATCGGCCGGCTCATGGGCAGGGTGGCACAGGCGAAGGCGTTCGTGCTGGCGGCGGAGGCGTCGTACGAGGTGGTCGAAGGGGGACGCGGCGGGGTGATGCCCGGCAAGGACATCTCCTACGCGCAGCGGATCATGGCGGGGGAGCTGTACCCGGCGGCCGTGCAGGAGATCAAGACGCTGGCGGGCGGCGGGGTCATCCAGCTCCCCGCGTCGGCCGACGACCTGCTCCACCCCGAGCTGGGCCCGCTGGTGAGGAAGTACATCCGCTCGCCCGGCCATCCGGCGGAGGACCGCATCAAGCTGCTCAAGCTGGCGTGGGACGCGCTGGGTTCGGAGTTCGCCTCCCGCCACGAGCAGTACGAGCGCTTCTACCACGGCGCGCCGCACGTCTATCTGATGCAGCAGGTGTGGGAGGGCGACACGGACAGCTGCGAGTCGCTGGCGCGGGCGTGCCTGTCGGGGTACGCGCTCGACGAGAGGACCGCACAGCGGTGACCCACGACCGCACCACGGACGCTGCCCCAGCCGACCGGGCCGCGTCCGGGGCCGGCCCCGCGCTCCCGCTCCTCGCCGCCACCCAGCTGCTCCTCATCATGGACACCGCGATCGTCAACGTCGCCCTGCCCTCCGTCGGCGACGACCTCGGGTCCGGGTCCGCCGGGTTGTCGTGGGTGGCCAACGCGTACCTCATCACCTTCGGCGGGCTGCTGCTGCTCGGCGGGCGGACCGCCGACCTCCTCGGGCACCGGCGGCTCTACCTCGCCGGACTCGGGCTGCTCGCAGCCGCGTCCGCCGCGGGCGGCGTCGCGGGCAGCGTCGGGCAGCTCGTCGCCGCGCGGGCCGCACAGGGCATCGGCGCCGCACTCGCCGCGGCCGCCGCCTTCGCCCTGCTGCTCACCCTCTTCCCCGACGGGCCCGCCCGGCACAGGGCGCTCGGCGTGTTCGCCGCGATGGGCGGCCTCGGCGGCGTGCTCGGCACCGTGCTCGGGGGCGTACTGACCGATGTCCTCGGCTGGCGCTCCACGTTCTGGCTCAACGTCCTCGTCTCGCTCGTGCTCGCCGCGGCGGCGCTGCGGCTGCTCGCGCCGGGCGCCCGCGGGCGCGGCACGGGCTTCGACCTCGGCGGTGCGCTCACGGCCACCGGCGGTCTCGGACTCCTCGCCTACGCCCTCGTCGGCGCGGGCGAGGCGGGCTGGACCGGTGCGCGGACCCTCGTGAGCGGGGCCGGAGGACTCGGCCTGCTCGCCGCCTTCGCCCTGCTGGAGCGGCGCGTCGCCCGGCCGCTCGTACCGCCCGCCGTGCTGCGCCGGCCTGCCCTGCGACGGGCCAACATCCTGAGCGCACTGGCCCAGATGGCGTTGTTCCCGATGTTCTTCCTGGTCAGCCTCCACCTGCAGAAGGTGCTCGGACACTCGCCGCTCACCGGCGGACTGGGCCTGCTGCCGCTGTCCCTCGTCGTCGTCGCCGTCGCCCCGCAGACCGGCCGGCTCATCGGCCGACTAGGGCTGCGCCCCGCCATGACCCTCGGCTTCGGGCTGCTCCTTTCCGGCATGGTCTGGCTCGCCTTCGCCCTCGATGCCGACGGCACCTTCCTCACCACCGTCCTCGCCCCGAGCCTCGTCCTGGGCGCCGCCCTTCCGCTGGTGATGGTCACCACCAACGTGGCCGCCACGGCCGAGGCCTCGCCCGAGGAGACGGGACTCGCCTCCGGACTGGTCAACACCAGCCAGCAGTTCGGCTCGGTCCTCGGGCTCGCGGTACTCGTCGCCGTCGCCACCGCGGGAACCGCGGCGCCCGGCGACGCCGCGGCCGAGACCGCGGGCTTCAGGTCCGCCCTTCTGGCCGGAGCCGCGTTCGCGGCCCTGGCCGCCCTGCTCTCCTCCCGGCTGCGGCTACCCGCGCCCGCTATGGCGCCGCCACGCCAGGACCGGGTCGGCGGCGCCGTGGAGTGACCGGGGGCGGGGACGGTGCCGGGTACACGCCGTGCGCCCACCGCGGCACAGGGCTGCCCCGCGCTTCGCCCGCCCCACATCCCACCAGTGAACCGTTTTCTGTCCGAAGGGACATTCCGTTGACCCTGTACGACCTTGTCGCGCCCGGTCTCGATGTGCTCGGCGAACCGCGTTACCGGATAGGGGAGATACGTGCGGCCGACCCGCTCGGTGCCGACGCGCTGCTCGCCGCGCTCCCGGCCATGAACGCGGACGCGGACGTGCCCGCGCTCACCGTCGCCCTGCGCACGCTCGTACCCGACGAGAACCGGGTCGCCTCGCTCGGCATCGTCGACGCGCTCGCCGCGATGCGCGACCTCGGCATCCTCCTCGGTTCGCTGAAGCGTCACGGCGTACAGCCGCTCGCCGCCGTTCCGGAGGCCCTGCCCGTCCTGGAGGAACTGGGCCGCCGCACGGACATGGTCCCCCGGGACACCGTGCACCACTACACGACCTGGAACCCCTCGGGACGGCGCCGGCGGATGTACACGGGCGACCCCATGGAGGGCAACCTCCAGGACGCCGTCCGCATGGTCTTCCCCAGCCTCGTCGCCTCGCTCGACACCTGCGCGGAGCTCGCCCGACTGGAGCCGTACGACCCGGGGTTCGCCCTGGCCCTCGACCGCACCGCCCAGCACGTGCAGTCCATGGTCGACTCGATCGACTTCACCGTCGCCCGCGTCTCCCCCGTCTTCTTCGCCCGCGAAATGCGCTCCTACTTCGAGGAGATCGACGTCGCCGGGCGCGACTACCTCGGCCCCGCCGCCGCCCAGGTCCCGTTGTGGCTCGTCGACCTGACGCTCTGGCAGTGCGACCGCGGCGACGAACGCTACGACGCCTTCCTCGAGGAGTCCGTCCAGTACAGCCTGCCGTCCTGGCGCGCCCACTACGCGGCCCACCGGGGCGGCGTCTCCGCCGTCTCCAAGCTCTCCGCCGCCTTCAGCTGGGAGGGCGGGGGCCGCGTGCCGGCCACGCTCACCGCGTCGGCCGTCTCCCTCGCCCGTGTGCTGCGCATCCTCAAGACCTTCCGCGCCCGCCACCTCACCATCGCCCGCAAGGCCTACAGCGAGGAGGTGCGGCTCTACGACGCCGGCAGCGGCGGCGCACCGGTGGCCCTCCTGCGCTCCGTCCTCGACCTGACCCGCGAGAACGAGACCCTGGTGCGCCGCTCGGTGGAGCGGCCGGGCACCAGCGCCCGCTGACCGCCACAGGAGAGCCACAGGAGAGTTCGAGGAGATTTCGTCCCCATGACCCACATCATGATCGTCGGCGGCGGCATCGCCGGCCTCACCGCCGCGCTCGCCCTGCACACGGCCGGGTTCGAACGGATCACAGTGGTCGAGGCCGCCCCGGAGATACGCCCGCTCGGCGCGGGCCTGAACCTCATGCCCAACGCGGTGCGCGAACTCGACGCGCTCGGTGTGCTCGACCGCATCGAGGGACACGCCGTACGCACCCGGGAGTTGCGCTACTACCACCGCAGCGGTTGCCTGATCTCCCGCGATCCACGCGGACTCGCCGCCGGGTACCACTGGCCCCAGCTGTCCGTCCACCGCGGCGCGCTGCAGCTCACGCTCGCCGAGGCCGTACGGGACAGGCTCGGCGAGAGCGCACTGCTCAGCGGCGTACGAGTGACGCGCGTCGACCGGATCGACGGCCGCCGCCCCCGCGTCACCCTGGAACACAGCGACGGCGCACGCCGCGGCCGGGCCTCGCTGGAACCGGACCTGCTCATCGGCGCGGACGGCATCCGCTCCGCGGTACGCGCCGCGCTCCGTCCCGGCGAGGGCGAGCCACCGTGGAACGGCATGCTCGTCTGGCGCGGGGTCTCGCGCGTGCCCGCGCAGCGCGCGGGCGACTTCATGTTCATCGCCGGGGACGACCGGCTGCGGGCCGTGGTCTACCCGATCTCCGAGCCCGCCGACGGCGGTGACGTCCTCGTCAACTGGGCGCTCGCCGCGCCCTCCGAGACCGCCGGGAAGACCTTCCGCGGCGACTGGAACCGGTCCGTCCCCGTGGCCGCGATCGCCGGCCGATTCGCGGGCTGGGAGTTCGACGGGGTCAGCGTCCCGGAGATCCTCCACGCCGCCGACGCGGCGTACGAGTATCCGATGGTGGACCGCGATCCGCTGCCCGTGTGGTCCCGGGGCCGTACGACGCTGATCGGCGACGCGGCACACGCGATGTACCCGATCGGCTCCAACGGGGCGACCCAGTCCGTCGTCGACGGCCGGGCCCTCGCCCACGCGCTGGCCGGCCACCGCGACCCGGTGGCGGCGCTCGCCGCCTACGAGGCGGACCGCCGGCCCGTCATGACCCGACTGCAGCTGTCCAACCGGCAGAAGGGACCCGAGGTGGTCATCGACCTGGCCCACCGGCGTGCACCCGGCGGATTCACCGACATCCACGACGTGATCCCGGAGGCCGAACTCACCGGTATCGCGGCACGATACGCGGCCACCGGCGCGTTCGACCCGGGGAGCGTCAACCAGGGCTCCCCGTACGGAGGAACGGTGAGCGGCGGGGGCCGTGGCTGACGGGGCAGCGGTCGGTGGCGGTTGCTGCCTGTAATGGGCCTCCTCGGGTCGGCGGCAGGTCCTGAGCCTGGGGCCGACGGCAGGTCCTGAACGGGCCTGAATTCGCCGTGCGGCGGGGGCCACACCGGGGCGGTCGGGCAATGCGACCGGTAGGGGTGTGCGCCCCCTGGCGAACCGTGCGCCGTGGTGGGCGGGGACGGGGTGCGACTAACGTCGCACCGACGGAAAAGGGCGCACACCGCCGTGCGTCCGCTCGGATGCGTACATCCCCTGCGAAGGTGGGACCTGTGAAGGCCATTCGTCGATTCACCGTCCGCCCCGTCCTCCCCGAACCACTGCAACCGCTCAGCGGCCTGGCGCGCAATCTGCGCTGGTCCTGGCACACCGAGACCCAAGAACTGTTCCGCTCCGTCGATCCCGAGGGGTGGCAGGCCGTCGCCGGCGATCCCGTGCGGCTCCTCGGGAACGTGTCCGCCGCCCGGATGGCGGACCTGGCCAAGGACCGGCGCTTCCTGCGCCGGCTCGCCGCGGCCGCCGACGACCTGGACGACTATCTGCACGGCCGCAGGTGGTACCAGTCCGGCGACGGCGGCCCCGACACCACCGAATTCCCGGCCGCCGTCGCCTACTTCTCACCGGAGTTCGGCGTCACCGCCGCCCTGCCGCAGTACTCGGGCGGCCTCGGCATCCTCGCCGGTGACCACCTCAAGGCCGCCAGCGATCTCGGCGTGCCGCTGATCGGCGTCGGCCTGCTCTACCGGCACGGCTACTTCCGCCAGTCGCTCTCCCGCGACGGCTGGCAGCAGGAGCACTATCCCGTGCTCGATCCCAACGAACTGCCGCTCGATCTGCTGCGGGAGGCCGACGGCACCCCGGCCGGCGTGTCCCTGGCCCTGCCGGGGGGCCGCCTGCTGCACGCCCACATCTGGGTCGCCCAGGTCGGCCGCGTCCCGCTGCTGATGCTCGACTCCGACGTCGAGGGCAACGGACCGGGCGCCCGCGACGTCACCGACCGGCTGTACGGCGGCGGCAGCGAGCACCGGCTGCTCCAGGAGATGCTGCTCGGCATCGGCGGCGTACGGGCGGTCCGTGCGTACTGCGGGATCACCGGGCACGCCGCGCCCGAGGTGTTCCACACCAACGAGGGCCATGCCGGCTTCCTCGGCCTCGAACGCATCCGCGAACTGGGTGAGTCCCCCGACAAGGGCGGCAGCGGCCTCGGATTCGACGCGGCCCTCGAAGCCGTGCGCGCGGGCACGGTGTTCACCACCCACACCCCGGTGCCCGCGGGGATCGACCGCTTCGACCGCGACCTCGTCGCCCGCCACTTCGCGGACGACGCCGAACTGTCCGGAGTCCCCGTCGACCGGGTGCTCCAGCTGGGCACCGAGAGCTATCCCGGCGGCGAGCCGGGCCTGTTCAACATGGCGGTGATGGGCCTGCGGCTCGCCCAGCTCGCCAACGGCGTGTCCCGGCTGCACGGGGCCGTCAGCCGCGAGATGTTCTCCGGCCTGTGGCCCGGCTTCGACGCCGTCGAGGTGCCCATCACCTCGATCACCAACGGCGTGCACGCGCCGACCTGGGTCGCACCCGAGGTCTTCCGGCTGGGAGCGCGCCAGATCGGCCCGGGGCGCGCGGAGGACGCCCTGTCGGTCGGCGGGTCCTCGCGCTGGGACGCCGTGGCGAACATTCCGGACGCGGAGATCTGGGAGCTGCGCCGCTCGCTGCGCGAACAGCTGGTGCTGGAGGTCCGCGAGCGACTGCGCGCCTCCTGGCGCCAGCGCGGTGCGGGCGCGGCCGAACTGGGCTGGATCGACGGGGTGCTCGACCCCGACGTGCTCACCATCGGGTTCGCCCGGCGGGTGCCCTCGTACAAGCGGCTCACGCTGATGCTCCGCGACCGCCGCCGGCTGACCGAGTTGCTGCTGCACCCCACCCAGCCGATCCAGATCGTCGTCGCGGGCAAGGCCCATCCGGCCGACGACGGGGGCAAGCGTCTCGTCCGTGAGCTGGTGCGCTTCGCCGACGACCCGAAGGTGCGCCACCGCCTGGTCTTCCTGCCCGACTACGGCATGGCGATGGCCAAGAAGCTCTACCCGGGCTGCGACGTCTGGCTCAACAACCCGCTTCGTCCGCTGGAGGCCTGCGGCACGAGCGGCATGAAGGCGGCGCTGAACGGGTCCCTCAATCTGTCGGTGCTCGACGGCTGGTGGGACGAGTGGTACGAGCCGGACTTCGGCTGGGCGATCCCCACCGCCGACGGCGCGGCCACCGACGAGGACCGCCGCGACGAACTGGAGGCGGCGGCGCTGTACTCGCTGATCGAGGACCGTGTCGCGCCCCGCTTCTACGACCGGGGGGCCGGCGGACTGCCCGACCGCTGGATCGAGATGGTCCGCCGCACGCTGACCACGCTCGGACCCAAGGTGCTGGCCGGCCGCATGGTGCGCGAGTACGTCGAGCGGCTGTACACCCCCGCCGCCAAGGCCCACCGGGCCCTGGACGCCTCGGCCGCCGGAGAGTTGGCGGACTTCAAGGCGCGGGTCCGCGCTGGCTGGCCACAGGTCGCGGTCGACCATGTGGAGGCTGTGGACCAGGACGCGGGTGCGGGGGCCGCGGCGACGGCGGGACTGGGTTCCACGCTGACGCTGCGGGTGCAGGCCAGACTCGGTGACCTGCGGCCGGACGATGTGGAGGTGCAGGCGGTGGCCGGCCGGGTCGACGCCGACGACGCGATCCGCGACGCCCAGACCTTCCCGCTGAAGCCGTCGAGCGGCCCGGATCTGGAGGGCCGCTGGGTGTACGAGGGCCCGATGGCGCTGGACCGCACGGGACCGTTCGGCTACACGGTGCGGGTGCTGCCCGCCCACCGGCTGATCCCGGCGGGCGCCGACATGGGTCTGGTGGCCCTGCCGTCGGAGGCGGCGGGGCAGGAAGCGGGCATGCTGATGCGCTGAGTCCGGCCGCTGTTCGGGCGCGGTCCTTCCCGGTTCGGGGAGGACCGCGCCCGTTTTGCTGCCCGGAGCCGACGCGGCCGCACCGCGGAGGTGTGGCCGCGGAGCGGCGTCCGGTCCGGTCGAGTGCGCCCGGTTCGTGACCGTTCCATGACGCCCTGGTGCAGCCGATGTGATCAAGGCGTGATGATCACTGATGATCACTGATGAGTCGATGTCGGACTTGTGATCTTGTGAGGTTGCGCCGTTCATGTCATAGTCCCGTTCCGCTTCTGCTGGTCGCGGGGGGCCGGAACCAGGATGTGACGGGGAGTCGGCGGAGCAGGGAGGCTTCGTTTGGCATCGGCCGGATCGGCACCAATGTGCTGTGCCGGTGGTGTCCCCCACCTCCGTACCGGCCGGCAGAGGCATGAGGCTGCCCGGACGACCGATCCGGGCTGCCTCGTGGACCAGTCACATGGATGCCGTGCTTCTCGTTGCTCGAAGGACGCCACACGGCACAGCAGGTGGGGGGAAGAATGCCGCGTGTCGGCACGCGTACGGCCCGGGGGGTGACGGCGCTCGCTCTGGGCGCCGCGGTCACCCTGCTCGGGCAGGGGGCGGCACCGGTGCCGCAGGCCGCCGCGGCCACGGGCTGCGCCGGAGCGCAGAACGACTTCAACGGTGACGGCATCCGCGACATGGCCTTCGCGGACCCGGAGGCCACGGTCTCCGGCAAGGAGCGCGCCGGGCAGATCCACATCGTCTACGGCGGCGGCAAGGGCACGTTCGCTCTGTCGCAGGACTCGCCGAACGTGTCGGACGCAGCCGAGACCGGTGACCAGTTCGGCTTCTCGTTCGCCGTCTACGACGCCAACAACGACGGGTGCAGCGACATCGCCGTCGGCATCCCGTTCGAGGACATCAACCTGACCGACCGGACCGTCAAGGACGCCGGCCTGGTTCACCTGATCTACGGTTCGCCCACCGGCGTCGCCTCGGCCGGACTCGGCACCTACGGCTTCCGGCAGGGAGCCGACGGGAAACTCGGCGGTGGTTACGAGGCCGAGGACTGGGTCGGATACGCCGTCGCAGCGGGCAGGTCGGCCACCAACATCCCCTTCCTCGTGATCGGCGCCCCCGGCGAGGACGGTGCCGAGGGCAAGGACATGGGGATGTTCCACTACGTCTACGGCACCGGCTACAACGTGGCGCACGTCGCCCAGGACAGCGCCGGCGTGTGGGAGGACCCCGAGCCCAACGACCGCTTCGGCGCGTCGATCGCCGCCACCGACCGCCACTTCGTCGTCGGTGCTCCCGGTGAGTCCACGGCCACCACCACGCAGAACATGGAGTTCGCCGGTGCCGTGATCGCCTTCCGGCCGTCGATCAACACCGACGGGATCCCGGACCCGCTCTTCGGCATGGGGCAGGGCCGCAGCGGCACCGGTGACACCACCGCCCAGGCCGGAGACCAGTACGGCTCCTCCCTGGCGATGGCGCCCTACCGCCCCGCCGGTGCCACCGCGAACAACGACTCGCTCCTCGCGGTCGGCGTACCGGGCGAGGACCTGGCGACCACCGTCGACGCCGGCGCCGTGCACACCTACCACATCAAGGCCGACGGCACCGTCCAGCACCTCAAGTGGATCGACCAGAACCAGCCGGGCGTGGAGGGCGAGGCCGAGGCGGGCGACTTCTTCGGCCAGCGGCTCGCCGCCGTCAACACGTCCCCGACCGTGACGGGCACGGCGGCGACGATGCGGCTCGCCGCCGGGGCCCCGGGCGAGGAGTCGACGGAGGAGTATCCGGAAGAGGGCGGGGTGCAGATCCTGCCCCTGCTCGGTGACCCCGGAACCGGTGACAGCTGGATCTCGCCCGGGAACGGCATCCCCGCGACCCGTGCGCCCCGCATGCTCACCGGCATGGGCCTCGGATCGAGCCCCGGCGCGCTGTACGTCGGTGTCCCGTACGGGCCCGTGGCGAACAGGGCCGTACACGCCTTCCCCTGGAACACCCCCAACGGCGGTGCACCCACGCAGAGCTGGCGGCCGGGTGAGGGCGGCATCCCGCTGGACAACGTCGCGTTCGGAGCGTTCCTGAGCTGACGGGCGCGGCGGCCGGTCCTCGCGGGGCCCGGCGCCACGGGGCCGTCGCATCCTGCCGTGCCGCAGGGGCGGTGACGGCTCACCGGCAGACCGGTCCAGCCCCATGACGGTGCCAGGCCCTGGCCGAACGGGTCGCGCCAGTGAAGCGGGCAGCCCGGCTCCGGCCGGGCCACGCCCGCCCGGGCAGCCCGGCCCCCGCCCGGACACAGCACCTCGCTTGCGCGAGGGCAGCGACCGGCTCTCCGGCGGGCCGCGTCCAGCAGGCAATCGGCGGCCGGGACCGCAGGGCGACGCGGCGGCCCTCCCCGGTCAGGACACAGCGGCGCCCTCGGCCACGCACAGTCCGTCCACCGAAAACCGCCGGAAAGCAAACCGACCTCCAACCCCCGGGCCCCGCGGGCCGTTCGAAGGAACGGCCGCTCAGGACCGAACGGCCCATCGACACACGTGGATGCCACGCACGGCGCCCACGCCGAAACCACCGGCGGAAGCCGCCGGGATCAAATGGGGAGGACCCAACGCAGTGACCAGTCCAACGCGTCGGCCACGACGCACCATGCGGGGACGAACGGCGCTCACCGCCGGCGCCCTCGTCCTGACCGCCTCGGTCCTGGGCGTCGGTTCGCCGACCCACGCCGCGACCGCCGCCGGCTGCTCCGGCGTGGAGTCGGACTTCAACGGCGACGGAATCCGCGACACCGCCATCGCGGATCCGGAGGCGACCGTCGCGGGTCACGCCGAGGCGGGGCTCGTGAGGATCGTCTACGGCGGCGGCAAGGGGACGTACGAACTCTCGCAGGACTCGCCGAACGTACAGGGCTGGGCCGAGCGGGGAGACCGGTACGGATTCGCCCTCGCCGTCTACGACGCCGACGCCGACGGCTGTGCCGACCTGGCCGTCGGTGCCCCGTACGAGGACGTCTCCACCAACGCCGACGCCGGCCTGGTGCACATCGTCTACGGCTCAGCCGCAGGCCTCAACGGCGGCAAGGTTCCCAAGGAGCACCTCCAGGGCGAGGGAACGACCATCGGCGGTGCGGCCGAGCCGGGCGACTGGCTCGGGTACGCACTCGCCGCGGGCAGGACGTCCACGGGAAGCCCGTACCTCATCGCAGGCGTACCGGGCGAGTCCATCGGCACCGTGGAGGACGCCGGCGGCTTCGTCTACATCCATGGGACCGCGCAGACCGTCGTCGGCATCATCCACCAGGACGTCGAGACCGGAGGTGCGGTGCCGGGTGTCGCCGAGCCGGACGACCGGTTCGGCGCGTCGCTCGCCACCACGCCGACCCACTTCGCCGTGGGCACCCCGGGCGAGGCGCTCGGCACCGTGCCGTTCGCCGGTGGCGTGGCTGTCTTCAGCCACACGCTGTCCTCGGGCTACCCCAAGCCCCTTGCCGGCCTGGCCCAGGACCAGGACGTGATCACCGGGGCCGAGGAACCGGGCGACGGCTTCGGGACCGCTCTTGCGATGGTGCCGTACCGGGCGTCGGGTGCCACCTCCACCACCGAGTCGCTGCTCGCGGTTGGCGTGCCCGGTGAGGACCTCAAGAGCGTGGTCGACGCGGGCGCCGTGCAGGTCTTCAAGATCTCGGCGAGCGGTGCCTTCACCGAGACCATGTGGATCGAGCAGGACAGCGCCGAGGTCGAGCAGGCGAGCGAGCCGGGCGATTTCTTCGGGCAGCGTCTCGCGGCCGTCAATACGGCGCCGAGCAGCACCAGTTCGGGGACGAACACCCGGCTTGCCATCGGTGTCCCCGGTGAGGAGTCGTCGGAGGAGCACCGCGAGAAGGGCGGCGTCCACATCGTGCCGATGGTCGGTGTGCCCGGAGCGTCGGACTCCTGGATCGACCCGGGCTGGGGCATCCCCGGTGAACCGGCGCCGCTCCAGCTCGCGGGTCTGAGCCTGGCTGCCACGCCGGGCGGGCTGTATGTCGGTATGCCCTACGGGCCGGCGGCGGGTCACGCGGTCCACCTCTTCCCGTGGAACACGGCGAACGGTGGTGCTCCGACGCAGACATTGAGGCCCGGCGAGGGCGGTATTCCCGCGGGCGACACCGCTTTCGGTGCGACGGTCCGCTGATGGACAACAAGGAGAACGGACACGTGTCCAGACGTATGCGACGCGGCCTCGTGCTGCGCGGCGCGATCGCCGCGGTGGCGGCCGGCGCCGTACTGACCGGCGGCTTCAGCGCCCTGCCGGACGATTCGGACGGCGCCGACGCCGCGCCGAAGCAGGCAGCCGTCGGCACGGGGACCCCCGTGCAGACGGAGGCCGAGGCCCTCGCGGTCGCCAAGAAGAGCAACAAGAAGATCGAGATCCTCGGCATGCGCACCGCGCGCCGGGAGATCTACGCCGAGCCCAACGGAACGTTCACGGCACGGGAGTACACCGACCCGATCCGTACCTTCCAGGACGGCTCCTGGGTCGACATCGACAAGACCCTGGTGCGCCGGTCCGACGGCAGGGTGACGCCCAAGGCCACCGCCGTGGCCCTGTCGTTCTCGGACGGCACGGCCGGCAGGCCGTTCGTCACGATGAACCAGGCCGGCCGCGAGCTGTCCCTGACCTGGCCGTACGGAAAGCTGCCGGCGCCCGTCCTCGACGGTGAGACGGCCACGTACAAGGACGCGCTGCCCGGCGTGGACCTCGCGGTGCGCGCGGAGGCCGACGGCTTCGGCCACCTGCTGATCGTCAAGACCCCCGAGGCCGCCGCCGATCCGAAGCTCGCCCGGCTTGACCTGGGGCTGAAGACCGACGGGCTGAAGGTGACCGAGGCCGCCACCGGCGCGCTCAAGGCCGAGGACGCCGCGGTCGGCGGCACCGTCTTCGAGGCCGGCAAGCCCGTCATGTGGGACTCGGCCGCCGTCAAGGAGGCCGCTGCCAGGAAGCAGGGCCCGAAGGCCGTCTCCAAGGCGCTCGCCGCCGCGTCCGCGGACGCGGTTCCCGCCCCGGCCGTCGCCCCGGAGCCCGCGCTCGCGGGTCCCGGCGGTGGTGGCAAGACGTCGCCGCTCGGCGTCGAGGTCGGCAAGGGGAAGCTGTCCCTGGTGCCCGACCAGAAGATGCTCAAGGGCAAGGACACGGTCTTCCCGGTCGTCATCGACCCGATCCAGCGCACCACCTCGCGCACCGCGTGGACTGGCGTGATGTCGGGCATGCCGAGCGAGCAGGACTGGAAGTACTCCGGCAGCGCCGGCGTGGGCAAGTGCCCCACCGACTACAGCCCGGTGTCATGCAACGGCGTGGGGGTGCGGCGGCTGCTGTTCACGATGCCGATGTCGTTCTACCAGGGCAAGCAGATCCTCGGCGCCTCGTTCTCCGCGCGCGTCGAGCACATCTACAGCGCCTCGCCGACCGCCGAGCCGATCCGGCTCTACCGCATCGGCGGCAAGAACTACAGCATCACCTCCTCCTCCAGCTGGTCCAACACCTCGGACGACTGGCTGGACCACATCGGCACGGTCGACAAGGCGATCTCGCCCACCAGTTGCTCCAGCCAGGCCAATCTGCACTTCGAGGCCGGCGCCACGGGTGAACTGACCACCGAGGTGAAGACCGCCGCGGCCGAGGGCTGGTCCTCGATGACGCTCGGCCTGCGCGCGGCGGACGAGACCCGGCTGCCCGAGTGGAAGCGGATCTGCGGCAACGCCTACCTCTCCATCAGCTACAACAACCTGCCCCGCAAGATCACTTCGCTGTCGCAGAACCCCGGCGGTGTGTGCACCTCCGGCGCGGGCCGCCCCTATGCGGAGGTCCCGCCGCAGCTCCAGGCCATCGCCAGCGACCCGGACCACACGAGCACCAGCACCGACAAGGTGAAGGTCGAGTTCAAGGTCGACTGGACGGACCCGGTCACCAACGAGGCCAAGAGCTACACGTACCTCACCCCGACCTGGCTGGCGCCGACGTCCGGCACCAAGTTCACCCACACGGTGAAGTCGACGATCCCGCAGAACACCGTCATCTACTGGAGTGCCCGCGCCTACGACGGTGACGGCTACGGCCCGTGGAGCTATGAAGGCGACACGGTCCGCTGCGAGTTCATCTACGACAAGACCCTGCCGGGCAAGCCGAACGTGCTGTCCAAGCAGTACCCGTCCGACAGCGTCTACCACGACGGCGTCGGCACCTACGGCTCGTTCACCTTCTCGCCCAACCCGAACGACTCCGTGCCCGACACGGACATCGTGAAGTACCGGTACGCGTTCGACAGCACCGCCACCCCGGCCACCACGGTCCCCGCCACGACGGCCGGCGGTCCCGCGACCGTGAGCTGGATGCCGACGCGTTCCGGACGCCACTGGGTCGACGTCATCGCCGTCGACAAGGCGGAGAACCCGAGCACCAAGGCGCACTACGAGTTCCTCGTGACCGAGGGCACCCCCGTCACCGCCCAGTGGAACCTCGCCGACGCGCCGACCAGCACCGAGGCGCACGACGAGACCGGAGCCTTCTCCGCGGACGCGGGCACGGGCGTCACCTTTGGTGTGGAGGGTCCCGGCGGCAAGGTCGACGCGGCCGCCCGCTTCGACGGCACCTCCGCCGCCTACGCGGATGTCAACGAGACGGTCCTCGACTCCTCGAAGAGCTTCAGCGTCAGCGCCTGGGTCCGCCCGAAGGGCACCCCGACCCGTGACATGGCCGTCGTCAGCCAGGACGGCACCGGCGAGCCCGGCTTCACCCTGGGCTACGACCACACCGCGGGCACCTGGGCATTCTCCGTCCCGGTGACCGACGTCGACTCGCTCGGCGAGTGGAAGGCCGTCGCCACCGGCGTCAGCGTGCTCGCCGACCAGTGGGTCCTGCTGACCGGCGTCTACGACGCCACCAAGTCCGAACTGCGGCTGTACGTCAACCAGTACTCCAAGGGCGTCGCCTCCCGCCGCTCGGTGTGGCGGTCCTACGGCCCGCTGCAGCTCGGCCGTACCACGGCGAAGAGCGGCTACCGCGACAACCTCGACGGCGACCTCGCCGAGGTCCGCGTCTTCGACCGCGTCCTGCCCGCCGCCCAGGTGGCCGAGATGATGACGGTCAAGCCGGAGCGCAAGAACTACTGGCAGCTCGACTCGGCCTCCTCTGGCTCGTCCCCGGACACCGGGACCGGGCAGGCGCTGACACTCGCCGGCAACGCCGCCGTCATGGGCGCGCCTACCGACCCGCTGTCGCTGGAGCCGTACCCCCTGGTCGGGGCGGGCCACCTGGTGCTCGACGGTGACGGGGACTACGCGTCCACGGCCACCGCGCCGGTCACCGGAGCGAGCAGCTTCACGGTCAGCGCCCGGACCCTGCTCACCACGCTCGACCCGGAGAAGGCCCAGACGGTCCTCTCGCTGCCGGGTACGGCGGCCAACCGCCTCGCGGTCCGCTACCGGCCCGCCCCGAACGCCGAGACCCCGTCGATGTGGGAGCTCGCGGTCGCCGAGTCCGACTCGGCCACGGCCCCGGTGAAGAAGTTCGCCGACGACCAGGAGCTGCCGGACACCGACCCGGCGGGCCAGCACCTGGCCGTCGTGTACGACGCGTTCGCCAACGAGATCCGGCTGTACGTGAACGGCCAGCTCGCCGACATCGCGCACGGCACCGATGACACCCTGTGGGCCGCCACCGGCGCCCTCCAGGTGGGCCGTTCGGCTCTCGGCGGCGGCAGCGAGTACTTCGCGGGCGCGATCGACGAGGTCCGCGTCTACAGCGGTGCCGCGGACAAGACCGCGATCCAGCAGATGTCCAACCCGATGGCTCTGCCGGACATGTAGTCCTCGCGGGCGGGGGTGGCGGGGCCCCCCCCGGGGCGGGCCCCCCCCCCCCTGGGTTTTTTCCGCCCGTTATAACGTGGGGGACACCGGTTTGCCTTTTGTGGGCCGGTGGTGTTACCGCGCCGACCC